>CATKGX010000176.1 GCA_949747775.1 uncultured Clostridia bacterium | reverse complement strand
TTTTAATATCTACTTGAATAGCTGTAATACCATCTTTTGTTCCACCTACTTTAAAGTCCATATCTCCAAAGAAATCTTCTATTCCTTGAATATCTGTTAGCATAATGTATCTGTTTTTATCGTTTTTGTCTGTTACAAGTCCTGTTGAAATTCCTGCAACTGGTTTTCTAATTGGTACACCTGCTGCCATAAGTGATAATGTGCTTCCACAAATGCTGGCTTGTGATGTTGAACCATTTGATGATAAAACTTCTGATACAACTCTTATTGCATAAGGGAATTCTTCTTCTGAAGGAAGTACTGGTACTAATGCTTTTTCTGCTAATGCTCCATGTCCTACTTCTCTTCTTCCTGGTCCTCTTGAAGGTCTTGCTTCTCCAACACTATATGCTGGGAAGTTATATTGGTGCATATATCTTTTAGAATCTTCTTCATCTACACCATCTAGCATTTGTGCTTCACTTTTTGTTCCAAGTGTTACAACAGACATAACTTGTGTTTGTCCTCTTGTAAAGATGGCACTACCATGAACTCTTGGTAATACATCTACTTCACAAGAAAGTGGACGTATTTCGTCTATTTTTCTTCCATCTGGACGTTTATGTTCTTCTAGTATCATTTCTCTTACACATGCTTTTTCTAAATCATGAACACTATCTGCTATATCAGATTTTCTTTCTTCTACCGCTTCTTCTCCATATTTTTCTGCTACATATGCTTTAATATCTTCTGTAAGTTTGTCCATGTTGCTATCTCTTACTTCTTTGTCTGTTGCTTGTACATCTTGGTACATTCTATCTTTAAAGTTTGCTACAATGTCGTTATAGAATTCTGGGTCTACTGCAAAAGATTGATATTCAAATTTTGGTTTTCCAATTTCTTTTTGAATGTCAGAAATAAAATGACAAATATTTTTAATTTCTTCATGTGCTTTTTTGATGGCTTCTAGCATTGTTTCATTTGGTATTTCATCTGCACCAGCTTCAATCATTGTAATTTTTTCTAATGTTCCTGCAACAGTTGCTGTTAATCTACTGTTTTCTCTTTGCGCTACTGTTGGGTTAATTACAATTTCTCCATCTACCCATCCTACTGCAACTGCAGCTGTTGGTCCTCCAAATGGTATATTAGAAATAGCAAGTGCTGCAGCTGAACCTATCATAGCACACACTTCTGGGCTGTTATCTTGTTCAACAGAAAGTACTGTTGCCACAACGCATACATCATTTCTAAAATCTTTGGGAAATAGTGGTCTTAGCGGTCTATCAATTGCTCTTGATGTTAATATTGCTTTATCAGATGGCTTTCCTTCTCTTTTTGTAAATCCTCCTGGTATCTTTCCTACTGAATATAGTTTTTCTTCATAATCTACTGAAAGTGGAAAGAAATCAATTCCTTCTCTTGGCTCTTTTGATGCTGTTACATTTACCATAACAACTGTATCGCCATATTTTACAACGACACTTCCATTAGCAAGTCCTGCTATTTTCCCTGTTTCAATTGTTAGCTCCCTTCCTGCGAGCTGTGTGGTATAACTTTTAAACATATTTTTCCTCCTATATTTTTAAAATTTATTTTAACAATATTTGAATTAGGGTAACCTCTATGATATATCAATCTTATTGATATATCATACAAGCTACTTACTAATTACAAACACTGTGAAAATCATTATATAAAATGCTTATTCTATATTATGATAAACAATTTTTCAAATTTTATGAAACTTGCAAATTGGACGTTTTAGCATAAGCCCAAACGTCCAATGTAAGTTATCTTATTTTCTTAAACCTAATTTTGCAACGATGTCTCTATATCTTTGAACATCTTTTTTACCTAAGTAGTTAAGTAAATTTCTTCTTGAACCAACCATTTTTAAAAGACCTCTTCTTGAGTGATTGTCTTTTTTATGAACTCTTAAATGTTCTGTTAGTTCATTAATTCTTTCTGTTAAAAGAGCAATTTGAACTTCTGGAGAACCAGTATCTTTCTCATCTCTTCTGTATGTTTCAATAACTTCTTGCTTTCTTTCCTTTGTCATCTTAAAAGCACCTCCTATGATAAATTTTTATTTGCCTTAAACTGAGCGAAAGTGGAGTTTTACCCTTTTGCTAAGTATAAGGTAATTTTTAACCTTATTTATTGTAGCACATATTTTTATGAAATGCAAATGTTTTTTCATTATATTGCTACATCTGGACTATATTATATAGTATACCCTATCAATTTATGTTTTTCTACTACGAATTCAATTCATAATTTTCGACAATAACATAAGGGTTGTCATAAGAGCCATCTCCCTTACAAATTAGACAGTCGCCTTTGAGGTCAAACACTCCTAAAACGCCAAGTTGAGTCTTATAACTAGAAAATGTATATCCTTTATTAGTAACTGGACCAGAACGCATAACATAGGTGCTAAAACACTGAGTTAAATAATGCGAAACCGTTCCGTATCTCCCAATAAGCTTTAGCTGGACTTGTACTAGTTCCAGTATTCCAAGTCGTTTTTACACCGTACTGCATACCTCATATCCTCATATTCTGTAGGAGCCACTTCTATACCATAATTTTCCCATACTTCCAAATCAGGGACCACTGGCCAAGTACCCGCATTAGGAACCAAGCCTGGAGTCCCATCTCTGTTGGTTCCAATGGTCCTTGCTTTCGTAGAGAGATTCCAATTTGCAAACTCTCTACAATACTCATTCAAGGTTGTCTCATAGCTACTAAACATTCTGTTCAAATTTTGACTTGAACCCCACGTATTGTCACTCGTATCGCAAGTCAAATCCAAGGTTCCTAAAGATTCACAAGACATAATTTCCATATTATTTTCATCATCCTTCTTATATAAAACAGCACACTTAACTATTTTTCCTTTCGCTGTAGGATATAAAAAATATGTAGCTGGTTCAATATTTTCTATTTCACTTAGAGGTATTATAACTTGTACATTACATGTTTTTAAAATTCTACCATAACTAACGTTTATTTGTGCTTCTCCGAACTTTTCCTTTTGATTTTACTTTGATTATATTTTTCTCTAACTGTACTTCTATAATTTCTGAGTTAGCACTTAATTTCAGCTCTGATTTACTACTTAACTCTTCCAGAGTTGATGGAATTTTATCTAAGATTACTCCTGAAGCATTTAAATATATTCTATAATATTGTCCATTAACAATTACATAATAGTTTATAGCCGACTCTCCTCTTTCTAAAGTTACTTGTATTGCTTCTTCTGAATTAGCTAACATACTTATATTATTTTTGTCTAAACGAATGTCTACTACATCATCTCCATCAACTTCTTTAAATTGATAGTTATCTTTTTTTAATTCATCTACAATTTCTTCTATTGTTACTTTTTCTTTTTCTTTATTCTGATATTCTTCCATCTTCTTATCTGCATATATCAGATTAGCTTTTTCTTCTATTTTAGAAAGTTCTGTTAATTTCTGCCCTACTTCTGCTCTATTAATTAATTTACCATTCAAAATTAAATTTATACTAATTGCTGCCAGTATAACTAATATAATAATTGTTACTACTAATGCAATTAATGTTATACCAGAATTAGCTTTTACACTTATCCTATCTTGACGCATTTTCTTCCTCCATCTTTCATTTCTATTTTTTGTACATCAAAATGACAGACTACTCAATAAATAGTCTGTCATTTTTTATCCATCTCTAATAAAGGCATTTATGCCTCTATATGTTATTATTTCATTAGAATATAGCTCTCTCTCTCTCTCTCTCTCTCTCTTACAGCCTCAGGTGTTTCGCTTTTTCTCATTCTTTTGTACTCTCCCTTTTCCTTACCTTTATCTTGTCTATAGTATATATTATACTGAACTTTTATATATTTTGCAATATTATTTCTTTTTTGCTAAAATGTAATATTCCTGTAACACCTTTGTAATCTTTTTGTAACTCTTTTAAATAAAACTTGTGTATTTTCTTAATCCATAGTATAATATTTAATATATTTTTAAGGAGGTACACTATGTTACTTGCATTTGCAGGCATCTCTGGAATAGGAAAATCGTACTATAAAGATAAAGTTGTAGAAAAATTAAATTTCGAAAAAGTAAAAATCGTTACAACTCGTGAGATGCGTGTTGGAGAAAAAAATAATGATGATAAAGTTTTTCTTTCATCTGATGAACTTCAAGCTTTAAAAGATAATGGACAAATTGCATATGAGCTTGACCTCTTAGGCAACGCATACGCATATACAAAAAAGGAGCTTTTTTCTAATAAAAACACCGTATTTGAATTGCACTATGATACTATATTTGATATGAAAGAAATCTGTCCTCATTTACGTGTTATTTATCTACTTCCTAAAGATATTGAAGTAACTAAAAATAAATTAAGACAAAGACATTTAAAAACAGAAGTAGAAATGCAAAGGCTTAGTGAAATTGAGCAGCACTATAATCGTGTTACTACTGACGAAAATTTAAGAAATATGTTTGACTATGTTTTATACAACAATTATGATGAAGAATCTGAAAAAAATGTCATTGACTTAGTTCGTAAATTAATGAAAGATGAAGGTATTTAAATTATGATAAAAAATTATTTTTCGCTAGACGAAAATTTTGAAAAAATCATTCGCAACACTTTACAAGATAAAGATATTTCTTCAATCAATCAAATATCAACTGGTTGGACAAATATTGTTTTTGAAGTAAAAACCAATGAAGGAAATTATTTCTTTAGATTTCCTAGAGATGATTTCTGGATTAGAACGATTGTAAAGGATTATGAATTTTCTAAATATATTTATGGTAAAACAGACTTTAATACTGTAAAATTAGAACTTCTATATGACAATGGTAGACCTTTTAGTATGCACAAAAAAATAGAAGGAACTGTTTTGGCAGACAAAATGAATGACTTAACACCAGAAGAAATTAAATCGATTTCGGCTGATATTGCAAAATTTATGTATCAATTACATCAAATTCCTTACAAAAAAGATGAAATATTTGATACAGATAATATTGGCTTAGATTTAATTGACTTTTTAGACGAATTGTTAAATGTTCATGTAAATTCTAACGATAAAGTCTTTTGGAAATATGATATGTTTAGCCAAAAAGATAACAACTGCTTAGTTCATGGGGACTTAAACTCTAGCAATGTTTTGTTAGATGAAAACAATCATGTAACTGCTATTATTGATTTTGGCTTTGGTGGCTTTGGCAACAAATACTTTGACATTGCTCGTATTATTGGAAGATGTCC
>CATKGX010000175.1 GCA_949747775.1 uncultured Clostridia bacterium | reverse complement strand
TGGGGTCTGCGTCAGAAGGCATTCGCAAGTCGCCTCTGGGAGAGATGCTTACTGTGCCTACTTTGGGACCGTCGGGAATGCAGTTCCTTTTGAATTGATTTTGGAAGAATCTTCTGATAAATTGGTCGTAGAACTTGGTTAGTTCTTCATTGGTATATTTATCAGCAAAGGCAATATTGGCGAGGTACAAAATCTTTTCTCTTGAGAACTTCTTTCTTAACAAATTGTAAATGAAGAAGTCAATGACTTCATAAGGTCCAACAGAGTTCTCTGTTTTTTGGACTACTTCTTTACCATCAGTAGGAAGGAGTTCTGGACTAATGGGAGTGCCAATAATGTCTAAGAGTATTTTTTGAAGGGCAGGGTTTTGCTCTTCAGCTTGTGTAGCATACCATTCAATAAGGTATTTCACAAGAGTTTTAGGAATGGAGCAGTTAACTCCATACATACTCATGTGGTCACCATTGTAGGTACACCATCCAAGGACTAGTTCAGACAAATCTCCAGTACCAACCAAAAGTCCATGATGTTTGTTTGCCATGTCCATCAAGATTTGGGTGCGTTCTCTGGCTTGTACATTTTCGTAAGTAATGTCATGTACAGAAGGGTCGTGCCCAATATCTTTAAAATGTTGCAGGCAAGCATCCCGAATTGGAATTTCGTACAAAGTTGTTCCAAGGTTCCTACATAGCTCTATAGCATTATTGTATGTGCGGTCAGTAGTTCCAAATCCTGGCATGGTAATGCCAAAGATGCCAGACATATCAAGGTTTAGCTTTTTGAAGGCATCATGGCAAACGAGTAGTGCTAGGGTAGAATCAAGTCCCCCAGAAATGCCAATTGTGACTTTGGTATTCTTTGTAGCAGTAAGTCTTCTTGCAAGGGCAGTCGACTGAATTGCTAGAATTTCGCTACATACTTTGTTTCGTGCATCACCTTCTACAGAAGGAACAAAAGGATGAGGATTCACAAGGGGAGAAAAGACCTTTTGAGGCCAAATGTATGCAGGACTGCATACTTCAATTTCTCTATAAGGTGATTTCAAATTTTTCTTGCTATCACTAAATGTTTTATTGAAGAGCCTTTCATTTGTAAGATTATCAATATCAATATCAAAAATTTTCATCTGATCATCCATCTGATAACGCTCTAAAGAGGCTACTTCTTTTCCATTCTCAAAAGCATAACCACTGCCTCCAAATACTAGATCACTAGTGGATTCAGCAAAACCAGAAGAAGTGTAAAGATAGGCAGAAATTGTTCTAGAACTCTGCGTCTTTATTAATTCTTTTCGATAATCGTCCTTTCCTACAAGTTCATTACTAGCTGATAAATTGGCAATAATATTTGCACCAGATAAAGCTAAATAAGAGCTTGGCGGAATAACCGACCAAAGGTCTTCACAAATCTCGATTCCCAGTTTATAACTGTTTGAAGCAGAAAAGATTAAATTTCCAAAAGGAATGTCTTCGTCAAACAAATTAACAGAAGTAATGCTATCATCTGTATAGGAGGTAAACCACCGCTTTTCATAAAACTCTCCATAGTTTGGAAGGTACTGTTTTGGAACAATTCCAAGGATTTTTCCATGTTGAATCACAACAGCACAATTGTATAAAGTATCCAAGACACGAATAGGAGCTCCCACAACAAATAAAAAAGTGGGTTCTAGCCCATTTGACCACCGAACTAAGTTCCATAAAACAGATTGTGATTTTTCTATCAGTTGCTGATGTTCTAAAAGGTCTTGGCAGGTATACCCAACAATAGAAAGCTCAGGAAAGATTAGAATATCAACTTCTTGATTGTTGGCTTCTTCTATCAATGCTGTCATTTTTTCAAAAGCTGATTTTGGATTAGAAAGGTCAGCTGTGCAATTGGAAATAGCACATTTTACAAAACCAGAACCGCATGAAAGATCGTAGTAATCGTAGAGCCACATAAAGAAACCCTCCTAAAGTAATAAATTAATAGTAATAACATGTTTTTGACTTTTAATTTAAGCTATTGATAATTACGAATAGCTATGCAAAAACATTTGGAAAATATTATATCATGTAAACAAGATTATGTCAAACTACACAAGAAAAGATTTTTCACATAAGGTTGCAAAATTATGTAAAGTGTAGTATAATAGAAAAAGTTTATGTGGTTTTCAACAAAGATAATATTTTGTCTTTGTAAAAACAACAAAAACAAACAATTGAATAGGAGGAATCCATTTATGCTAGTGCTCAATGGAGTAAGACTTCAGACAGAACAGTTCCCAAACAATGAAACTAAGGTGAAAGACATCGAGCATGCTATTAAACCATCTGTATCTCCATCTTTATTTGCGACCAACATTCTTGAGTTCAAATATGAAAGTGATAGTGATTTTATGCCACTGATGTTTGTAAGACAGCGGCTAAAAGAACTGAGAGCTAGGTGTTATCTGTTTGTATGGTATATGCCATATAGTCGGATGGATCGGAAAATTCCTGGGGATTTGTTTACACTCCAATATGTATGCGAATTTATTAATTGGTTAAATTTCGAAAAAGTGATTGTTATGGAGCCTCATTCCAAAGAAACAATGGAAAGGCTAAATCATAGTATTCCAGTTTATCCAGTAGTAGATTGGCTACCAAGAATTCAGGCGGAAATTGGATTTTCTGAAAATGACCACGTTGTGTATCCTGATAAAGGGGCAGCCGCTAGATACGGAGATAATGACTATTATGATATTTGCATTATGGAGAAAAAGCGTAATCCTCTCACAGGAAATATCGAGGATATGCGACTCAAAAAAGGCAAGGTGAATCTTGGGTCAAAGTGCATTATTATAGATGACCTTTGCTCAAAAGGTGGCACTTTTGCATGGGCAGGTAGTATTTTGAAATCGTTGGGAGCAAGTGAAGTTTACCTGGTTGTTTCTCATTGTGAAGAAACCATATTCCAGGGAAAGCTTCTTGACGAAGATTCTCCCATTAGTAGGGTCTATACAAGTACTTCAATGATGTGCAAAAAGCATCCACGTATTCAGTACATGGATGTTAATGTAAAAAACTATAGCCTTTATGGCCATGGTGGTAACACTTATTAAACCTTAAGGAGGAAAACTACTATGATGTTTCAGCAGTTGACAATGAACCCCGCCCTTCTGACCGATGGTTACAAATTTTGCCATAAGGACCAGTATCCTGAAGGCGTACAGTGGACCTATGAAACTTGGACGCCGAGAAAGTCACGGATTGATGGTGTAACACATTCTGTGTTCTTCGGTCTGCAGGGAGCCTTGGCAACACTGTATTGGGAATGGCAAAGGAATTTCTTCGAAAGACCTCTTAAAACAGTTATGGAGGAAATTGAAGAAAGCCTTAGTGGCACTTTTTCAGTCACAAACCCTGAAATGGTCAAGGATTATGATTATTCTCATTTCGAGAAGCTTCATAAATTGGGCTATTTGCCACTTCGGTTCCAGGCACTAAAAGAGGGCTCTTTTGTTCCGATTGGAGTGCCTATGTTCACAGTTGAAAATACTCTTCCAGAGTTTTTCTGGCTTCCTGGCTATGTAGAAACGCCACTGTCTTGCACCATTTGGCAACCCATGACGGATGCTACCATTGCAGATAAGTATAAGCGGATTTTGACGCATTATGCAAAACTGACAGGGTGCAATCAGTCTGGGCGTGTATTTAACCAGGGAGGAGACTTTTCGATGCGTGGCATGGGAAGCCCAGAAGCGGCCTATCGTGCTACTCCTGGCCATCTGCTAAGCTTTGCAGGTTCAGCAACCATTGGTGCCAGAAATTATTTGATGGCATATTATGGGGCAAAACGGGATGTTTTGGCTTATGCTCCTTCAACAGAGCATAGTGTGATGGAGTCCTATGGCCGTGATGAGAAAAAGGCGATTTTAAGACTGGTAACAGAAGTGTATCCTAGTGGTACAGTAACAATTGTGTCAGACACGTATAACCTGTGGAATTTGGTTGACAATGTTTTGACTGACCCTGAAGTGAAAGAAGCAATTATGAAGCGGAATGGCAAAGTCAATATTAGGCCTGATTCTGGTGACCCTGTAAAAATCATTTGTGGTGACCCCATCGTATGGGGAAGAGAAGACCTGGATGAGCGCTTGAAAGACTTTAAAATGACAATTTCTAAGGGATTGGTTCAACGCCTATATGAGATTTTTGGCGGAACTAAGAATGAGAAGGGCTACATTGAATTGGATTCCCACATTGGTGCTGTATATGGCGACTCCATTACTCCTGAAAGAGCCAAGCAAATGTGCGAAGGTATGATGGAGAAGGGATTTATTACAACAAGTGTTGGATTGGGAATTGGTTCATACACGTATCAGTACATGACACGTGATACACTTGGGTTTGCACTTAAGGCAACTGCTGAAGTTGCAAATGGTGAATTCAAGGAGATTTACAAAGACCCAGCCACCGATTCGGACAAGTTCAAAAAGTCACAAAAAGGTATTGTTGCAGTAGTCTTTGAAAATAACGAGTATAAGCTGATTGATGGACTTAATCGTAAAACTGTCGAAGGTGTGAAAGGCAACTTGCTTGAAGATGTCTTTGTAGATGGCGACTTTGTGCGCACCCAAACTTTTGACGAAATTAGACAGCGGGTAGCAAGCGAATCCGAGCGCGTCTATTATGGGAAGTTCTGATAAAAAATATTGTTTCTAAATTAATTGTTTGTTTTATGCTAGCTCACTTTATTTAAAGTGGGCTAGTTATTTTTTTGTTATTAGATCTATTATCTTTAATCTAAAGTGGATTTTACTTTTACAATCTACTTTATTTCACTCATAACCAAAAAAACGTCAATTTACAAAGTAAGTGCAAAAGTAAGAAAAAGTGCAATTTTGAGTTGAAAAATCTTACAAATAAAGTTATTTAAAAGATATTGACAAAAAGATAATTGTTTCGATAAAATTAAGGAAGAGTGAAATATACAATAGAAGAAAGGGGAAAATAGAAATGAACAAAAACGAAAACCTTGAGGCTGTAAGAGAGAGAGAGAGAGAGAGAGAGAGCTATATTCTAGAAAAATAAATATGTATAAAGGCTCTGTAGCCTTTATTAGAGATGGATAAAATAAAGACAGACTATTTAGAAAAATAAGTAGGCTGTCTTTTTGTGCGAAAAAAGAGAAGGGAAGGAAAAAGATGGAAAAAGAAAAAATTAGGCAAGCAGAAGGAATAACACTAATAGCACTAGTGGTAACAATCGTCATATTAATCATACTAGCAACAATCAGTGTGAATATAGTGTTAAATAGTGGTTTAGTAAGTAGAATACAAAGCGGAAAAGAAATGCATGAACTGGAAAGAGAGAAAGAAAGACTAGAAATGGTAAAAGGAGATGTGGCAAGTAATACCAATCATGTAGGGAAGGTGACAGTAGATACTTATGTAGAGGAGTTAATAAACCAGGGAATAACGGTGTCCGAGGAAGTAACAGATAATGGAGACGGAAGTAAAACAGTCATCACAGATACAGGATATAGTGTGTTAATAGAGCCAAATGGAGAAAACGATGTAAAAATA
>CATKGX010000174.1 GCA_949747775.1 uncultured Clostridia bacterium | reverse complement strand
CATATAGCTTAACTGCGTTGCTTTTGTGTCTTTATCTATGATATCTTCTCCATTTGTTCTATATACATATATTGTTCCATATGTTTTCCCTTGCAATTGTTCTAACCAATTTGGATTCGTGTTAATCGTTTGCGTCATTGCTTGTGCTTCATAGAATCTTTTTATATATAGTCGTAGTGCTTTTTTATTTGCTGCTTCTATGTCTGGGTCGTCATAGTCAACATCTCCCATTAAGTATAGGTCCTCTAAGTCAACACCTAAGTCTGTGATGCTATTAATAACTGCATCTATTTGCTCTTCACTAATTATAATTGCTCCATCTTCATCTAATGTAAAAAAATCGGTTATTGCTTCTGTTACACTTTGTATTGCATCCCCTATTGCATCAAATATTCCTAATACAAGTGCTCCTACAAGGATAATTCCAAGAAGTACTGCTACTCCTTTTATAATCCAAGGCTTTGCTTTTTGCATAATTTTATTTTTGATTGCTTGTTTTCCTTTTTCTAATGCCTCATTTTTATCTTGATTTTCTTCTGCCATATTTCCTCACCACTTTTCTTATTCTAGATTTCAATTTCCATTTGCATTTTTTCTAAATTTGAATCTTCTGAGTTTTTTTCGTATATTTCTTTGTCTAGTATAATTGTTTTAAATCGCATTTTTTCTATTATTCTATATATATCATATATTTTATTAAATTTGATTGTCATTCTTCTTCCATATTTGCTTGGTATTTCTAAGTTCTCTAATGGTACTTCATCTAAAAATGCTGCATATTCTACTTCGTTTTGGTCTACTAAGCAAATATTTTTACTACTCTTTCCATCACTTACTAGAATTGTTTTATCTGTATAGTTTTTAATTGTTATTTCATATGTTTCATAGTTTTTATATGATGTTTTGCTACTAATAACAATTTCTACATCTTTATACTTTTGTGTTTTGTTTAGTTCTTTTTTACAAATAAATCCATTAACGTTTAGCTTTGTCTCATCTGCTTGTTTTACTATTGTAATATAATCTTCTATGTTTTTATTTAAGTTTGCACCACCTGTTGCAAGTAAGTTGTCATTTATATACTTTATTTTGTAAGTATACTTTCCTTCATTTGCAATCCATAGTTCTAGGTTATACGTTTTGCTTGTAGTAAAAATATTGTTACAGTATTGATTAACAAAATTATTTATATTGTCATTGTACTCTTTTTTACAATCTTCTGAAAGTAAGTTATATGCTTTTTGATATTCTTTTTGGTTACAATATTCTATAAATTCTTTTATATAATCTATATTTTGCTTTGTTACTTCTTCAGATACACTTGTTCCTGTTATAGTAGACTGCATTGGTATTGTCTTATCTATTGTTTGGTTTGATAATGGATTATTTACTTCTGGTTTTGGTGCATTTTTTAAGTAATTATTTACTACTCTTAGTAATATAATAAGAAGAGCTATTATAGCAATGATAATTATTATTTTCTTTCTGTTTTGGTTCCAATATCTAATAAAATTATTCACTGTCATAGCCCTCCTATTTAATTAATCAATTCCTTTAATTTGTTTAATATTTGCAATTAATTCTTTTGCATTCTTTTCAGCATCTTTCTTAGAAAGTCCTTTTGCTTGTATTCCTCTTTCAAATGATGCTTGTAATGATGCTTGTTTTTTGCTGTCTCTTAACTCTGCATCTGATACTTTTTCTGCCCATTTTGCTGCTACAATTGCTTTTTCTTTTGCAAATTGTTGTTTTTGTTCTTCTGACCAATTTAAGTTTTGGTCATTTGCTAGTTCTTTATTAATTGAGTCTTCTAACTTCATTGTTTTTGTAATTGTCTTATTATTTGTAATACCTTGGTTGTAGTACTCTGCTGCTCTTCTAGTTGCTTTTGTTAACTCATTACCTTTTAACTCTTTTCCGTCTGGTTGGTAATTCGTTTGTATATTACTTCTAAATGAATTATCTGATACATTTGCTCTTGCTTGTCTTGCAAGTTCTGCTTCTTCATGACTTCCATGCCAGATATCGCTTGCTTGTGATCCAATTGCTCTTGTTCCTTTTAGTGCTAAATTTCCACCTACTGAACCACCTAGTGCTCCTCCTGCTGCCCCATATGTTAATACGTCCTCTAAGTCATCTCCAGCCATTCCTAAACCAACTCCAACAGCAGCACCAATTCCTGCTGTAGCTGTTCTTACTGCTGCTCTTCCTGCAAGTCCTGCTACCTGTCTTCCTTTTTGTCCCCACCATTGTCCATTTCCTAGTTTATCATGCACCACTGTACTTGCTTTATTTTTAATACCTCTTTTAATTTTTTCTCCTCTTGTCTCACTATGTGGTGCTGCCATAGCTGCTGTATTTGTATTTGGCATTGTATAGTTTGGCATTTGAGGTCTTGGAGTATTTACTTCTGGTGGCATTTGTCCATTACTATTTCCAGAATCACTAACTGGTTGTGGTTCTTGTCCATTGTCTGCAAATCTTATATCATTTCTATTGTTTGCACTATCTGGTGGATTTACATTTCCGCCAGTATTTCCTGGATTTACACTGCTTTCATTTCCAGTATTTCCAAAATATGCTGAAATTTCATCATCTGTATAACCTGAATCTCTCATAATTTGTGCACGTTCTTCGTCTGAGTCTGTTAGGTTATTTTCATTTCCGAAGTTTGCCTGTCTTGCCATTGCATCTCTTTCACCTGCATCCCAATCATTTGTGCCATATCCTTCATCATATGTATCAAGCTGTTCCCCAATTGATGGTGTATCTGGGATTGGATTGCCTGATGATATGTCTTCAAATTCTGTTGGTCCACCTGGTAGATTATTTCCTCCATCTGACGCATCAGCTCCACCGTTTCCTGTATATCCATCATATCCTCTTGGTGAGTTTGAAGATTGTAGTTCTGGATTTCTTTGTGTTCTAATATTGTCTTTCTTTCCTCCAGCGCCTGCCTTTCCTCCTTTTTTAGTGGCCATATTACTTAGCATTTTAAAAGCTGCAGCTCCACCAAACATTTTGCTTGCAGAGTCTAGCGCTCCTACTGTTGAAGCTTTATCAAATCCGAAGAATTTCTTTAATAATTTTTCAGCAGGTCCTATAAATGCTAAAAATAGTATTGCGAAAATTGGATTTTTAACTGCTATTTCCATGGATGAACCTAAAAATACTGTATATATAATTAAATGAAATGGTTGTAACAGTGCATTAAATGTATATTCTTTTAACCACATATTGAATGCTTGTGCTTTTCCATCATTCATTTTATCAATTGGGTATGTAAGGGATACAATTGGTGCCATTAATGTTAAAAACGCCATTGTAATTGCCCTTTTTACATACTTCCATGTAAATACTACTGTGTATACAGTTAAGGCAATATACATAATCATATAGATTAATCTATTTCCCAAGTTAGAATCATTCATTAAAAATCTACATAGTCCCATTAGGTCTGTATTAAACTCAGCTTGTACTGTTGGGTCATCTTTGCTTGTTACTACTCTTACTGCAATTTGGTTAGAATTTCCTATTCCATCTACAATTATGTCTGTCATTGTTAATACAAATGACATGATATAGTGTAGGAAAAATACTAAGCATAATGCTATTACCCAATCCATTAACATTTGTTTGTATTTGGCTTTATCTGCTGCAGTACTTGAAATAATCATTCTAATACCTACATATAGTAGTACTGAAAGTAGTCCTACAATTGCTAAGTTTCTTAAAGCGACATACCAACTTGCAATGGTTGTTTGTAATATACTAGTAATTGACCTATCTATCATTGCCTTATGTTGTTCTTCTGTGGCAGCTCCTGTATTATCATCTAGCCCATCTCCATCACTATCAACAAATGCTGGATATCCACCATCTGCTGTTTTTTGGAATTTGGGACTAATGTAATTTACATCTAATGATGGTACTTTTCCTGAAAATATTTTTTCTGGACTGTATTTACTAATTGGAATTCCGAAGTTATCTGCATTGACGGTTAGACCCGTAAGCCAACTTAATGCGCCTTCTACCCATCCTCTATCAAAATCGCTTGCTTTAATATCTGGCTCATATTTTGTATTTCCCCCTGATGTGTTGTATTGCATATCTGGATATTTCTCAGGATTATTTTTAAAGTCATCTGCTTTTACCGTAAAACCTCCCCAGATACTATCTCCGCCACTCGT
Source organism: uncultured Clostridia bacterium (assembly GCA_949747775.1). GTDB lineage: Bacteria > Bacillota > Clostridia > TANB77 > CAG-508 > CALXVA01. The sequence goes on along the minus strand of CATKGX010000174.1, from coordinate 1,844 downwards.
CCCTCCATCATACATGAAGAACTGTAAGCTTGCAACAACGGCATCACATACGGTTCCTATTAAGCTTACTACTGGGCTTAATAGCATTCCTCCAAAATCGGCACGTGAAAATGTTGGAACGACGAAGTTGAATGATAATACTATTAATATGGTAATCACTATCTTTTGTGTTACATTTTTTTCTGTCAGTTTTTTCATATTATCCTTTCTCCTATTCTCTTGAATATTGATTTTTTCCTTTTTGCATTAGTTTATTTAAGTTCGTTTCAACAAATTCAAACTCTTTTCTAGTAGGATTGATTTGTATAATGGCACTGTCTGCTCCTACTTTTAGTAATCCTTCTCCTTTTAAACAAGTTACTAGGAAGTTTGCTTCTCCTTCGCTTAGTTTAAATACTTCTTTTAAGTATGCAATTTCTGATTTGTCTTGTGCTAAAAATAGCTTTGTATCTGAAGATGTTAGTACTGCTTGTGCTTCTGGTTTTTCATAAAAGTCTTGGAATCTTTGCGAAATAATAGCAAGTGATACATTTCTTTTTCTGGCACGCCTTGCCATAGTGTTTAAAAAGTCTACGGCTTCTGGGTATGGAAGTAACATCCATGCCTCATCAACTAGAACTCTTTTTTTGGCAGCTCTTGTTCTGTCTTCACTATTTTTCTTAACATATTTTTCCCATATCCATTCTAGTAGAATTTGTTGTGCAAGTGGTCTTGCAAATTTTTCTTCTAGTTGAGATATGTCTAGGTTAATAAATAATGTTCCTTCTAATAGGTCAAATGTTGATTGACCATCAAAGTATGCCATTTGTCCGTCATATTCTCTAATGTATTGTTTCATAACTTTTAATAAATAACTGTAATGGAAGTTATAGTCTACGTTTGTGTTTTCTGCTGCTTTTGCTTGTATTCTTTTGTACCATGATCCTATTGTTGGCATATCTTTTCTTTTTCTACCTATCATGTTACTACCATAATTATTATTTGACGCATCAAATAAACTGTTTGGGTCATTGTTAATTCCATGTGCTGCATATTCTTCTGCTACGGATTCTGCTATAATTTGTTTTGTAAGTTCGTTTACTTCTTCACTTCTTGTGCTTCCTCTTGCCATTGTAAGTAGAGCTTGTGTTACGTCTTCTACTTTGTTTTCTACATTTAGTACTAGTCTATCTCTTCCTGTAATTTCGTCTTTTATAATTTCTGTTTCTATATCGAAGATATTGATAACTGTTTTTGAGTTTGGGCTGATAACCACGTTTATTCCGCCCAAGCTTTCTGCCACAATGCTATATTCTCCTTCGGCATCTAGTGCTAAACTTTGTATTCCCATTAATACCGCTGATCTGGAAATTAGTGTTTTCATAGTAACAGATTTACCAGCACCAGATTTCGCAAATATAACCATATTGTAATTAGTAAGTGAGCCATGGAAGTTGTCAAATAAAATTGGCACTCCTGTTTGTTTATTAATTCCAAGTGGTACCCCTGATGGGTGTCCTACTTCTGATGTTGTAAATGGGAATACAGTTCCCATTGATCTACGGTCAAATGTATGTGTTTTTTTAATTTTATTATCCATTAATGGTAGGTTACTTTGAAATGCTTCTTCTTGAATTCCCCAGGCTGTTTTCATACTTACTAATGATTTTGACATTTCAGCTGCAAGTAATCCTGTGAATTTGTCTAGGTCCTCTAAGCTATATGTAAATAATGTTGATATGATTGAAGCTTCAAATAATTTGTTGTAACCTGCTGCAATTTCATCTCTTAATTGTTCTGCTTCATATCTTTTTTGACCTATTGTACTTTGTTTGTTTATATTTCCTCTATCTGCTGCAACAATT
>CATKGX010000173.1 GCA_949747775.1 uncultured Clostridia bacterium | reverse complement strand
GGTACCATAATTTTAACTTCTGCTACCAAATCTCCTCTTCCACCTTTTCCATCTTTATATCCCTTTCCAGGAATTTTAACTTTTTCTCCACTTTGAATTCCTTGTGGAACATATAAAGAAACAGTTTCATCTATTGTGTCTACACTAACTCTTGTTCCTAATGCTGCTTCCCAAGGTGTTAAAAATAAATTTGTATATAATTCTACTCCTTCTAAGGCAAACTTTTTTCCGTCTATAATATTTATTTTAATAAATAAATCTCCATTGTTTCCACCATTTTCTCCTTTTTTTCCTTGCCCTAAAAGTCTTATTTTTTCTCCATTTCGAATTCCTACTGGAATTTTAACAGTAAATGTTTTCATTTTGCCATCAATTGTTCTTAATGAAATCTTTTTATCTGCTCCATAAAAGGCTTCTTCTATAGAAACATCTACTTCTGTTTCTATATTTTCTCCTTTTTTGGCTATTTTATTTTTGTTTTTACTTGTTGGTCTTGTTTGTTCACTTTCTTGTGTTGTTCCAAAAAACATATGAAAAAAGTTACCCAACACTGACCCTTCTTCTCTTTTGCTTTCTTCGTTTTTCTTTTTATATCCAATGCGTGAATTCCACATTCTGTCATACTTTCTTCTAGCTGATGCTTCCGATAGTACTTTGTATGCTTCATTAATATCTTTGAATCTTTCTTCTGAGAAGCTATTTTGTGAATTGATATCGGGATGATATTTCTTTGCTTGTTCTCTGTATGCGCATTTTATTTCATCTGATGTTACTTTGTTATTCTCTAATCCTAAGATTTTGTAGTAGTCTTTAAAAATCATAGAACATCCCCCTCATTTAAATAGTGTTCTTATTATATCACAATTTTCGTCATAAGAAAATAGATTTTTACATGAAAAACCTATTTCTTGTATAAACACTATCTGGATGAATTAAACCACCTTTTTTAATTGTATATATAATAGACCTATCTAATAAAGCTACTACCTCTTGTTCTAACCCTTTTTGCTCTAGCTCTTTTATTTCTTCTTGGTTAATATTTTTTCTTCCCGCTTCTGTTTTATCTGCTATTAAAATAATTTTTGCCAAGTCGTCCATCTCTGGTGAGCCCGTAGTATGATAGCGAATGGCATCTTGCATATCTTGAGAAAATTGATATTTATTTTTACAAATATCTGCTCCTATTTTGGCATGTAATAATTCAATATTGATTTTTTCAATTTCGTCTATTTCAATATCGTGATTCTTAACATATGCTATTTTTTCTTCTTTTGGCATTTCTTTTGCAATATCATGTGCTAATCCCACTATTTTAGCCTTATCAACATTTATATGATATTGTTTTGCAAGTTCTTCTGCTTTGTTCATAACACCAAGGCTATGGATATATCTTTTTTCAGATAATGTTCTTTTTATGTCTTGATTAATTTCTTCTAATAATATATCTGGTTCTTTCATTTTTCCTCTTTTCTATTCTACCAATTCTATTAACTTATCTAGCAATTGCCCATAGTTTACTCCCATTTGTTCCCATAGTTTTGGATACATACTAATTTGGGTAAATCCTGGCATTGTATTGATTTCATTAATGATAATTCTATTTGTTCCATTTTCAACAAAAAAGTCTACTCTTGCTAGTCCTGTTCCCCCCACTGCTTTAAATGCTTTTATAGCAAGATTTTGAATTTTTTCTGATATTTCTTGTGGCAAAGATGCTGGCAATACAACTTTTGATTCTGCCATTTTGTATTTTGCATCAAATGTGTAAAATTCCTCTGCTGGAAGTATTTCTCCCACACAAGTTGCTTCTACTTGCTCGTTTCCTAAGACTGCACACTCTACTTCTCTTCCTAAAATGGTTTGTTCAATTAGTATTTTTTTATCAAATTGACTGGCATATTCTATATGTTTGATTAATTCTTCTTTGTTATGTGATTTATGAATTCCTACTGATGAGCCTGAATTTGATGGTTTTACAAACACAGGAAATTGTAACTTTTCTTCTATAATATCTCCTATTTTATCTACACTACATATTTCTTCTGTAAAGGTATTATCCACATATATATATTCTTTTCCACATTTTCTAATATAAATATAGTTTGCTTGGTCAATTTCTGCTTTTTCAAAAATCACCTTTGCATATACTTTATCCATACATATACTAGAAGACAATATATTGCACCCCACATACTTTTTACTTAGTAGCTCTAACATCCCTTGGATTGTTCCATCTTCTCCATATCGTCCATGTAAAACTGGAAATACAATATCTAGATTTTTGATATACTCTATTGGATTTGAAATTTCTTTAATATGTGTTACTTTCTGTCCAACTGTTGGCACTTGTATTTCATCTAATGGTTTTGTATACGCGAACCATTTTCCATCTTTATCAATATATATTGGTAAGATTTCATATTTCCCTTGATTTAGATTTTTAATAACTGATGTACCAGACACAACTGATACATCATGTTCTGTTGACATTCCTCCAAAAAGAACACCTATTTTTTGTTTTGACATAAATCACATTCCCTTCTTCTATTTTTTGCTAATCTTATTTGCAATTTCTCCGAAGTTCATTCCATTTGAAGCTTTTAATAAAATGCTTACATTTCCATTTTCTATTAGTAATTTTATTCTTTTTATTGCTTCTTCATTTGTATTGAAAACATAAATATTTTGTTGGTTCATTCCTAATTTACCTGCTTCATCCGCAGTATATTTTGCCTCTGTCCCCACAGTAATAAGTGTGTCAATTTTGCATTTACAAATTTCTTCTCCTACTTGCCTATGTAGTCTTTCTGAATAATCTCCTAATTCTAGCATATCTCCTAATACTGCAATTGTTTTAGTATTTTCTATTCCTGCTAAATATTCAATAGCAGCTTTCATAGAATCATAGTTTGCATTATAGTAATCATTTATAATTGTTACATGGTTTTCTAGTTTTTCTACTTGCATTCTTTTTTTAGTTAGTTCGAAATGTTCAATTCCTTTTAAAATATGTTCCATTTTTATATCAAATATTTGACCCACTACAATGGCACATAAGCTGTTCGAAACAAAGTGGTTTCCCCCGATTCCAATTTTCACTGGGTAGCTTTTTCCATTTATATCTGCTGTATAACTACTTCCATCCTCTGTAAGAATAGTATTGTGTGGCATAATATCACTTGTATTTTCCATTCCGTATGTCACAATATGATATCTTTCTTTTGCGCTTATATACCAATGATGTAGTAAATCATTATCATTATTAATAACAACTGTCCCCCCACTTTGCAGACCCTCTAGTATTTCTAGTTTTGCTTTTAGGATGTTTTCTCTTGACCCTAAATTTCCTATATGAGCAGTTCCTACATTGGTAATAACTGCAACATTTGGCTTTGCAATTGCTGTTAATTTACGAATTTCTCCTAAATTGCTCATTCCTAGCTCAATTACCATTGCATTGTGGTCTTTTAATCGTAGTACTGTTAGGGCTACTCCCAATTGGCTATTATAGTTACCTTGTGTTTTTAGCACATTGTACTTTTTAGCCATTACACTTGCTACAATATCTTTTGTACTTGTTTTCCCTACGCTTCCTGTAATAGCAATAACTGGTATATCATACATACTTCTTTTATAAATGGCTAATTTTTGAAGTGCTGTTATTGTGTTTTCTACTATAATAATTGTTCTATCGGCATATTTTTCTTTTATATTATCTGGTATAGATACACCTTGCAAAATACATGCTTTTGCTCCATTTATTAAAGCTTCTTCATATATTTCGTTTCCGTTATGATTTTCTCCTTTTATGCCAATATATACATCCCCTTGCTTAATCTTTCTAGTATCTTGGCAAAAATTTTCTAAAATTACATCTGCATTTCCACAAACAATTTTACCATCACTTACGTTTGCTAGGTCTTTCGCTGTCATTTCTTTTTGCTCGTTCATCTTTATCACTCTTTCCTATTTTACCTTTATTTATTATATGTGGCTATTATATACAATAGGAGTATTTTTTTCAAGATTATTACTCTATGTTGTTTGAAGGTAGCCATTTCTTTTATTTTTGAAGCTTTTTCTGTTTTATATATCCATGTTCTATCCAAATTAAGAAATTATTCTTATTTTTAAAAGATATAGGTTAGTCCTTAAACTAACCTATATCTTGCAATTTGTATTTATGATTTATTTAACACTTCTATTGCTTTATCTTCATTTTCTACAAAAAATATATCTTTTCCATGATTACTTTCATATATAAAATCTTTTAATGGTTTACTTGTATATTTTGAATAATCTCCAAATATAGCAAATTTTGTTTGATAATTTATAAACTTTTGCAAAATTTCTCCTGCTAATCCTTTACTTAATATAAAGAAATCTTCTACTACTGCACTTTTGTTTAACGCTATTTTATTGCAGTTGGTTTCATATTTTATCGTCATAATAAAATCAATTGCTGACTGAATGTCTTTTATTATCAGTTCATTGCTATTAACAACTACTATATCATTTATAACTTTTGTTTTCATTTTTATCCTTCCTTTAAATTGACTATCTAATAATTTTATATCATAAACTTTATTTACGCAATACTATTTTATGACATATATACAATTTGACTTACTTTTTGAAAGTTATCTTTTGATTTTTTAATACCTTGCTAGTAATTTTTTGGGGCTAACCTCACTGTCGTTCGACATCCCCAAAAATTTACGGTTCGCGTACTCCGTTCGCTCGGAGTTTCTTGATTTAATTTTATATTTTTTTACTCACGTTACATATACTACTTTTTATGTTTGCTCGCTATTAGCTATCAGGGCTACTGAATATAAAGTGAGCACCTAAAGCTGTAGACGTCGTTCGCAAAATTAGGATAGGTGCCGCCGCGGTCAAACACTGGAACATCAACGTCGAGGAAATAGCCTGCGCGGCTAACACGAATAAAGCTGTGAGCTTCCATTGTCCATTCTATGCAATTTCCTGCAAGGTCATAGATATTCTTTGAAACGTCTGTTGCTACAGTTCCTGTTAATTCTGCTGCTGATTTTTCTGGTGTAGTTCTTTGACTGTCTCCTATATACCTACACATTGCATCCCATTGACATCCATAACATAATGTACTTTCTACGCTATCTGGATGTGTATACATATTTTTGGCCAAGTATACTGCTCCTTTTGTTGCTGTTGTTATACCATCAAAATCTGAACTTGTTACATCTGAAGTGACATCACTCATACTCTTTCCCCATGGCACATAATTGTATGGTGCTACTCCTCTTTTACTTACTACTGGCTGCACTGTTGTAGTTGCAGTACGTAGTGTAGTGTTATTTACACCAGCTTCAAATCTTCCTATGAAGAAACCTCCATACTTTAACACCTGTCTTTTCATAGTATTGTACTCGGTATCTTCTCCGGGATATCCACTTGCATATGGTTCTGTAAAACTTGTTGTATCTAATCCAGTAGTTGGCTGTCCATTGCTACCAAATTCTGTCCTTGTCAATGTATCTTCGTTTGGCACAGGTATCCACACAAATTGGCTTCCGCATATCTACTCCTGAT
>CATKGX010000172.1 GCA_949747775.1 uncultured Clostridia bacterium | reverse complement strand
TGCAGGACTTATCCCACCTAGATTCTTCCAAAGCGTTACCCAAATGCTTAATTAGCAAACCAATAAAACAAATTTGTAACATATTCGTAACACAATTGTAACATATATGTTATTTACAAAAGTCTTATATTAATATAGAATATACTTGTATATTAGTGTAAGATTTTTTTGGAGGCTTTTTATGGATATCAACATCACAACAATGACGACCCAAGATATAGAACAAATAACAGAAAATTTTTCTGAAAACTTTGACAAATTCTGGGCTATCAATATTTTACAAGATGACTTTGCAAGTAGCAACTCAATCTACATTGTAGCCAAAGTCCAAAATAATGTTATAGGCTTTGCTGGCATTAAAGTAATTCTAGATGAAGCTGACATTATGAACATTGCTGTTCGAACCGACAAACGTAGCCTTGGCATTGGTTCTTTACTTTTAGAAAATCTAATCCAAACAGCCAAACAGCATGCTTGCACCAAACTTACACTAGAAGTAAACGAAACAAACGCCCCTGCCATTCGTCTATATGAAAAATATCATTTTACACGAATAGGTTTGCGAAAAAAGTATTATAATAATACAAATGATGCGATTTTAATGCAAAAAGATTTAGGAGGAGAAACAAATGAGAAACAAAAATGAATTAAGTTACAAAGATTTAAGGGTGACTTGTGACCCAAAAGTTTTTGACTTTACCACCACTGATGAACTAGACCCTATTAATACTGGTATTGGGCAAGAGCGTGGCATTAAAGCTTTGGAATTTGGTTTAAATGTAGATGCCAATGGATACAACCTTTATGTAGAAGGTCCTTATGGAGTTGGTAAAACTTCATACACAAAAAATGCTTTAAATACACTATCTAAAAAGAAAAAAGTACCAAATGACTGGTGCTATATATATAATTTTGATAATCCAAACGAACCAATTGCCGTTTCCCTTCCTGCAGGTCAAGGTAAGGATTTTGCAAATACTATGAACACATTTATTAATGATATAAAAGTGGATATTAAAAATACATTTAACAACGAAGATTTTGAAAAAGAAAAGAAATTAATTAAGCAAGAATACGAAATGAAACGAAACTTGCTAATGGAAAAATTAAATCAAAAGTCTGCTCAATATGGTTTTCAAGTAAAATCAGCACAAAATGGTATTTACATGATGCCAATTGTTAATGGAAAAACCATTGCAGAAGAAGAGTTTAATAAACTAGATGCTAATACTAAAAAAGAATATGAAGATAAATCTACAATTGTTCAACAGCATATTATGGAAGCAATTGGTGAAATTAAGTCAATTGAACGTGAATCTGACAAGCGTGTACAAGAATGGCAATCAAATGTAGCCCTTCTTACTATTAATGGCCATATTAATTTAATTAAAGCAAAATTTAAAAGAAACAAGAAAATTAACAAATTTTTAGAAGACATTAAAAAAGATATTTTAAAAAACATTTCATGTTTTGTTGCAGAAGAAAAAAATGATAACAAACCACAGGCACCTCAGCAAGCTGCAAAACCAGAACTTCAAAGACCATGGCTAAACTACCGTGTTAACTTATTTGTTGACAACAGTAATTTAGAAGGTGCACCAGTTATCGCTGATACAAACTATTCTTATCATAACATCTTTGGAAAATTAGAATACGAAAACTACTATGGAGCTTTAAAAACAGACTATACTATGCTAAAACCAGGTCTTCTTCATATTGCAAATGGTGGCTACTTAATTTTTCAAGCAAACGATTTATTAACAAATAGTTTATGCTATGATGCCTTAAAAAAAGTATTACGTAGCAAGCAAATTGGAATAGAAAATGCAGCTGACCCTCGTTCTTCTATGGTTATGATTTCATTAAAACCAGAGCCTATTCCTTTACATTTAAAAGTTATTCTAATTGGTGATGAAAACATTTATCAAACCCTACTTTCTATAGACCCAGACTTTAGAAAACTATTTAAAATTAAAGTAGAATTTGCTGATGATGCTCCTATGAGCAAAGATAATATGAATAAACTTGCAAGATTTGTAAAAGGATATTGTGAACATGAAGGATTACAACCTTTAGATAATACAGCTATGGCAAAAATAGTAGAATATGCTTCTAAACTTGCTGATAATCAAACAAAACTTTCTACCAGATTTACTGATTTATCTCAAATTATTGGTGAAGCTGCTACTTGGGCTAAAATGTCAAAATCAAAAATGATTACTGGTGATCTAATTACAAAGGCATTAGCAGAAAAGACAGAAAGAGTTAAGAAATATGATGAAAAATATGTAGAAATGATAAAAGAAAATACGCTTTTAATTGATACCTCTGGTGAAAAGGTTGGCCAAATTAATGGTTTAACCATTATGAATGTTGGTGATTATACATTTGGAAAACCTGTTAAAATAACAGCAAATACGTATACTGGAAAAAGTGGTGTTATTAATATTGAACGTGAAGTTGAGCTTTCTGGCTCTACCCACTCAAAAGGTGTACTAATATTAAGTGCTTACATTGGAGAAATGTTTGCTCAAGATATTCCACTTTCTCTTACTGCTAGTATTTGTTTTGAGCAACTATACAATGGAGTAGATGGTGATAGTGCTTCTTCTACTGAATTATATGCTATTTTATCTAGTTTATCTGGCATTCCAATTAGTCAATCTTTTGCTGTTACTGGTTCTGTCAACCAAAAAGGTGAAATTCAACCAATTGGTGGTGCAAATGATAAAATTGAGGGATTTTTCCAAATTTGTAAAATAAGAGGCTTAGACGGTTCACATGGTGTTATTATACCAAAACAAAATATACACAACTTAAATTTGTCTACTGAAGTAGTAGAAGCTGTTAAATCTGGACTATTCCACATTTATGCAATTTCTACCATAGAAGAGGGAATTGAAATTTTAACAGGAGTTCCTGCTGGTAAAAAAGATGATGAAGGTAACTTCCCTGCTGGAACCATTAACTATTTAGCTTATCAAAGATTAAAAAAATATGCTGATGCGAGCAAATTTATTAGATAAATGATTTTAGCTCATGCAGCTTTGGAAGTGCATGAATTCAAAGGACGCGCAGGCATTAATGTTTTAAAATCGTAGCCTGTCGGAGATTTTAAAACATTAGTGCCCTATGCAGGACTTATCCCACCCCTATTCTTCCAAAGCGTTATACAATGCCAAACCAGCACAAAATAAATAAAACGATACTATTCTAAATAATAGTATCGTTTTATTTATTTTATTCAGCATCTGTTTTTGTTTCTACAGTTTCTTCTGTTACTGTATCAACTGTTTCTTCTACAACTGGTGATTCTGTTTCGATAGCTGGAGCTTCTTCTGGAGCAGCCTCTACTGGTGCTTCCTCTGTAATTTCTTCTTTGATAACAATTTCTCTGTTTTCAATTCTTGCTCCTACAGCTTCTTTTGTCTTAGCAGCTTTACCTACTCTGTCTCTTAAGTAGTATAATTTAGCTCTTCTTGCTTTACCTACTCTTACTAGTTCTACTTTTTCTACCATTGGAGAATGTACTAAGAAAGTTTTTTCAACTCCTACACCATAAGCAACACGTCTTACTGTAAATGTAGCATTAACTCCTCCACCTTGTTTTTTAATAATAATTCCTTCAAATACTTGAATTCTTTCTCTGTTTCCTTCTTTAATTCTTTGATGTACTTTTACTGTATCACCAACTTTAAGTTCAGGTATCTTGTTTTTTAATTGTTCATGTTCAATTGATTTTATGATATCCATTTTTGAATATCCTCCTTTCTTTTTTCTTGTATCGGTTTGTCTTACAAACTTGCAATTTGATATTTTGCTTTTTAAAACAAATCTAAAATTTATTTTTAAATCTATTTTAATAAATCTGGGCGATTTTTCTTTGTAATCTCTAAAGATTGCTCCTTACGCCACTTTTTTATATTTTCATGATGTCCAGATCGTAATACTTCTGGCACCTTTTGACCTTTAAATTCTTCTGGTCTTGTATATTGTGGATATTCTAATAAGCCTTGTGAAAATGATTCTTCTGAAGTTGAACCTTCGCTTAGTACACCTTCTACATATCGGCTAACAGAGTCTATTAAAACCATTGCTGGTAATTCTCCTCCTGTTAGTACGTAGTCGCCTATTGATATTTCCTCATCTATAATTTCATCTAGAACTCTTTGGTCAATTCCTTCATAATGTCCACATAGAATAATGAGATGTTTTTGTTTTGCTAATTCTTGTACTTTTTTTTGATTTAAGACTGCTCCTTTGGGAGACATATAGATTACTTTTGCTTCTTCTGATTTTACAGATTCATAAGCATCATACACTACATCTGGTCTTATGACCATTCCAGCTCCTCCACCATAAGGAGTGTCATCTACTTTTTTGTGTTTATCTTTTGAAAAGTCCCTGATATTTGTTAAATAAATATTTATTAGGTTCTTTTCTCTTGCTCTTCCTATAATGCTTTGCTCAAGTGAGGTAAACATTTCTGGAAAAAGTGTAAGAACATCAAATTTCATTTTGACCTCCTATCTTAAACCATTTAACAAATGTACAATTATTTTTTCGCCATCTACATCAATTTGTTTAATTACTTCTTTAATTCCTGGTAAAAGAATTTGTTTGCCAAGTTCATCTTTTACAACATAAATATCATTACTTTTGTTGTTATAAATGTCATCTACTTTTCCAAGTAGTTCTCCTTCTTCAGTATATACATTTAGTCCAATTAAATCTGCAATAAAATATGTATCTTCGGGAAGCTTTCTTGCATCTTCTCTTTTTATTTTCAAATAGCAACCTTTTAAGTTTTCAGCCATAGCTATATCTTCTATGCCTTTAAACTTTAGTAAGACTACTGTTTGTTGATATTTTACTTCTTCTATTTCCATTGGAATTAAGTCTTTGTTTTTAACAACTAAAACACTTTTTAGTTCTTCAAAACGTTCCATATCATCTGTAAATGGTTTTACTTTTACAAAACCTTTTATTCCAAATGTATTTACGATTTGACCTACTTCAAAATATTCTTGTTTCATACTTCCTCTTTTACTAGTTTATTTTTGAAGAATGAATCATTAGTCGATAAATTCAACTGTTATTCTTTTCTTCTCTTTTGCTCCTAGTGATTTTACAAGTGTACGAATTGCTTTTGCAAGTCTTCCTTGCTTTCCAATGACTCTTCCCATATCACCATTTGCAACTTTTACTTCGTAAACAACATTTTCACCATCTACTTTTTCTGTAATAGATACAGCTTCTTTGTTATCTACAATATTTAAAATAATACTTTCTAGGATTTCTTTCATGTTTCATTCTCCTAATTTAAAAGTTTCTCATTTCCGTCAAAAGTTTGCTTTTGACTAAAATACTTAGTTTGCTTTTTCAATTAAAGCTTTAACTGTATCTGTTGGTTTAGCACCATTTTTAATCCATTCTTCTACTTTTGCTTTGTCAAGAACGATTGTAGATGGTTCTGTCATTGGGTTATATGTTCCTATTTTTTCAATGATTTTTCCATCTCTTGGGCTTCTTGAGTCTGCAACAACGATGTGATAGAATGGAGCTTTTTTAGCACCTTGTCTTTGTAATCTTATTTTTACCATTTTTTATTCACCTCCGCTAAATTTTTAAAAATATATAATAAGTAGCCTAAAGTTAAAGAGCTAACTTAAAAACTATTTCATAAGACCTTTTAGGTCATTTGGGTTAATTCCCTTCATCATTTTCTTTAAACTTTTTT
>CATKGX010000171.1 GCA_949747775.1 uncultured Clostridia bacterium | reverse complement strand
TGTACAAGTATTTACCACATACACATCTGCCACTTCATCAAATTCTACAATTTCATATTCATTTTCTATAAATTCTTGCATCATTGCATTTGTTTCATATTGATTTACTTTGCATCCGTAATGTGCAAAAAGCTACTTTATTTTTCTTCATTTTCTATCATATTTCCCTTCATTGTAGTCTTTCTTTTAGCACGCTTTCATTATACAATTTTTGTTATTTTAGGTGTAATATGCAGCTTCGCCTCCTTTATTATATCGTAATCATTTATTAAAGTAAAGTATTATTGGGAAAACGAAATTGTATGATTAACAATTTCAAAGATAAATCAAATTTAGATTATTATATATTTTTTATTATAAGAGGCTATATGATAGTTGGTATGTGTTGATGGCACATATCTTTTTTTATTCATAAAAAGAGTGGCTAATAAAACCACTCCCAAAAACGTTTTTTACAAAATTTATTCATTCTAATACATACCACTCATATCTGCTGCTTCGTCATGTCCTCCACAGTTACAACTTGTAGCTTCTTTTTTCTCTGTTACTAGGCTTTCTGTTGTTAGTATCATTGAAGCAATTGATTCTGCATTTTGAAGGGCACTACGTGATACTTTTGTAGGGTCTACAATTCCTGCTTTTTTCATATCTACATATTCATCTTTTGAAGCATCAAAGCCAATACCTTGTGTACTTGCTTTTACTTTTTCTAAGATAACTGCTGGTTCTAGTCCCGCATTTGTTGCAATTTGTCTTACTGGCTCTTCTAGAGCTTTTAAAATAATCTTAGCACCAACTTTTTCATCACCTTGCAAAGTATCTACTACTTTTTCTACTTTTGGAATAATGTTAACATAGGCTGTTCCACCACCTGCTACAATTCCTTCTTCAACGGCAGCTTTTGTTGCAGATAAAGCGTCTTCGATTCTTAATTTTCTGTCTTTCATTTCAACTTCTGTTGCTGCACCAACACCAATTACTGCCACACCACCTGCTATTTTAGCTAGTCTTTCTTGTAGATTTTCTTTTTCAAATTCGCTTTTTTCTTCTTTGATTTGTGCTTTAATTTGATTTACTCTTGCTTCAATTTCAGCTTTATTTCCCATTCCATCAACAATAATCGTATTTTCTTTTTGTACTTTTATTTGTTTTGCTCTACCTAGTTGCTCTATTTGTACATCTTTTAATTCCATTCCTAATTCTGATGAAATAACTTCTCCACCTGTTAAAATGCTAATGTCTTGTAACATATTCTTTCTTTTATCACCATAACCTGGCGCTTTTACAGCAACAACATTCAATACTCCTCTTAATTTGTTTAGAATAAGTGTTGATAATGCCTCTCCTTCTATATCGTCACAAATCATTACTAATTTTCCTGATTGTTGCATTAGGTTTTCTAAAAGTGGTAATATTTCTTGGATGTTGCTAATTTTTTTATCTGTAATTAAAATATATGGATTATCAATTACTGCTTCCATTTTTTCTGTATCTGTTACCATATATGGAGAAACATATCCTCTGTCAAATTGCATTCCTTCTACAACATTTAATTCTGTTTGAGATGTTTTTGACTCTTCAATTGTAATAACACCATCTTTAGAAACTTTCTCCATTGCTTCTGAAATCAGTTCTCCTACTTCTTCGTTGTTAGCAGAAATACTTGCAACTCTTGCTATATCTTCTTTTCCATTAACTGGTGAGCTAATTTCTTTTAATGAATCTACTGCAGTTGCTACTGCTTTATCCATACCTCTTTTAATTGCCATTGGGTCTCCACCAGCTGCTACCATTTTAACGCCTTCTCTTATCATGCTTTGTGCTAGAACCATTGCAGTTGTTGTACCATCTCCTGCAATGTCATTTGTTTTAATAGAAACTTCTTTTACAATTTGAGCTCCCATATTTTCAAATGGGTCATCTAGTTCAATTTCCTTTGCAATCGTCACACCATCATTTGTAATAAGTGGCGCCCCAAATTTTTTATCTAGTACAACGTTTCTTCCTTTTGGTCCCATTGTAACTCTTACTGTATCAGCTAGTTTATTTACACCATTTAATAAACTTTTTCTTGCATCTTCTCCAAATTTAATGTCTTTTGCCATAATAAAAAATACCTCCTATTTTTAACTTTGCCTTTTATCTTTCTTATCACAATTACTCTACAATTGCTAAAATATCGCTTTGTTTTACAATAATCAAATCTTGCCCTTCATATTTAATTTCTGTTCCTGCATATTTACTTGCAATAACTTTATCACCCTTTTTTACAAGCATTTTGATTGTTTTTCCTTCTACTTCTTCTCCTGGTCCTACTTCAATTACTTCTGCAATTTGTGGTTTTTCTTGTGCATTACCGGCTAGTATGATTCCACTTTTTGTAGTTTCCTCCACTTCACACATTTTAATAACAACTCTGTCTGCTAATGGTTTTAACATAACTTTCGTTCCCTCCTTAAATCACTTATATTATTTATATGCGAATGATTGCAAAAATATAATTAGCAGTCATTCTTTATGACTGCTAATAGTTATATACCCATTTTTATGAAATGTCAATATGAGAATTTAGAATTCACATACTTTTCACAATTTTATATTTTTTGCTACTTCATGTAAAGGACTAGTCTAAATCCCATTAAATTAGCCGAACTGCTTTACATAAGTGCATTGTACCAATTCGTCAATACTTGCCACCCTGTATTATCTATATCGCAAGAATACCATTTCACTTTACACAAAATTCATGATACTCTCTTCTATTTTATATAGAAGGTACATCTAAATCCAACAAACCCATTTATTGATGTAATTCCTCCATGATTGGTTCGTGTATCTATTGTAGTCTGTGTAGAATTGAAAGAACTACCCCTTTGATATCTATTCGTTGAAGCTACAGCTTCCATTGTCCATGATCTAGCGCCTCCTCCTAAGTCGTAAATATTTTTTGATACATCACTTGTTACAGTCCCTGTTAAAGCTATCTTTCCTCTAAGTGGCTCTGTTCTTTTACAATTTCCTATATATCTACACATTGCATCCCATTGGCATCCATAAACTAATGTACTTTTCACACTCTCTGAAGTAGAATACATTCTTTTTGCCAAATAGACCGCTCCACTTTTCCCTGTTAGCTCATTTGCATTATTCATTGCGGTTCCCCATGGCACATAATTATATGGTGCTACTCCTCTTTTACTTACAACTACTTGTGCTGTTGTAGCTGCCGTTCTAAATATTGTACTATTAATTCCCGCATCAAAACGTCCAAAGAAAAATCCTCCATATTTTAACACTTGACTTCTCATTGTATTATATTCAGTAGTCTCTCCTGCATATCCACTAGCAAATGGCTCTGTAGCATTTGTAGCATTTAATTGTCCAATTGGTTTTCCATCATTATCAAAAGATGTTCTTTCTAAACTTGTCTCATTCGGTACAGGTATCCATACAAATTGGTTTCCCATGTTTATTCCAGATGCCGTTAATGTATCTCCTTCTTTATCTGATATAACAAATCCTTTGTCTATATCTCCCCCTACATAATAAAACCCATTTGGTAAAGGTATTACTCCTCCTTTTCCATCTGATACCGCTGTTACTTTGTCACTGTCCCATGTGCTTGGTTTATCTACTACATCTCCTGCTTTTACTGCATATGATGTTTCTTCCTTGCTGTCACTTCCATATGCATTTTCTACTACTACTTTTACTGTATAATCTGATGTTGTATTCGTTCCTGTCCATGTAGCTGTTACATCTCCGCTTTTTTCTTTTATTGCTACCCAATCTGTTCCTACTTTTTTGTAGTAACTATATGTCGCTCCTTCTGTTCTTTTTGCTGTTACTTCTATTACAATGTTGTTGCTATTCCTTGTTAGTTTTACTTCTTTTATACGTGGTGGTAATTCTCCTGCTTTTCCATCTATGATGATTTTGACATCGTTTTCTCCATTTGGTTCTATTGTTACACTATATCCTGTGTCTGTTATTACTGTTTTACTTCCATTCCCATTATCTTCTATTTCTTCTGGGTCTATTATTCCTTGATTGATTAGCTCTTCTACATATGTATCTACTGTTACTTTTCCCAGATGATTTGTATTACTTGCTACATCTGGTTTTATTAGCTCTAGTCTCTCTCTTTCTCTTTCCAGTTCATGCAATCCTTTTCCACTTTGTGTTTTATTAACTAATCCGCCATTTAATACTAAATTTACGCTTATTGTTGCCAATATAATTAATATTACAATTGTTACTACAAGTGCTATTAGTGTTATTCCAGAATTTTTTATTAATTCTAATTTTTCTTTCGTTTGCTCCATCTTTTTTCCTCCATCTCTTTCTTTTTTTATTTTCTCTGTTTATGCCTTAGCGATACCTCATAGCATTACATTAAGATAATCAATCTGTATTCTACCCAATCTTTTCTATCTTTATGCAACAAAAAACACGCCATTTAAGTAATTAGATTTTACCCAAACAGCATATTTTTGTCAATATTGTTTTTGTCTTTTATCGCATTTAATATGCTTATTCACATAAGTGCGCTATACTATTTATCAATACTTGCCACTCTGTATAATCTATGATATATTGTACATGATAAAAAACAAACAAAAACAAGGAGGAAACTTATGTCAGTTCATTGTAACGCAAAAATAGGAGAAATTGAAAAAAATGTTTTAATGCCTGGAGATCCACTTCGTGCAAAATATATTGCTGAAAATTTCTTAGAAGATGTAAAGCTTGTAAATACGGTTAGAAATATGCTTGCTTATACAGGAACTTATAAAGGAAAAAAAATAACTGTATTTTCATCAGGAATGGGTATGCCAAGTATGGGAATTTATTCTTATGAGCTATTTCATTTTTATGGTGTAGAAAAAATTATTCGTATTGGTTCTTGTGGAGCTTATTCTAAAGATTTAAACTTATTGGATACTATTTTAGTAGATAAATCTTATACGGAAGGGAATTTCGCTTATGCTTGGAATGAAAAAGACTGTCATATTGCAACTGCCAGCAAAGAATTAAATGAAACTATAGAGCAAACTGCTAAAAAAACAGGAATACCATATGTAAAGGGAAATGCACTTTGTAATGAATGTTTTGATGTTTACTTAGAAAACCTAGAAGGACTTATGGCTCGTTTTCCGAAAGAATTAGATTTAATTGCTTGTGAAATGGAAGCATTTGCTTTATTTTATATGGCGGATTACTTCAAAAAGCAAGCTTCTTGCTTACTTACTGTTGTAGATTCACACTACAAAAATGAAGAAGTTAGCTCTGAGGCAAGAGAAAAATCGTTAAACGATATGATTATTCTTGCTTTAGAAAGTATTTAGCTTGTAAATATTTTTTAGATTTCAAAAAACAGCACCAGTTAAATGGTACTGTTTTCTTATTTTACTCAAACAACTTTATATAAATTTATTTTGATACATATTTTTTAAATGCTTCTTCTAACAAAATAAAATTGCAACATCTATTTAAAATAGGTTTCGTTAAATGATTTTTTCTATACATATTTTGGAAATGATTTATTTTCTTAAATAAGTCTGCTTTATGATTGTTTAGAAACGTTAATTGTCCCTCTAACATCTTTTTATATTTTATGTCTGTTACTGTTGGAAACACTTCTGTTAGTTCTTCAATTGGTGTTGGTATCATATTATTTATGTTAACAACACCTAGTTCGCCATTTTTTATTTTAAAAATATCAATAGCTTTTTCGTTTATTTCTTTATGTTTAGGCTTTGGAGATGCTAGTGGGGCAAAATAATTATAATTATTATATGTATATACAATCCCTATATATGGTCTTGTAGTATTTTTATTATATGCTACATTAGGGTCAAATTGTCTTAAATAATTTATATAACTCTCACTTATATAATAGATTTTTAAATTTTTCATCTATTTCTCCTTAATTTAAAAGATATGGCAATCTTTTAAGATTGCCATATCCACTTTTTTTAGCTCCTACTTTGGCAAGGATATTCCTACTTTTTTAATTTCTTACTTTGGCAAAGATATTCCTACTTTTTTAATTCCCTACTTTAGCAAGGGT
>CATKGX010000170.1 GCA_949747775.1 uncultured Clostridia bacterium | reverse complement strand
TCTGATTTCCATGTTCATCTAAGATACCTCCTATATTTGACCTTATGGCCATTCGTGTTTCTATTATACTATATGACACACTTCTTGTCAAATTATGTAAAGTCTATAACTCTATATATTCTTTTATCATATCATACAGTTTACTAATGGGAAGCCCCATAATTGAGTTATAGTTTCCATCTATCTTGCTAATATGTACTGCAAATTTTCCTTGTATCGCATATGCTCCAGCTTTATCCATTGCCTCTCCAGTATCAATCCAAGCTTGTATTTCCTCATCTGTTATATTTTTTATTTCAACATTTGATATGTCATAATCTACATATTCTTCTACCTTTCCATTTTCTTCTTTTAACACACATAAACTTGTAATAACTTGATGTGTACTTGCCTTTAACTCTTTTATCATTTTAAAAGCTTCTTCTTTTGTTTTTGGTTTTCCATATACTTTTCCACTTTTGGCAACTAAAGTGTCAGACCCTATTACCATTCGGTCTCCAAACGTTTTATCAAAAACGGCTTTTGCCTTGTAATAGGCAAGCATTTTAGAATTTTCTTCTAATGTAATTGTATCATCCATTGTCTCATCTACTTGGCTTACTATAATTTCAAAATTTCTTACTCCCATTAATTCTAATAACTCTTTTCTTCTAGGAGATTTTGATGCTAAAATAATTCTCATTTTTACCTCTTTTTCTTTTATTTTTTCTTCATTATATCTTGTTTTTGCTCTTTCTTCAACACTATATTATAAAAGTCGGTCCCATTATAGGACCGACTTTTGAATTTCATTCTAACTTTTATGGACGTTTTTAGGTTTGATGGGACATCTTTCTCCACCAATTAAACTCTCATCTTTATGCCGTTTCATTACCATTTGAACCTGTTCACTTAAATCTTTACTAATTCGTGGCAATTTAACATGCATATCATGATAAATTGTATTTTGGCTGACACCGAATATTTTTGCAATTTCCCTTTGTGTTAAATCCATGCCTACAGCTAATGTTACAGTTTCTAGTACCCGAAACTCAACAAACTTCTTCTCCTCTAGCATTTTAGCAATTCTCCTATATCTTACTTGCAAAATCCGCTTCATTGCTTTTTTCACTTAGAATGCCTCCTTTAAATTTGACAATTTTGTCATTGCTTTTTATTATACTTTATGTTCACCTAATTGTCAATTTCTTCTTTTATTTTTTCTTCTTCAAGATTTTCTAACATAGATGTACAATGTGGGCATCTTGTTGCTTCATATTTTATTTCAGTATAGCAATATGGGC
This sequence comes from uncultured Clostridia bacterium, assembly GCA_949747775.1. Classification (GTDB taxonomy): domain Bacteria; phylum Bacillota; class Clostridia; order TANB77; family CAG-508; genus CALXVA01. Next base: position 4,423 of record CATKGX010000170.1, on the reverse strand, counting down.
ATATTTTTGTTTCAGGCTTTTTCTCTTCCTCCTCTTCTGCTTTTGCTATCTCTTCTTCTACCTCTTCCTCTTTTTTCTTACGTCTTATTCTTCTTTCTGCTTTTTTCTCTAATTTTGTTGCAAGTTCTCCTAATTCTTTTAATCTATTTAATTTGTTTAAGTATCTTACTACCAAGAAAATTGAAAATGCAATAATTAAAAAATTAACAATTGTTGTAATAAAGTTTCCATATTTAATGGTTGCATTTCCTACTTTTAATACCAAGTTTGAAAAGTCTACTCTTCCTGTTAAAATAGAGATTGCTGGCATAATTAAGTCTTCTACTAATGAATTTACAATTTTTTGGAACGCCCCACCTATTACAACACCTATTGCTAAATCCATAATATTCCCTTTCATAGCAAATTCTTTGAATTCTTTTAACATAATTTATCTCCTTTTTTATTTTCTTTATTTATCATATATGCTTTGTCACATTTTGTCAATATTTTATGTATTTGTTATTGACAAATCTTATTCTTTATGTTAACATTGTGTTTAACGCTTGTGCGTTTGTATCTATCCTTTAAAGCATTCTCCATAGTGCTTTAAAAAATAATTTTAAGGAGGATTTATTATGGAATTTTTGCAGAACTTAGGTACCTATTGGCCCATCGCTGCTGGTATCATTTTGGCTGTGCTCGTTCTGATTCTACTTATGTGTGGCTATGTGAAGGCACCGCCTGACACAGCCATCATTATTTCGGGTCTACGAAAAAATCCTCGTGTCCTGATTGGTAAAGCTGGTATCCGGATTCCGTTTTTGGAAAGGATTGACCGCCTGCTTCTAAAGCAGATTACCATTGACATCAAGACAGATGACTTTATCCCTACCAAAGACTTTATCAACATCCAAGTAGATGCTGTTGCAAAAGTCCGGGTAGGCACAGATGACGCCAATATCGCACTTGCCATGACAAACTTCTTGAACAAAAAGGCCAGTGATATTGTCACTGATCTGCAGGATTCTTTTCAGGGCAATTTGCGCGAAATTATTGGTACAATGTCTCTAAAAGAAATTTGCAATGACCGCAACAAGTTCGGCAACGAAGTGCAGCAAAGTGCTTCTGTTGATATGCAGAAACTGGGTATTGAGATTATCTCATGCAATATCCAAAACATTACCGACAGAAGTGGCCTGATTGAAGATATGGGTATGGACAATACCTCTAAAATCAAAAAAGAGGCTGCCATTGCTAAGGCCGAGTCTGACAGAGACATTGCAGTTGCTCAGGCAGAAGCTGACAAACAGGCAAACGATGCCCGCGTAAAAGCACAAACTGAAATTGCTCAGAGGAACAATGAGCTTGCCATTAGGCAGGCAGAACTGAAAATTGCTTCCGACGTCAAAAAGGCAGAAGCTGATGCAGCTTATGCCATTCAGGAACAAGAGCAGCGTAAAACTATCGAGGTAAACGCTGCCAATGCTGACATTGCCAAGCAGGAGCGGTTGGTCGATTTGGGACGTGCTCAGGTAGAAGTTACAGAGCAAACCTTGGCTGCCGAAATCAAGAAAAAGGCTGATGCCGATAAGTATGCCTCTCAGCAAAAAGCTGATGTCGAGCTTTATAAGCGTCAGAAAGAAGCAGAAGCTAAGAGGTTCGAAATTGCTCAGCAGGCAGATGCACAGAAGTATCAGACTACGCAGGAAGCTGAAGCTTTGAAGAAAAAAGCGGAAGCTGAGAAGTTTGCCTCTGAACAACGGGCAGAAGGTCTTCGCAAGATTGGTGAAGCCGAGGCTGATGCTATCAGGGCAAAAGCAATTGCAGAGGCAGAAGGTATTGACAGAAAAGCAGAAGCCATGAAGAAGATGGGTGAAGCTTCCGTTTTGGAAATGTTCTTCAATGCCTATCCTGAAGTTATGGCGGCTGCCGCTAAACCTTTGGAGAATACCAGCTCTATTACTATGTTTGGTGAAGGTAACTCTGCCAAAATGGTAGGAGACATTGTTTCTTCTGCTACGCAAGTAATGAGCGGTATTGAGGCTTCCACTGGCATTAATGTTCAGTCTTTGCTGGCGGGCTTCTTGGGTAGCAAGCTTGCAACTGGAGATGATTCTTCCAAGGCTGAGCCTGAGGAAACTTCTAAGAGCAAGTAAGCCCTTTTTCAAAGAAAGAGAAGCTATGTTCTGCTAATCTAATTTTATAAAAAACAAGAGCGGATTTTCAAAGTAAAATCCGTTCTTGTTTTTTATAGCCATTCTTCATGCTTTTTCATATATTCTTTTTTTACAATTGTTGCAATAAAGCAATATAGAATTGGTACTCCTATAATGACTGATATAAATTTAGCAGGGATTGGTACTAATCCAATATAGCTTCCTACAAATGTAAATGGAACAATCATTGCAATCACGCTTAGTATAATTGAACTTGCATATACTGCTTTTGATGCGTTACTTTGTATAAAAGGTGTCTTTGATGTTCTAATAATATGAAGTCCTACTAAATTTGATACAACTCCATAAGAAAACCATATTGTTTGGAACACTGCCGCTTCTCTTATTGCAAACCCAAACCATAAAATAGCAAATACCATTAAATCAAACGCCGAACTAGTTGGTCCCATCCAAAGCATAAATGTTTTTATGCTTTTTAAATCCCATTTACGGGGTTTTCGTAAGTATTCTTTATCTACATTATCATATGGAAGCGATAACTGCCCTATGTCATATAACAAACTTTGTACTAATAATTGAATTGGCGTAATCGGGAAAAATGGAAGTAGCATACTTGCAATTAGTACTGAAAGTACCTCCCCAAAGTTAAAACTTACTGCCATTTTAATATATTTTAACAAATTACCAAATGTTTTTCTGCCTTCTAATACTCCATCAGTTAACACATCTAAGTTTTTCTCTAGTAAAATAATATCTGCAGTTTCTTTTGTAATATCTACTGCTGTATCCACAGAAATCCCAACTTCGGCATTATGAATAGATGGGCTATCGTTAATTCCATCTCCCATATATCCTACAATGTTTCCTTCTTCTTTTAACACTCTTACAATTCTGGCTTTTTGGATTGGCGATAATTTGGCATATACATTTGTCTTTTTTAATAATCGTTTAATTGCTGTATCTGATAACTTTTCAATTTTGCTACCTAGTACAATTTTATTTGTATTAATTCCTACTTTTTCGCATATTGCTTTTGTTACATACTCATTATCTCCAGTTAGTACAATCACTCGTATTCCATCTCGATTTAATCTTTCAATTTCATCTTTGGCACTTTCTTTTGGTGGGTCTAAAAATCCTATAAATCCCATTAATATCATTCTATTTTCATCTTTTACAGAAAAGTTAGAAATGGCCTCAATGTCATTTTTTTGACACACTGCTACTACTCTTAACCCTTGCTTGTTTAATTCTTTGGTAATCTTTAATATATTTTGTTTTATTTCTTTTGTAATTTCTGATACTTCTCCTTGATAGTCTACCATAGTGCAAATCGATAAAATCTCTTCTACTGCACCTTTTGTAATCATTTGATTTTTCTTACCATCTGAAAGAATAACAGACAAACGTCTTCTTGAAAAGTCAAATGGTATTTCATCTATTTTGTGATATTTTTCCTCTATTCCTTTTAGCTCTGTTTTTTGCGTTCTATCAATTACAGCTTCATCTATGTTTCCTTTTAATCCTGTTTGGAAATATGAATTTAAAAAGGCATGTTTTAAAACTCTTGTATCTTCTTCTCCTTTAATATCTAGGTACTTTTCTAATACAATCTTGTCTTCTGTTAATGTTCCTGTTTTATCTGTACATAGAATGTTCATAGCCCCAAAGCTTTGGATACTGTCTAGCCTTTTTACAATGGTCTTTTTCTTTGACATTCCAGTTGCTCCTTTGGCTAAACTTGATGATAAAATAACTGGTAGTAATAATGGCGTAATTCCTATAGCAATGGCAACCGCAAAGGTAAATGCTGTTAGCGTTCCATGTTTTACTGCATTTAATAAAAATGTAATTGGAATTAATACTAACATAAATTTAATTAGTAATTTGCTAATACTTTGAATTCCTTTTTGGAAACTTGTTTGTGGTTTTGCCTCTGTAATCGTATCTGCTATTTTCCCAAAATATGTGTTATCTCCTACTTTAAATACAATTCCTTTTCCTGTACCGCTCATAACATTTGTTCCCATAAAACAAATATTATCCAAATCTGTAATGTCGTCAAAATCCTGTTTTGTATTTTCTGTTTCAACAACCTTTTTTACAGCATCACTTTCTCCTGTTAATGATGATTGAATCACATATAAATCTTTTGCTTCTATGATTCTTAAATCTGCTGGAATTAAGTCTCCTGCTGAAAGTGAAATAACATCTCCTACTGTAATGTCTTGCAAAGGTATTTTAGCTATTTTTCCATCTCGATA
>CATKGX010000169.1 GCA_949747775.1 uncultured Clostridia bacterium | reverse complement strand
ATTCTTTGCAATTTCAGCTATTTTTGTAAATGCTGCCATATCTGTTACAGCTATTTCTGCAAGCATTTTTCTGTTAATAACAACATTTGCTTTTTTTAGTCCAGCTATCATTTTGCTGTATGTTGTTCCATTCATTCTAGCTGCTGCATTAATTCTTGCTATCCATAATTTTCTGAAATTGCTTTTTCTGTCTTTTCTTCCTACATATGCATACATTCCTGATTTCATAACAGCTTGTTTTGCCATTCTAAATCTATAATGTTTTGCACCATAGTATCCTTTTGCTCTTTTTAATACTTTTTTATGTTTTTTACGAGTAATAATTGCTGTTTTAACTCTTGCCATTTATAATTCCTCCTTGTTCTATTTTCTTCTTTAACTACTAATTACCGTATGGTAACATTTTTTTGATTCCTGCTTCGCATGTTTTATCTGCATAAGCATCTTGTACTTTTCCTCTTGATTTTGCTCTTGATGTTTTGTTTGCTAAAAGGTGTCTTCTATTTGATTTTGTTCTTTTAACTTTTCCTGTTGCAGTATATGAATATCTTTTCTTTGCTGCTTTGTTTGTTTTTAATTTTGGCATAATATTTCCTCCTCGTTTTTCTTTATATTTCAATTAACTATTTGTTTTTAGTTAATATAATAAACATATTTTTTCCTTCTAACACTGGCTTCTTTTCTGATACAGCTATATCTGATAAAGCATCTATAAACTTATTTAGGTTATCTTCACCTAATTTTGCATAGTTTACTTCTCTTCCTCTAAATCTAACTGTTATCTTTACTTTGTTGCCATCTTCTATAAACTTTCTAGCATTTTTTACTTTGAATTCAAAATCGTGTTGCTCTATATTTGGTGTTATTCTAATTTCTTTTAATTCAAATGTTTTTTGCTTTTTCTTTGCTTCTTTTTCTTTTTTCGCTTGCTCAAATTTGTATTTTCCATAGTTCATAATTTTGCAAACTGGTGGTTGTGCATTTGGAGCTACTAATACTAAATCTAACTTTTTGTCAAATGCTAAGTCTAAAGCATCATTTAGACTCAT
>CATKGX010000168.1 GCA_949747775.1 uncultured Clostridia bacterium | reverse complement strand
CTCCAATCAACGAACTTCCTACTCCGTGGCTTAGTATTGTCTAAGCAGTAAGCAGGGTATTTTTTTCCGATTCGGAGCCTCATACTCTACATAACTTGCCAAAATGGTATACCACTTTCCATCTCCATCATTTGCCTCTAAATGATCTCCACAATCTTTATCATAGGTTATATCTGCTTTACTGATTTCAGTAACTGCTTGTACTATTGTATTTACATTAAAAAATAGTGTAATAATTAAAAGTATTACACTAACAAACTTATTTATATATTTTTTTATCATAAAATTCATTCCTCCAAAATAAAAAAGGGACTCTTCCCTTTTTTGTAATATTATTTATTAATTTATATTTTTAACAATTTCATTAGTTACATTATTGTTTTGAATTTCCCTTGCTTTTTGATTTCTAGTAACTACTGTAATAATTGTTACTATTATTATAAACAAGAGAATAGTTGTATATATTTTTCCCATAATATCTATATGCCAAAACCATTTCAAAAATTTAGTAATCATAATATGATTCCTCCTACATTAAGTATTATAATAATTTTAACTCTTATTGGATGAAAAGACAAGTCTCGCTCATATTTTTACTTAATTTCAGTAGCCTGAACACATAATCTTTGATTTCTCTTATTGGCAATACAAGTGATTAATGATAACTTATTTTCTGTTGTATTTTCCAGTAAACTCCAATCTGTTTCAAATATTGTTTGAATATTATCTACTTGATATTGTCTTGTATAAAATTTTGTTTGATATGTAATAACATCTCCTTTCTCTAGATCATTAAGCCTTGCAAAGTATGAATATTTATTCCAACGATTATGTGCTGCTAAGCCAATATTACCATCATAAATAGATGTATTTTCAATATGACCAATATAATCTTTTAAAACTTTGCTGTCACTACCTTCTTTGACAGTAGCCTTTAATCCAATTTTTTCAATAGTTAATATTCCTAGTACATCATCTTCTAATATATTTTCTTCTTGATGATAGGTAATATTTATATAATTATTATCAGTTTTAATGCCATTTGGATCAACTAAATTAGAATCATAATTACATAAATAATAAATACATACACCTATTATTATAATTAAGATGATACTAATTATTGTAATTAATTTTCTCCTCACTTTTGCCTCCTACACATATATTTCAAATTCTTTTTCTTTTACCTCATATATATACTGTTTGTCAAAATATTTAATTGTTATATTTGAATGTAATAGAGCATGATATAACTTATTACTTAAAACAATTTTATATTTTCTCGAAACTGATGGTGTTAATGGTGTAATATTTATCAATCTTTCGTTTTTAGCTAAATGAAGCTTTTTAATTAATTTCCAATTGTTATTTTTATTATTGTAAATATAAATATTTTTTCTTTTAAAAATAATAATACCACTAAAAATTGCAATTCCTGCTGTAGTGGTTGCAACTACTGGTATTGTATAATCCTTTTCTTTTGTTTGAACTTCTTCATAAGTAAGATGATAAGTTATAGAGTCTGTTTCTTCTTTTTCTAATGTTCCTTTATAAGTTACTGTTGCTATATAATTTCTTATGATTCTTCTTTCTTTAATTCCTTCATAATTCATAATTCCATGATATGCTATTGGAATGTTATGACCATCTATGTTTTGTGTTTGTGCAACATTCCATACAGGATCAATTAAATAATATGTTGTTCCATTTGCTTCAATAGTTTTTGGTATATCATTTAATTCGTTTGCTAATACATTGTTATACTCTCTTTTTAGTGTAACTTTGTATGGTTCTATATAGCTGTCGTTAATTTTCAAATCTAATGAATCATTTTGCAATTCTACAATTCCAGTATACCCATCTTCTTCTATTTGTATTTTTTCCTCAAATAAAGCCAAAGCACTATACTTATCATTTGTTTTATCTATTGCTTGTTCCTTGAATTCCTTGTTTTTAGTTAGAGTAACTTTGTTCTCTTGTTCTTTTATATCTTTTAAATGATATACGATACCATCTAATGTAATTTCATTTTCAATATTACTTTTATACTCCTCTGCATTTTCTATTGAAACTGTTCTATTTTCTTGATGAATTTTTAATTCTTCTGTTTTAGCAAAACAATTTGTTGAAAATACTACTAATAATAATAAACTTAATCCTACAATTTTTACTTTATTCAAATTCTTCCTCCTCTTCTTTTTGGTTTCTTTTAATCATTGCTTTTTTTGAATCTGCCTCTTTTTTCTCTTTATTGGGCAGTACCTTTACTTCTTCTTTTTTGTCCTTTGGAACTATTGGCACTTTTGAATTTTCCTTTTTATTCTTTTCTTCCAATGGTGCTTTTACATCTTGTTTTTTATCTTCTATAACTGTTGCTGCTTTTTGTTTTTTATTTGTATCAACTGCTTGTGCCTTTATTTCTGTCTTTTTATTCACTTCCTCTGCTTGTTCTTTTCCTTCTTCCTTTTTGCTTTCTTCTGTTGGTTGGTTTTCTGTATTACTCTTTGTATTCTCCAACATACCATTCTTTTTTAAGTCTTCTGTTATAAGACCTATAACATAGTCTTTAACTGATAATTTTTTACTTTTTCTAACTTCTTCCATTTTTTCTCTTAGTTTCTCGTCTATTTGACAAGCTAAAACTTTTGTATTGCTCAAATTCTTTTTCCTCCCTTTCATTTTTTATTTTTTTCTCGAAAACAATAGTTAATGATTAAAAATCTGAAATACCATACTTCTTAACTCTTCATTAAAAAGAAATGTTAGTCCAACTGAAGTTAAAACAAAAACTGCTATATAACATAAGAGCCTTACTAGACTTTTAACTGCATCTACAAGAATTGCAAAAAAATAGACACTTGAATTAACATGATTCTGTGTCTCGATATTTTCTTTTGATTCTTCTGTTGCTTTTGTTGTAATTAACTTTTCTCTCAATTTAGATAGTATATTGTGCTTTCTCTTTTTATCCACTTCTGCTATTTCAATTCTTTTAAATTTTCTAATATCTTTCTCTTGTAATCCTACTGATAAACATTTTACTATTTGTTCTTTTACTTGTTGTTCTTCTGTTTCATTGATAATATTGTAAATACCATTTTCATACAAATTAGTTAATATGATATTTTGACTATCATAACCTTTTGCAATAATAATGATTTTTGTATTTACATATATCTCTTTGAAATACTTTATACTACTTATCATTTCATCTTCTGTATTTTTTAATTGGCTTAAATCTATAATTAGATATTTAACCAAATTAAAATTTACTTTTGTTTGTTTTATATATTCTAAAAAATCTATTTCTTCTACTTCTTGATTTAATATAGTAATGTTTTGTTCTCGACAAATACTTTTTATTAAACTAGCTGTAGAATTACTTGCAATGTAACTAATCATATATCTCCCTCCTAATCTAATGCCCTCTCGTCATAAGGCACATCATAAATTACATTGTTAGATTCCAAGTAAACGATATTATTACCTATTTCCCTATTTTCTTTTCCTAATTTCCAAAATACATTATTTAATATTGTAATGATTACCAAAATAATGAATACTGCTAAATAGCAAAACATTTCTTTTTTATTTTTATCCATCTTATCTCCTTTTCTCCGTAAAAATATACGGTGCAGGATCAATAGCATATTGGTTTGATCCTGATTTAGTTCGTATTTCAAAATGCAAATGATCTCCTGTTGAGTTTCCTGTACTTCCTTGTGTTCCAATCACTTGTCCTGTTATAACATTTTGTCCTTTTTGAACACAAATTGAATTATCTCTCATGTGAGCATAAAAACTGTAAAAAGAGTTACCTTGTTCATCAATATGCTTTATCTCTACACAGTTTCCATATCCACCTTGCCATCCTGCATGAGTTACCTCTCCTTCTTTTACTGCCATAACATTACTGCCTAAACTACCACATAGATCAATTCCTGTATGCAATTTTCCACCTGAAATTTGGATTCCTTGTGAGTTATAAACAGGATTACGATATCCAAATTTGCTCGTTACTTGTATAAAATTTTCTATTGGCATTGGTAATTTTCCCCTATATATAATTTCTCCTTGTTTTATCTCTGTATTTCCCACAGTGTTTGAATCTGACATATTATCAGACTTTTTTACATTTGTCTGATTTGTATATGTACAACATAGAATTAGTATAAAAATTATGATTCCTATAATCATTCCTAGTTTTCTATGCATAATTTTGTTCCTTTTTAAATTTAGAATCAATAAATTCTAATTCATGCTGAAACAGTTTGAACATTATATATATTTTTCTAGTACCTGCCATAAATAGGCACTCTCCTACATTCGCATTTAATAACATTTTTTCCTCTTGCTCCGTTAATTTAAAAGTAGTTACAATATCCTTTAAATCCTTTCCATCTGTTTTAAAAAACATTTTGTATGTACTATTAGTAAGTAGGCTTTGACCATATAATCTAATTTTTTCATTCAAAAAGTCTTCTATACTCTGTGTTAAAACAACAATGCTGCTATTATGTTTCCTAGCCATTTTGCTTATGTATCTTACATATTCGAGAGTCTGTGGAATATTAGGATCAACAAGTATATGACATTCATCTGCAATCAACATGGTTCTTTCATTTACATCTTTACTTAAAATATCCCATGCATAAGATAGAATATTATAATACTGTGCTCTTTTATATTGAATCTGAAATTTTTGCATGGTAGATGTATTAAATACTGTAAGTCTTGTATCCACTTCAATATTAGTATATCCATTCCAAATGATACTCGCTTGTCCAATACAAATCGGTCTAATTAATGCAAGCAACTTTTCTAATATTTCATCTGGATTCTTTGTATTTTTCTTTTCCATTAAAAAATACAAATCCTCCAATATTGGAAAATCTGTATTTTTTAGCTTACTTACATCTGTATTCTGATTTATATTAAAATTTTGGTATAATTCCTCTAACACTAAATCCAGTTTTGAAAATTCTATTTCAGTTAATGATGGATATAATATTTGGAAAAAGGTTTGTAAAAATTGAAAATGCAATGATAAGGAATTTGTTCCTGATTCATTATCTTGATTGTTACGAACTTGTAAAGGGTTCAATATTCCTCCTTCACTCCCATCACAAGCCACAATTTTTCCCTTTAGGTTATTACAGAGGTACGCATATTCATTTTCAGGATCAATAATCAATTGTTTTGTTGTAGGCAGTTCATTGATAATCATGTGCTTCACAGACATACTTTTTCCTGAACCCGAACTTCCAACCACAATCATATTACTATTTCCTCTTCCTAAATCTTGTTTCCATATGTTAAAAATGATGATTCCACCACTTTGACTGATTCCCCAATAATATCCTTCTTGGTCAATGAAAGTTTCTGTATTAAATAGAAAACCTCCTGTGAATGTACTTGTTAATATGTTTCTTTTAAAATTTTTACTTAATTCTGTTTGTATTGTAAAAAATGGTGCAACTGCTTTAAATCCATCCATTAATAAATAATTAGTTAAATTTCTAATTTTTAATTTCTGGCGTTGTACTTCCATTTCTACTTCTTTACACTTCCTTTTTAATTCTTCTTCCTCTTCTGATGATATCAGTATATAAATCGTCAAATAAGATACTACTTCGTTATTTTCAATCATTCTACTAATAATCTCACTAGCTTCTTCAATTTCTTTTTCTTTTAATTGCCTACTAGATTCATTTTTAGCAATTTTTGCTAATCCTGATGCATCTCTAATCCTAGAATCTAATGAATCAATAAGCTCTGTATTATCTGTTGGCTCTATATTAATACTAAAAATTGCTCCTATGTTATTAACTAAATTTCCAAGCCATTTCATTTCTACATTGGATGGATAATGTACTATGGTATATACTTTGCAAAAACGATTTCCAAAATATATCTTATTCCTTTCAAACTCTAAGCCTCCAGTGGGTGTAATTAAGTCAATCAATTCATAATTTGGTTCTTGTTTTTTCAATTATTATCACCTACCTTATTTTGAATAGCTTCTTCTATTCTTTTTTGTGCAATTTTATAATATTCCTCATTAATCTCAAATCCTATAAATTTTCTGCCTCTATTAATCGCTCCAACCAATGTCGTTCCTGAACCTGCGAAGCAATCTAAAACCACATCCCCAGGTCTACTTGAATTTTCAATGTGATTCTCGATAAATGGCATAGGCTTAATCGTTGGATGTTTATACTTTTTCTTGTCCACTTGATTTGTCCCTGAAATATAGTATTTATGTTTCGTATGATAATTCCCATATAATTTCACGCCTTTTTCTCGAGCAAATATGATATACTCTGTATCAGGTAAATAAATGTTATTGGTTAGTGGGCTTGGATTTTGTTTATGCCAAGTCAATACCTCATAATTACATCCTTTATTTGAAAAATACTCTAAAAGTTCTTGTATTTGCCTTTTAGAGCAATATATGTATATATTAATTTTCTTCATTTTTTGAATTAATAAGTCCAGCACTTTTAAATCAAATCCATCTTTTAACCCTAAAAGTTCATTTGCATAGCTATTAAAAGTACTAGTATTTTTTACTTTGTTTAAATCTAACTTATATGGTGGATCAATTACTACTAAATCAAT
>CATKGX010000167.1 GCA_949747775.1 uncultured Clostridia bacterium | reverse complement strand
TACAAATATCTGATGGGAGATGGCTATTTGAAGTATTAGCTACAGATGTAATAGAATATATTATAAATAAAAAGAATTTAGAGAATGAAAAAATAATAATATCAATATTAATAAATGACTTAACAGATATTGAATATGAAAATATAAATATATTAGCAAAAAAATATAAAACTATAAATATTGTTACAAATCATATAGAAAAATTTAAAAGATTAGAAGATAAATTACTTGATGAAGATGGAATATCAATAACAATAACAAATAACAAGAAAAAAAGTTTGTTAAAGTCTCAAATTATTTTAAATGTAGATTTTCCAAATGAATTAATAAATAAGTTTTCTATAAATGAAGAGGCAATTATAATCAATGTACATGGAAAAATTAAAATTGATAAGAAACGTTTTAATGGTTTGAATATTAATAATTATGAGATTGATTTTAGAGATGATAAAAAAGATAGTATTGATATAATTAATAAGTTTTATTTAAAAGATGTATATGAAGCAGAATTGTATAAAAGAGAAGGCTTTTATAATATTAGAGAAAGACTTATAAGAGATAATGTTATAATAAAAAAGTTGTATTCAAATAATGGAGAATATTAATGAGCGCAAAAAATGTATTAATGAAGCTTTCCTGCGATATAAATAAATTAGAATCAGAGTTTTATTACTCTGATTCTAAAACATTTAAATATTTTAATTTTTAAAAACTTCTTTAATTGTGCCTAAACTTGAAAGTGTACTAGTTGCTTCAAAAGGAATAAAGATTTTATTAGCTTCACCTTCAGCAACTTTTTCAAGTGCTTCAAGAGATTTTAATTGAACTAATTTATCATCAGGATTTGAGTTTTTAATTGCTTCATAAACCATTTGAATTTCTTTTGCCTTAGCATCAGCAACTTCTTTAATAGCCTGAGCTTCACCAGCTGCTCTAGTAATTCTTGATTCTTTATCAGCCTCTGCCTCTAAAATCGCAGCTTGCTTTTTACCTTCAGCAATCATAATAGCAGATTGTCTTTGAGCTTCAGATTCTAAAATTAAAGCTCTTTTATTTCTTTCAGCATTCATCTCTTTTTCCATAGCATCTCTGATATCAGCAGGAGGTGTAATATCTTTAATTTCAACTCTATCAATTTTACAACCCCATCTATCTGTAGCTTCATCTAGAACAACTCTTAATTGATTATTAATACCATCTCTAGAACTAAATGTTTCATCTAAATCCATTTTACCAATAATATCACGAATTGTTGTAATAGCTAGGTATTCAATACCTTTCTTTAAACTTTGAATTTCGTATACTGCTTTTGCAGGGTCTGTTACTTTATAGAATACAACGGTATCTATTGTAATAGTAACATTGTCTTTTGTAATAACACCTTGAGGTGGAATATCCATTGTTTGTTGTTTTAAGCTTACAACACTACGAACATGGTCAAAGAATGGAATAATAATGGTAAGACCTGCGTCCGCAATTTTATAAAATTTACCAAGCCTTTCTATAATATAAACTTCTGATTGTCTAACAATTTTAATTGTTTTGAATGCAATAATAGCAATAATTGCTATTAAAATAAGTAAAAACCACATAATATTTTCCTCCTTTTAAAATATATTTGATACTATGTTTATTTTGTTTTTTATTTTTTAGACTGTCACATTTTCTTTGGGAACTTTAGCAGTAGCTTGCACGACAGCTTTTACCCCATCAATACGAAGTACGGTTATTTCTGTATTTTCTGAAATAATTTCTTCAGTAGTAGACTTTGCTGACCAAACTTCACCAGCAATTTTAATTTGTCCAGTACCTTGAACTGGATTAATTTCTGTAGTTACAATACCTGTTTTGCCAATAATAGAATAAGCATTTGTAGCAACTGTTTTTTGTTTGCCTACAAATTTATTGACAAAAGGTTTTGTAAGGAATATTAATACAGTAGATGTTGCAATAAAAATAACTGATTGCACATATACATCTGGTACAAAGAAGCTAACAATCATTGAAACAATAGCACCAACTCCAAACCAAAATACTAAAAAGCCGAACGGTAGCTATTTCAATAATGAAGAATATTCCAGCAGCGATTAACCAAATTTGCCACATAAACATCACTCCTTCAATAGTTCTATTATATAATAAATATAAGAAAAAAGCAATGGAAAGTGAAATGTTTATATATGAAGAAAGAGTCCCTAAAAAGTAGGAACTCTTTCGAAGTAAAATGCTTTATTTAGTATTCTTTTTATTTGACTGTAGTGAAGCTAATTCAGCTTGATAATTTCTAATTGCTTCGTTTTTGATTTGAATAACAACTGGTATTAACATGTCAACAACAAGTAGGCTAATCACGAATATAACCAATAGTGCTAGGAAGAAAAATAATACACCTAGTATGAAATCAAAAATAACAGTATTACCAATTATGGTAGCATTATTGCTAAAGGCAATATAAGTTAGTTTAAATTTAACCCCAAGCATACCGCCAAATATGCTTGAGAGGATACAGCATAGGCCAATCCAATGGTGCTGTATCAGTTTCCAACATGTTCGAAAAAGGGCCTTCAGTTTCATAAGCTGAATCCTCTTTACAGAAGAAAATGAAGCAATTCTGTAAGAAAAGCGCCAGCATTTTCGCTACTTTTTTCCACGTTGAAAGCAATAATTGTTGTTTGGATAAAATATTTTTTATTTTCAAATCTTTCATTAACACTTGCATCAGGATATCTTTTTAGTTCTTCTTCAAGCCATTGTTCTACTTTAGACTTTTCTTTTTCAATGGGGCTTGTAAAAAGCTGAGCAGTTGGTCCGCAGCACCATTCTGTCCAACGGGCAGGCCGATCTACCTTCATAAAAGCAACGTACTTTAACATGAATTTTCCTCCTAAATAATTATTTTAGAGAACTAACTACTTTGCTATTCTTGTTAGAATAGTGAAGTAATTATATAACGAAGAGAATAATATGTCAACTAAAAGAGTTCCTAAAATATAGGAACTCTTTCAAAGTAAAATGCCATATCTATTTCTGTTCTTCCTCGAGTAATTTAGTATAATGTTTTATTTTGAGTTGCCGAATAGTGCTACTAATTCCGTAATACACAGAAACGAAAGCATAAATAATAAGCAAGACTAGCATTGAGATAAGCAATAGTGCAATTAAGAATACAGTTATTGCCATTATACCAATAGTACCACCTACAATAAAGGTAGCAAGAAAAAGAGTATCATTTGGTTCAGAACTTATAGCAATGTTACCGCCTACAACAAAGGTTACAATTGTTATAATAGTAAAAAGTATTTCAGGGATGTGTTCGATAAAAAAACGTCTTAATTTCCAAAATAATGATTTTACTCTTAATTTCATAAATTTTCCTCCTAAATAATTATTTTAGAGAATTAACTACTTTACTATTCTTATTATAGTTCGTATAGTTACGAATAATAATAAAATTATATAATAAGAAACATAATATGTCAACCAAATAGGGTTGATTTTTAGAGCTGTGTTTGATAAAATACGAACAAAAGTAAAGAGAATAGTTGAAGTAAATAAAATTTTTAGCATGCAAAGGAGTAAGAATGATAGATTTAAAACAAAATGTTCAATATGTAAAAGGAGTAGGACCTAATAAAGCGAAGTTGTTGCATAACATTGGTGTAAACACCTTAGAAGATTTAATTACATATTTTCCGAGAACACATGAAGATAGAAGTAAGCCGAAAGAAATCGCAAGCTTAGTAGATGGAGAAGAAGCACTAATAGAAGTAATGGCAACTAGTAATATGAGCGAGATTAGAATCGGAAAAAGTAGAACAATTTTAAAATTAATTGTAAGAGATGAATCAGGGGCTTGTGTGATTACATGGTTTAATCAAAAATATTTAAAAGGAAAATTTAAAGTAGGCGAAAAATATAAATTTTATGGAAAAGCACAAATAAAATATGGAAAAGTAGAAATGGTAAATCCCGTTTTTGACGTAGAAAATAGTTCAAAAAATACAGGAAAAATTATACCAATTTATCCACTTACTTATAGTTTAACACAAAATGCGATTCGAAGTGCTATTGAAAATGGATTAAAGTTAGTAGATGGAAAACTAGAAGAAACAATGCCAGAATATTTACTAAAAGAATATCATTTAGAAGAAAGAAACAAAGCAATGAAACAAATTCACTTTCCAAGCGACTTTGAAGAATATAATCATGCTAGGAAAAGACTGGTATTTGAAGAACTTCTTAGTATGCAACTTGCTTTATCAGGACTTAAAAATAAATATGATAATGCAAGTGATGGAATTGCATATAGCCGTGATGTACATATGTCAGATGTTATAAATCAACTGCCATTTAGGCTAACAAAAGCACAACTAAAAGTATTAGAAGAAATAGATGGGGATATGGAAAAGAAAAAGCCAATGAATAGACTGCTACAAGGAGATGTTGGCTCAGGAAAAACAATTGTGTCAATTATTGCGGCATATAAAGCTGTAAAGTGTGGATACCAAGTAGCTATTATGGCTCCGACGGCGATTTTGGCAGAACAGCATATGCAAGAATTTAGTAAAGTATTAGAGCCATTTGGAATAAAATGTGAGCTTCTTTTGGGAGGAACAAGAGCGAAAAAAAGAAGAGAAATTTTAGAAGAGTTAGAAAATGGAACCATACAAGTACTAATAG
Organism: uncultured Clostridia bacterium; assembly: GCA_949747775.1. Classification (GTDB taxonomy): domain Bacteria; phylum Bacillota; class Clostridia; order TANB77; family CAG-508; genus CALXVA01. The sequence continues at coordinate 2,440 of CATKGX010000167.1, read as the reverse complement.
GAACACATGCGTTATTAGTAGAAGATGTTATTTTTCACAATTTAGGGTTAGTTGTAACAGATGAACAACATCGTTTTGGAGTAAGACAAAGAAGTAGCATTGTGGCAAAAGGAAATCATCCAGATGTATTAGTTATGACAGCAACGCCAATCCCCAGAACATTAGCACTTATTTTATACGGAGACTTAGATATATCGATTATTGATGAATTACCACCTAATAGAAAGAAAATAGAAACATTTGCAGTAACAAAATCAATGGAAGAAAGAGTCAATAACTTTATTAGAAAAAATATTGATGAAGGAAGGCAAGTATATATTGTATGCCCATTAGTAGAAGAAACAGAAGAAATAGAAGCAAAAGCAGTAGTAGAACTTGCCGAAAAATATAAATCAGAAACATTCAGTAACTATAAGGTAGAGTATTTACATGGCAAAATGAAACAAAAAGAAAAAGATGAAATTATGCGTGAATTTAAAGAAGGAAATATTGATATTTTAATATCTACAACAGTTATTGAAGTAGGTGTAAATGTACCAAATGCAAGTCTTATGGTAATTGAAAATGCAGAACATTTTGGATTAGCACAGCTGCATCAGTTAAGAGGAAGAGTAGGAAGGGGAGAATATCAATCCTACTGTGTACTAAAGTATGAGGGAAAATCAGAAAACACAAGACAAAGAATGAAAATTATGACACAAACCAATGATGGATTTGTCATTGCAGAAAAAGACTTAGAACTAAGAGGCTCAGGAGAATTTTTTGGAACAAAGCAACATGGTATTCCAGAATTTAAAATAGCAAATTTATTTGAAGACATGGAAACACTAAAGAGTGTACAAAGTGTAGTACTAAAAATAGAAAATAGTGACCCAAAATTAGAAAAAGAAGAAAACAAACGCTTACGTAAATTGGTAGACGAAAGATTCACACAAAGAGTAGAAATTTAAAATTCAAGTGCTCAAAAAGGTGCTCAATGGAGACGTCACCATTGAGCACCCTCTTGAGCAGAGCAATAAAATAAGGTAGCAGTATGTTAAGTAACTGCTACCTTATTTTTGCTCTATTAAATATAGCTGGAATCCATAAAATATGGACATCTTCTTTCTGAGCTTTTACAAACATTACATTCACCAGGACAAAGCAAATCAGAAACATGCCTACAATCACTATCGCAGTACCAAGTTTCTGGAACTTCGTCCTCATGTTCAAAAGTGAAAGCAATTAATGTTTTAACAGCTTCAACAAATTCATCAGAGTTTACACAAGAATCATCAGAATGTACTTGATTTTCATGAGCTGTTGCATGTCGCAAGAAATCTCTCGCTTTAATACATGCTTCTTTTATACCACCTTCCAAATAAGTATTTTCTTTTAGGACCAATTTAAGTTCATCTAACTTCATAAGTATCCTCCAAAGATAAAGATGTTACGATATAAAAGTCGTATTGACAATGGTAATATTATAGCACATAAAAAAGGAAAAGTAAACATAAAATTTATTTGGCATTGTTGATTTTATGGAAAGTATATGGTATAGTAATATATATTATTAGAAAGGAGAAAGGTCCTATTAGTATTCGTTAGTAAAGAAATAAAGCATTCTTTATTTCTAGGTCAGTGCTAAAAAGTCATAAAAAAATGTATATTTACAAACTAAATTTAGGAGGTTTTTATGGCTATATACGAAGGCAAGAGTATTCCGCAGGTCGAGATGGTAACCCGATATTCACGGAATTACGAAAATAGTTTCGAAGCAAGCAAAGACTTAATCTTCAGTAGTTGTGGCAATGTTACTCGATATCAAGATGAAGAACTCATTGTTAGGTATCAGTGTGATGACAAGGCTTATTATCTAGAGCCATGCGATTATTTGAATCAATTTGTTAAAAAAATTACAGTATCGACTGCAAAAGCCATAAGCTTTTTGGTGCCTTATTATATGGGGAGAGGTCCAGGAATACAAGTGGAGCAATCCAAAAGAGAAAGTATAGCATATTATGAAGACAATGTGGGCGTCTTGCATAAAATTATTCAAGGTGATATCAGTGATTTTTTGCTCAAACAGCCTAAACTAACAGTATCACCAGAGGGAATGCTTGTATTTTATACAACAAATGAAGTACTGGCAACGCTTGACTGTGAACATTACTGCTGGTTTCATATCGAAGAATTACGTATGGAAGGAAGAACCATAGAAATCATTAAAGCGTATGATAATTTTTGCCGTATATTGGTATTTGATAGAGCCAATATTGCACATAACTTTAGGCTGACATTTGATTTTGATTTCATAGCAAAGCCAATGATTCATCCAGAAGTAGTAGCATATAAAAGTTGATGTTATGGAAAATACTCATAAAGGCATTGTTGACATTGAAGCAGTAGCTAAAAAGTTTGGTGTGAGTTATTTGGATGTGGTGGCTCATGGTCGTGAGCT
>CATKGX010000166.1 GCA_949747775.1 uncultured Clostridia bacterium | reverse complement strand
TTAGATATATCCTTGTCTTTATTACTTGGTGTTAATTCATTCGATGGATGATTATGAACTAAAATTACTTTTTCACTTGCTGTTACTAATGCTGTTCTTATGATATGTTTGGCGTCAATAGTTATCATATTACTTGTTCCAACTCCTAATAAGCTAATATTTCGTATATTATTTTTATTGTCTAACCCTAAAAATAAAAGATGCTCTTGAATTGCATCTTTTATCTCTTGTACTTCCTTTAATTGAAATACATCGCTCGGCTTTGTTATTTGTATTTGTTTTGCAGACTTTTCTTTTTTCTGTATTTCTATTGATAGAGTCAATTCTAAAATTCCTCCATTTCTTCAATCTCTATATTATGTTTTTTCATTTCGTTATCTTTTATAAATTTTTCTATCTTTGTATAATTCTTATCAGATATATACACATTTTTATTAAACCAGTCTATAACAGTTCTTCTGCTGACACCTATTGCTTGGCTGAATTGAGTATTATTAATATGATTTTCCATTAAATAACTTTTTATTTCTGTATTATTTATTCTATGCTTTTCTTGTGGCATTTTTATAATTTCTTGTATTCCTAAAAAATCAGCAATTTTCTTAATCTTATTGATATCTTTTAATTCATGAACTCTTTTTTCATACTTCCAATATGATTTGCCTGAAACACCTATAACTTGTCCCACCTGTTCTTGAGTATATCCTTGTAAAATTCTGTAATATATAAATTGATCTATATAATCATTAAATTTTCCTTGAACTATATTCTTTCTTTCAAAATTACTCTTCTGAATATAATCATTCGTATTTATTTCTATTGGGTCAATTAACATATCTTTTTTCTTTATATCTGTAAATAGTTTAGAGATACTTTCACTATCTACCAAACACGCCTTATCAGCTAAATACTGGCTTTTTTCGCTAATTGGAGAATAGTTCGCCATCAGACTACCGTTGCAACTGCCTTCATACCATTATCCCCTTCTCCGTCCTGCTTCGCATTGTACAATTCTTGCTAATAATTCTCGTTCTGAAAAAGCCATTTTGCTCACCTCATATTAGTATATTAAAACGATATTTCTTTTGATACTGTTTACTACTTACTTTTTTATGTAATTTGTGATAAAATGAAAATAAAAAAGGAACAAATTTATGAAACTAACTTATACACTTAGTTCAAAAGAACATTATACTAACCTAAAAGAATTACTAAAAGTACAATTTTTAATTTCGGATAGACTTTTATTAAAGCTAAAAAAGGCAAATAAAATTTTTGTAAATTCAAAAGTAGCACCAATATATACTACTTTAAAACCAAATGATACAATAGAAGTTATTATTGACTTTGAAGAAGATAACTCAAATATTGTACCAACAAAAATGAATTTAAAAATTATTTACGAAGATGCTGCTTATCTTATAATTAACAAACCAGCAGGTATTCCTGTACATCCATCAATGGACCATTATCAAGATAGTTTATCTAATGGGGTAAAGTATTATTTTGACTCTATTGGACTTCATAAAAAAATACGACCTGTCAATCGAATTGATAAAGATACTTCTGGAATTGTTGTATTTGCCAAAAATGAATATATTCAGGAATGTTTCATAAGACAAATGAAATCTCATATCTTTGAAAAAGAATATATTGCAATTTGTAGTGGTACGTTAAAACAAAAAATCGGAGTCATTAATGCCCCCATTGCAAGAAAAGAAAATAGTATTATAGAAAGATGTATTCATGATGATGGAGATGTTGCTATTACTCACTACGAAGTACTAGATGAAATAATATGTCCCACTCCCTATTCTATTATAAGATGCAAATTAGAAACTGGCCGAACACATCAAATTCGTGTACATATGCAACATATACGGTCATTCTCTTTTGGGTGATACTTTATATGGAAACGAATCACTTTTCATTAATAGACAAGCTTTACACGCTCATCGCGTATCTTTTATGCATCCTATTACAAAACAAGAAGTACAATATATAGCGCCATTACCAGAAGATATGCAAAATCTTATCGTAAAAAACAAAGCCCAATAGCAAATAACTACTGGGTTTCGTTTTTTATTATCTTAAATAAAAAGTAAATCTATAAGCCGGGTTCTGTCTTAAATAGTCATTTATCTAGTATATATATTACTATATATCTCATGCCACCAAATTAAGAAGATGACGAGCAGTCTTAGCCTTCTTGTCTCGGTGTTGCTCCAGATGGGGTTTACATTGACCCAGTATGTCACCATACCAGCGGTAAGCTCTTACCTCACCTTTTCACCCTTACCTATTAAATAGGCGGTTATTTTCTGTTGCACTTTCCTTAAGGTTACCCTTACTGGACGTTATCCAGCATCATTGCTCTATGGAGCCCGGACTTTCCTCGTACGCTGCCTTTCGACCTTGCTATACGCGACTATTCGGTTTACTCTTTTTCTATTGTACTATAAATTATGATTAAAGTCAAACAAGACTTTCCCTTTGATATCTTAACTAAATCATCTTGATATAATCTTGCTCCCCATCTTTTACCTCCATGTTTTAATAGTATAAGTATATATATTAGCATAATTGTTCTACAATATACAATTTGTTATCTAAATATAATAAATATAGTGCAGATGAATCCTTACTCTTAACCATATAATATACATATTCTTTTTTGAAATCTGGATAAAACTCTCTAGGTATCTGCATATAATCGATTATCTTCAATACTTCTTCTTCAACCCACTGTTCTCCTTCATGAAACATGATATTACTTTTTAATTCTTTAACCTTTTTTATATTATATTCTAAAACATAGTAGTTTTCTCCATCACCATGAAAAGATGGTTCTTTTTCTTTCATATATATTACATCATTGGGTTCAGGAATTTTGATATTCCAATTTATTTTAATAACATGTCTATATGAGTTGATCATGTTTTGATATAATACTGTTGATATTATTAATATTATTGCAAGTATTATTATTTTACGTTTCATACCTATTCTCCTTATTGAATATCATAATCAAAATTAACATACACTTCATATTGGTTAATAACCCCAACAAATTGATCTGACCATGCTAAATTATTTCCGGTAGTAAAAATAAAACCTTTTATTCCAGAAAAATAATTTTTTTCATATTTAAAATCATATGTATCATGTATTTTTATTTTCAATTTTCCTTTGCCCTCGCTTAATCTTCCGTTAACTGATAAAGTACAGTTATTAAGAGAGCCCTGTAAATCCGTTGACTGAAAACAAATAATTTCTGTTATTTTTACATCTGAATTTTTATTATCTTTTGCTATTTGATTAAGTCTTTCTTTAAATACTTTATCTTCTTTAATTTTTTTAGCCATATTTGAATTGCCATCATAATGTAAATTTTCTGGTTTATTCTTAGTAGAATGTCTTAAAAGTTCAGCAGATAAATTCATACCAACATTATCTAAAACTTTACAAACAACTCCCCACATTTTCTTTGCTAGCCATGATATTGGTCCTGGAAACTTACCAGTTGTATCAATATTATTAATAGGATTGTTGTAACAATATTGATATAAGTTATTCCCTATAATTTGGTTGTTTTGTAAAAATAAAACATCTCCATTTATAAACCTACCCCATTGTGCACTATAGTATCTACTTTGTAAATAATATAGTCCTGTTTCTTTATCATATCTGTATCCCCTATATCTGTATGGGTTAATGTGTCCTATATGGGTTTCGTCTGTTATTGGTTCTCCTTGTCCATCTGCTATGCTTAAGGTATTTCCCCAGCTGTCGTAGCTATATTGTACCACTTCTTCTAAGTTGCTGTCTAGTAGTCCTATAATATCTCCTTGCAAGTTCTTTTTGTAGTAATA
>CATKGX010000165.1 GCA_949747775.1 uncultured Clostridia bacterium | reverse complement strand
TGTATTGCAACTATAGCACAATTATGCTATAATATATATGATATACACTTTATAAAACTACAACATAATTAGGAGGTAGTACGATGTTTAGCAAAAAACAGCGGAACCAGATAAATGAGGCGGTTAATCTTGCAAATACTGGTCTGGTCAAGGACGGCGAGACCGTAACCCGTGGTGGTAACAAGGCGGAAGTTCCTAATATTTTTGAGCTGAGAAAGCAGGCGGTTGATAAGCTGATTGCTCAAGGTTTTACGGTTCGGCCGGCGTCACCCAAAGAAGCGAATGCTATTATTCGCGTATACAGCGACAAGAAGCTGCAGTTTGGGAAAAATCAGTACTGGGCGTATGGTGCGGAAGTGTTCGTAAAGGGTCTGTGGAGGATGTGGACGACGAAGGAGGTCAAGTCTATCAGGGATTCTATTCGGGACCCGTTCCGCAACTATGTTACTGTTAGAACTGGTCCTTACAGGAAGGTTATTAAAAACGTGAAAGATTTTGCGGATTACCACTTTGTGGTAACCAAGTAGGCTAGACACGAAAAGCGGAGATTTTTAAAATCTTCGCTTTTTCGTTTGAAAAAAGTAGGTTGCTATGATACAATTTGTTATGGAATAAGGAGGCATATGAAATGAGTGTAATGTATTATACATATATGCTACGATGTAAAGATAATACAATTTATACAGGTATTACCACTGATATTGAACGCAGAATGTTAGAACATTTTGAAAGAGGAGAAAAGTGTGCAAAATATACGATAAGACACATTCCAGAAAAGCTAGAATGTGTATGGACATCAGATAGTAGAAAACTTGCCTCTAAATTAGAATATCATATAAAGACACTAACAAAAGCGCAAAAAGAAAAATTAATTTGTAAAGAGGCAAAATTAGAGGATTTCTTATCAGAAAAGTTAGAATGTTATAAGTATTCGTTGGATATACTAAGCTTAAAAAAGTTAAGCAAAGAATAAATAGAAAAGTAAAAAGAAAGGGGAATATCTTGTAGGAACTTACCAAGCAAGGTGTAAAATAAAAATATGGGTTATATGTTTGAAAGAAAAATAAATTATTATGAAACGGACAGAATGGGCGTTGTACATCATTCCAACTATATTCGTTTTTTAGAAGAAGCTAGATGTGAATGGCTAGAGAAGAAGAACATGCCATTTTCAAAATTAGAAGAAAATGGCATTACAATACCAGTGTTAGGCGTTAGCTGTACCTATAAATATCATGTAACATTTGAAGATACTATTTTAGTATCTACTAAAATTACAGAATATACTGGTGTTAGGATGAAAGTGGAATACGAAGTAACTGACAAAAAAACGGGAAAATTGGTGCTTTTAGGAGAAACAAAACATTGCTTTACAGACAGAAATCTAAAACCGATTAATTTAAAAAAATATGCACCAGAAATTAGTAATAAATTTGAAGGTTTACTAGAAAAATAGATGAAGAAACAAAAAATATATCTAAAAGGAGAAGTGAAATGGCAAAGATTCCAGAGTTTTTAGTAGATATGTTAGAAAAGCAATATGGAACAGAACAAACAAATACGATTTTAAAGGGATATCAAGCTAAAAGGATGACAACACTTAGAGTAAACACATTAAAATCGAATAAGTCTATTGTAAAAAAAGAGTTAGAAAATAAGAAGATTACATATCAAGAGGTTTCATGGAATGAAACAGCGCTTATTGTAACAAATGCAGATGAAAATGATATACAGAAGTTAGAGATTTATAAAAATGGAGAAATTTATCTTCAAAGTCTTTCTTCTATGTTACCAGTTATGGTGCTAAACCCAAAAGAAGGGGAAAATATTTTGGATATGGCAGCAGCACCAGGAAGTAAGACAACACAAATGGCAGCCGTAACAAATAATAAAGCGATGATTACTGCTTGCGAATTAAACAAAATACGCGGTGAAAGACTAAAATATAACTTAGAAAAGCAAGGAGTTACTTGTGGTTATGTTATGATAACAGATGCTAGAAATTTAAGTGATTTCTTTTCATTTGATAAAATTTTACTAGATGCTCCTTGTAGTGGAAGTGGAACAATTTATGAAACAGACAAAATGCTAGAAAAAAACTTTACAACAAATTTAATACAAAAATCGGCTAAGGCACAAGTAGCGCTATTAAAAAAAGCACTTAACTTATTAAAATCTGGACAGGAAATGGTATATTCTACTTGTTCTATTTTGAAAAATGAAAATGAGGAAATACTAGAAAAGGCACTAAAGGGGACAAAAGCAGAAATTGTACCCATTCAATTAAAAGATGTAAAAGAAATTCCACTTCTTCCAGTTAGCATACCAGGAACAATATGTGTTTGCCCAAATGAAATGTTTGAAGGATTTTTTATTGCGAAGATAAAAATTACAAAATAATGATTCTTAGTGTTATATAAAGTAATAAAAAGCAAGTAAAGGGAGATAAGAAAATAAAACTATTGCAAAATATTTCCTTTTATTATATAGTAAAAATGTAATGAAAAACATAAGAGGTGTTATATGAAAAAGAAAGATGAAATCGTATATATGCAAAAAGAAAAATATAAACTAAACTTTTGGTGGATGCCTATTTTATTAGTGGCAGTTCTTGTTTTATCCTTTTTTTATGTGAAATATGTTAAGGACTTAGTTTATAAAAATATATATACTAATATTACAGAGCTTAGTCAGCAAACAGCGACTCAACTAAATTTGGGAATAACAGACCAAAAAAACTTTGTACATATTATGGTAGATTCTATTAATAGGGGATATTTTAAATCTGCTAAAGAGATTTTTGAAAGATATAAAGGGGATTTAGAAGATTATCATTTTACAAGATTAGTTATTTTAGACAAAAAAGGGAATGGAACAACAAGTGATGGACACATTGTAAAAAATTATGCAAATATAGAAGAATTTTTTAACAATGAAGAAGAGGTATACTTATCCGAAAATAGACCAAGTACAGTTTCGAATAATCAAGTAAATATCTATTCAAAAACATTTGAACTAGACGGGCAAGAACTAGTACTTATGGCAACAATTAACACAGAAGATTATAAAGATATTTTGTTAAGAAGATTGTTTGGCAAAGGTGGCACATATTTAATTAATAATGATGGTTTAGTATTAATTGATTCATTTGACACTATAAAAGAAGATAATATGATATGGTATGATTATGTGAAAACAAGCTACCAAATTGAAGATAAAGAAGTACTTCAGAAAATTGATGATATGGCAGAAAGTATAAAAAGAAAAGAAGTAGGCACCTTTGATATTAATCTAGGCAGAGAAACTTATTTTATCCATTACGAAAAGGTTAATATTAATGATTGGTATGTTGTTACAACTGCATCAGATACTACAATTGGAAAAGAATTAATCGTACTTGTTATTATGTCTTTTGTTCTTTGTGTATTAATTAGTTTAGGAATGATTGTTATATCAATTTATATAAATGTTTCAAATCAAAAGAAAAATGATAGACTATATAAAGTAGCATACATTGATCCAATTACTTTATTAGGAAATGAAGCATATTTTAAAGATAATGGGCAAAAGTATTTGCAAGAGATAAAGAAAAATAAATATGTTATTGCATTAGATATTAATAAATTTAAAGCGTTAAATAATATATATGGATACAAATTCTGTAATGAAATTTTAAAAGAAGCTGGTAGAAAGTTAAGTAAGATATTACCAGAAGGAAACATTACATGCAGAATGGGAAATGATATCTTTGCAGCAATTTTTAGCTATTCTGGCGACATTAATAAACTATTAAATAAAATATTTTATGAAAGCTCAAAGCTAGAAGTACAAAAAATGAAATTACATATTAATGTATCAATTGGTGTTTATAAAATTCAAGAAAATGAAACAGACATCAACAAAGTTTTAGATAAAGCTTATATGGCTCGTACTAAAATAAAGGGCTTATATCATGATAATTATTATATATTTGATGAAATACTTGAAAATAAAATCGTAGAAGAACAACAAATAGAATCTTCTATGGAAGATGCACTAGTAAATGAAGAGTTCAAAATTGTTTACCAACCAAAAGTATCTACGAAAAATGAGAAGGTAGTTGGTGCAGAAGCTTTAGTGCGATGGGAAAAAGATGGAAAAATGATACCACCAAACAAGTTTATTTCTTTATTTGAAGCGAATAAATTTATTATAAAATTAGATTTATACATTTTTGAACAGGTATGTAAAGACATTGTAAAATGGAAAGAGTTATACGATTATGTGCCAACGATTTCGATTAATGTCTCAAAAGAGCATTTTGCAAATGAAAACTTTATAGAAGAATATGTTAGAATTACAAAGAAATATGGACTAGAGCCAAGTTTAATTGACTTAGAAATTACAGAAAGTGCAACAATAGATAAAAGCATTGATATTTTAAGAGTATTGAATAATATAAAAAAGGAAGGGTTTATGATTTCGATTGATGACTTTGGTACAGGATATTCATCACTTAGTATGTTGCAAAACATGCCAATTGATATCATTAAAATTGATAAAGTATTTGTAGACAAAGCAGATTTATCAAGTGACCAAAATATGATTAATTATATTATGCTAATAGCGAAGCATCTTGGCGTAAAAACCATTGTAGAAGGTGTTGAAACTAAGGAACAAATGGAATTTGTAACACATATAGGATGTGACATGATTCAAGGTTATTATTATTCAAAACCAATAGCGAAAGAAGATTTTGAAGATTACTTTAATAAGTATCAATAGAAAAGGACTAGGTACAGTAAAATCCCCCAAAAGTGGTAAACTTTTTGGGGGATTTTATTTATCTTTGGTTAATAAAAAATACATAATCACTCATAATCTTATTTGTGACTGCCTGTACTACAAAGTGTTGCGGTACACCAGTGGTGTCTATAGAATAAAGTGGAACAGAAATAGCACCAGAGACAATGAATTCTTCAAACAGGTCATTGTAATTCTTAACCCAATCAAGAGTTACAATTCTTCCTTCGCCTCCACGCCTACGAATGGATTCTTCAGGAGAGGTTTTCAAGTAAATTAGCAGGTCTGGTAGTAGTGTTTTGTTTTTAATTAGACTAATAAACGATTCATGCTCTTCTTTAGAACATAGCCCTTGGGCATAAAATTTATAGCCAAAGAACTGGGCGTCAATAATTCCTCTGTCAGCAATAATAATATCATTATGAGAGGTGTTATAAAGCTGTTCAAAAAGCTCTGCTACGGTGTGTGCTCTCATCCAAAAATTAGCATCAAAGCTACCTTTGGGAATACAAGAGGGCGTTACTTCTGCTGCTTCACGAACATATCGCACTTCAGCACGTTTCATATAATACACGCCATTTTGCTTCACACTAGAAGAGGCTTCAAGCAAAGGAATAATTTGCTTGATAGTAGTTGTTTTGCCAGCTTCGGGTGTTCCAGTAAATTCTACAACGAACGGCCGTATATTCATACGGAAATCCTCCTTTATAATAAGAATTGCATAGATTATATCAACATTTGACATAATTGTAAAGGAGAAAAATAAAAAAAGTTTTGATGTTATTTGAATGTTACTTTTAGTATAGTAAACTAGAGTTCTACATAACTAAGTTGACGAGTTTACATAAAAGTAGTATAATAAATAGAGTTCCAAAAGGAAAGTGCAGTATTCCAAGAAAATAATTGAATTTTTGGAGGTTACTACAATGACAAACGAAATGGTAAAAAAAGAAGTAGGCTATGTCAAGATGGGCAGTGCTATGCTACCTTGTGATGCAACAATCAACACTGATTCCACTTTCGATTCCCCTCTTACCGCAAAGCTGGGTGAAACAGTATACTACCTGCGGGTGTGGTATGATTATATAGAGGGAGGAGAAAGAATAGTAACAACGGTACGCGGGATTGGAAAAGGAAAGGTTAGCAGGATAAGCTATGCAACTGGTTGTGCAGTTTGCTTATATGCCAAAGAAGAAGGAAAAGAAACAGACTTCGGTGCTGTACAAGAACTGTTTTTTCACTCGTTGGAGGAGGCCATGGTAGTAGCAAATCGAGTAAACGATTATGCGAAGAATCATCCAGAAGGAGATAAAGACTGGTATGAGACTTATAAAGCTCTGTTTACTCCAGAGTATCCGTATATGCTTTGCTTCCCGGTGAAGCCACAGGATATATGGCAAGTAGAGGAAGATGGAACTTGTCATGTGGCAAATCGGGTAATCGTCGAACTTACCAAAGAATATGCGGAGGTTACATACCAGGGACATGACTTCAAAAGCTACTACGACGACAGGAAACTGCTGGAATGTCTTAAGTCAAGTTGGATGGGACAGAAGGCTTATGAAATTAAGCCTGTTTTGCCAAAAGGCCAGAACATGGTTATTGTAGAGTAACAAAGAAGAGCCAGTCACAAAGATGTTTTGTGGCTGGTTCTTTTTTTGCTTGCAAAGCAAAAAAAGGTATATTTTAATAATAATTTAAAAAAGATATTGTTAATTTAACATATATTATTATATAATAGCCAAAGAAAATAATAGGGGGGAATGAAGTATGCAAAAAGATAGAATAGAATATGCAATTTATTATGCAACAAAGGCACATAAGGGGCAAAAAAGAAAAATAGAGGATGTTGATATGATATTTCATCCATATACAGTAGGAATGCTTTTACAAAGAAATGGATGTGATGAAGATGTTGTTATAGCAGGCTTATTACATGATGTAGTAGAAGACACACCTCACGAGTTTGAAGACATTGAAAAAGAATTTGGGAAAACAGTAAGAGACTATGTTTATGATGCTTCAGAACCAGACAAATCATTAGAATGGGAAGAAAGAAAAAAGCATACAATTGAACATATTAAAAATGCACCACTAGGCTCAAAGCTAATAGTAGCTTGTGATAAAATAAGTAATTTAGAAGATTTATATGAATGTATTGAAAAATATGGGGAAGAAGAATCTTGGGGAGCTTTAAAAAGAGGAAAAGAGATTCAAAGATGGTATTATTGTAGTGTCTATGAAAGTTGCATTTATGGACAAGACAAAAGCCATCCTATTTTCCAAAGATATAAAAGAATTCTAGATAAGTTATTTCCTGAAGAATAATATATAAATTAAGAGAGGAAGATGTTTATGGAAAAAGCAAAAGTGTATTTTACAAAGGAGATTACTCCAGAAAGTTTAATTAAAATTTATGAGGCAGTGGGAAAAGAATTAACAGGCAAGGTAGCTGTTAAAATTTCAACAGGGGAACCAGGAGGACACAACTTTTTAAATCCAAATTTGATTAAAGATTTAGTAAAAAAACTAAATGGAACAATTGTAGAATGTAACACAGCATATAGTGGAAGAAGAAATACAACAGAGGAACATTGGAAAGCAATTAAAGAACATGATTTTATGGATATTGCAAATGTAGATATTATGGATGAAGAAGGAGACATGGCACTTCCTGTAAGAGATGGTATACATTTAAAAGAAAATTATGTAGGAGCACATTTGGCAAACTATAACTCAATGCTTATG
>CATKGX010000164.1 GCA_949747775.1 uncultured Clostridia bacterium | reverse complement strand
CTTGTTAGTTCACTTGGAAATATTATGTTTGCAAGTAATTTCCTTGCTACAGATATTATAAGTGAAAAATATGGTAAGCAGTATAGTAAAAAAGCAATTATGTTGGGATTTGTATCTGCAATTATTTTTGTTGTTACAACTCAAATTGGATTACTGTTTATTCCAGACGAAACAGACTTAGTACAAGAAAGTATGCAAACATTATTTGCTATTAATCTGAGAACTAGCATAGCAAGTCTTACAATGTACTTTATTAGCAATATGTTTGATGTATGGCTTTTTGATAAACTAAAAGAAAAATTTCCTAAAAAGCTATGGCTTAGAAATAATATAGCCACTATTGTAGCAAATTGTAGTGAAAATTTCTTTTTTGCCTTTTTAGCTTTTGTTGGAGTGATGGACATGGGAACCATTTTATCTATTGCTATAACAGGTTCAATACTTGAAACTCTAATTGCAATATGTGACACACCATTCTTATATTGGGCTAAGAATGGCAAAAACATAGATATAGGAAAAGAATAAAGAATAGTCGTAAGAAAGGATTACTTCTTACGACTATTCTTTATTCTTTTATGTATAACTCTATTTTTTATATTGCGATATATTTGTTTACACTGAGTATTAAGCTTCCCTCTAATATTTAAAATAATAGCATATATTACATATTCATCATATAAATTGATATTTTCTATTCCATTATTTGCTATAATAGAGTAATCATGAATATAATTTTTTAATCCTTTAAGTTTTCCACTTAGTTTTAGTGCTTTTTTAGTTCTAACAATGGGATGAATTTTCTTATCTATTGCTTCATAAATAGGAATGCAAACAAAAGTTAAAAAGTAAGCGAAAAATAACATAAAACCTATTTGTGAAAGTTCCATAAAAATTGGTATGGTTACTAGTGTAAATATAATCATCCATACAATGAATATTCCCATAATATCATAAATATTTACTTTTTCAGAAGTTGGAATGTAAGCATAGTTTTTACGAACTAAATCTTCAAACAATAAAGTTTTGAAGGAATGTTTAAAAGTTTTTTTATCAGAGGATATTCTTTTTATATTATTTAATACATATTTTTCATGGCTCTCTAACCCATTAATATTTCCAATAATATTGATAGCATCTTTTTCTAATTCAATGATTCCCTTCTTTTTAAGATTCAAAAGAATTGCAACAACTTCATCTTCTATATTTAATTTTCTATTATAGCAATAAGAAAGAATAGCAGGAGCTTTCGTTTGAAGAATGTCGCGATAGTATTCGAAATCTTGAGATTTAATTGCTTTCTCATGTCGCCATATAATTATACTTTCATATAAACTCTGAAAAATACAAGAGAATATACCATCAATTAAGATTGCAATAGACAAACTGTTTAGTAGTAAAACAAATTTGTCATAAATAGGATAATTACTTTGAGAAATAATGTTTTTAAAAAAATCAATATGACTCAATATGACATAAATAAAAATTGTTGTAATGATAAATATGAAGATAAGACTTAAAAATTTTTTGAAATCTTTATAAAAATCCTTACACATAATTAAAATAAGAATAGTAACAATGATTGCAAATACAATAGCTAACATAGGTATATTCGCCTTTCTTTTTATCATTTTAATAAAATAATAGTATCATACTTTGAAGACAAGGACAACTATTTTTTTAGGGCTATGAAATATGATGAAAATGTGATAAGATATAATAAAAACGAATAAGAGGAGAAAGAAATGCAAGGAAAAGAATATTTTGAAAATTTAAACGAAACAATTAGGGAATATTTTAGTATATTATCAGATGAAATACCAGAATTTTTATATGATTATATTAATACCCCAGAGATGCAAAAACAGGCAGGGGTTAGTGTAAGCTGTGGTAACTTTTATTCGAAAATGTTTCAAATTAAGCTATGGTATTCTAGCTTAGACCATAGTATAGCAGTTGCTTTAATTGTATGGCATTTTACAAAGGACAAAAAACAAACACTAGCAGGGTTATTTCATGATATTGCAACACCTGTGTTTAAACATTGTATTGACTTTATGAATGGAGACTATGAAAAACAAGAATCAACAGAAGAGCTAACAACTAAAATGATTCAAGACTCAAAAGAAATTATGCAATTATTAAATAGGGATAACATAAAAGTAGAAGAGGTATGCGATTATCATATATATCCAATTGCAGACAATGATACTCCAATGCTTTCAGCAGATAGATTAGAATATACTCTTTCAAATGGTTTTGGAGTTAGAAAAAATTTATGGAACTTAGAAGAAGTAAAGCAAATATATCAAAATATAGAAGTACAAAAAAACGAAGCGGGAATAGAAGAACTTGGATTTAAAGATAAAGAAGTTGCTAACAAATTTGTAAGTATTATGAGTAAATTGTCATCATCTTATATTACAAATGAAGTAAAATTATCAATGCAATTTTTAGCAGATGTTATGCGTAAAATGTCTGATAAAAAATTAATTACAATAGCAGATTTATATAGATTATCTGAAAAAGAAATTATTGATAGAATCGAAAATTGCCAAGAAGAAAATATTGCAGATTGTTTTAAACTATGGAGAGAAGCAACAAGTGTACATGAGAGTGATATGCCAGTATTAGATCAATATTGTGTTAGTATAAATGCAAAAATAAGATACATTGTACCATTAGTAAGACATGAAAATGCATATGTTAGAATTAATGAAATATCAAAAGAAGCAAAAGAGGACATAGAAAGGGCTTTAAACTTTAAAACAAAAAAATATGCGTATTTAGACTTTAATTTTTAGGGGTATTAATTGAAATAAGGAATCAAAGGAAATCAGCCATACGAAAATATCGTACAGCTGAAATTGATGGCCGATATGGTAAAACATAAACAATGCTACAACATTCACTTTTTCTAAAGTAGAACATAGAATATAACAAAAAAGAAAAAGGAGAATATGATGGCAAAGATAATTGTGTTTAATAATGATACTGATCGTATGGAAACTTACTATAGAGACCTTTCAGATGCAATGCCATATAATACAAATCGTACATTAACCGTAAGAGAATTTAGAGGATCAAGTAAAAGTCCTACTTTATGGACTTCAAAAAGAACAATGCAAAGTTGGAATAGTCAAAGATATACTTGGGGAAGACCAATAGATGTTGGATTTGCTTTTAAAAGACCTTATGAAGGCGGACATGGAAATCAGTCACAACACTATGCAGGAACAGCATTTGATGTAGGACAAAGAATGTCAAATTCACAAAGAAATGCTTTAAGAAATAGTGCAGCAAATTCTGGAATATGGAGTTATGTCGAGCCTGTTAGTATTAGCCCTACGTGGGTTCATTTTGACAAAAGATTTGGAAAACCAGCCTGTTCTACAGGAGGATTTCCAACAGTAAAAAGAGGAAGTGTTAGTATGTATGTACTAATTGCTCAAGACGACTTAAATACACTAGGATATCGTACGGGTGGGCTAGATGGCATTTTTGGAGCACAAACACAAAATGCAGTTCGAGAATATCAAAGAAGCAGAGGTCTATCTGTAGATGGAATTGTTGGTTGTAACACTTGGCGTTCTCTTCAGGAAAATGTGGTAGGAACAGGCAGAACAAGTACTACAATTGATTAGGATGTATCTAAGTTACAAAATGCTTAACTTAATTACATTAACATATTAAAAAAAACGCCTAAAAAGCTGGATTTTTTAGGCGTTTTATGGTATAATAATAGTAGTGGGGAAATGAAATTTTGGAGGTAAAAATCAATGTTTAATGAAGAAATTTTTAATTTTAATATCGACAATATTAAAAATGATTTAGCAATTGAAGGAATGGAAATTACAGACACAGATGTAAATTTATATAGACAATTTGCAAACCAAGAAATAGATATGCCACAATTAATTAGCATGATAAAAAACGAAATAGCATAACAGAAAGACTGGTAAAAAGCAATGGAAGAAATGTATAAAGAAAGAAAATCTAGTTATTGTTACGAAAATAGCAATACACTAGTAAACAAATTAAATATTAAAGATAATGAATTATTACAAAAGTATGAAGCTAAAATTACAGCAGCAAAATTATTAGGACTAAGACAAAAAGGAGTTACAGGTAATTTTGATAGCAAACATTTAATAGCACTTCATACTTATTTGTTTGAAGATATTTATCCTTTTGCAGGAAAATTTAGAACAGAAGATATTTCGAAAGGTGTTTTTAGCTTTGCTCACTGGGAATATATTAGCTCAGAATTAGAGCGATTATTAAAAGAATTAAAAGATGAAAACAATCTTGAGAATCTTGATAAAGACTACTTTGCACAAAGACTAGCATATTATATTGCAGAAATAAATGTACTGCATCCTTTTAGAGAAGGCAATGGTCGCACAATTCGAGAGTTTATAAGGCAACTATCATTAAAAAATGGCTATATATTAAATTTAAGAAAAGTGTCACCAGAGGAAATGTTAGCAGCTAGCAAGAAATCTGTGATAGATACTGCGGACTTAGAAAGTATATTAAAAGTTTGTTTGCAAGAAATGAATAGAACCTCTTAGTTATTAATATAATAATAACTAGGAGGTTTTATTATGATAAAAGAAATTAAATTACCATATCCATTAGATGCTTTAGAACCATATTATTCAAAAGAAACATTATTATTGCATTATGATAAGTTGTATAAAGGTTATGTTGCGAATACCAATAAGACACAAGCAAAACTTGAGGAGGCAAGAAAAACAGGGAATTTCGAAAATATAAAATGTTTAGAAAAGAACTTGAGCTTTTTTGGTTCAGGTATCATCTTACATGAATTATTTTTTTTGAATATGGGACCTGCTATGCCAACAAGTCCTAATAATAG
The DNA here is from genome assembly GCA_949747775.1 of uncultured Clostridia bacterium. Lineage (GTDB taxonomy): Bacteria > Bacillota > Clostridia > TANB77 > CAG-508 > CALXVA01. The sequence continues at coordinate 18,833 of CATKGX010000164.1, read as the reverse complement.
TTTGATGGAACAAATTATTAAGGATTTTGGAAGCTATGATGTTTTCAAAAAACAATTTGCAGAAGCAGCAATAGCAGTAGAAGCTTCAGGATGGACATTACTTGTTTGGGAATCCCGATTTGATAAATTGGAGATTTTGCAATGTGAAAAGCACCAGAATTTAACACTATGGGGATGTATACCATTATTAGTATTGGATATGTGGGAACATTCATACTATTTGCAATATAAAACAGATAGAAAAGAATATGTTAGTGAATTTTTTTATATTCTAAATTGGAATGAAGTAAACAAAAGATGGGATAAAATTTAAAGGAATAGATAGCAATAAAAAAGAAGTTATGATGTCTTTATAGGATATAACTTCTTTTTATGTGAAAAGTAGGAAAAGATAATTTGTAAATGTTAAAAAAAATTAGAGTCAAAAAGAAAACAAAAGATTGAAGAAAACTTGTTTATAAGAACAATGCCAATAACATGTTATAACTTAAGTATACAAAAATACACTTTTGATTTTCCACATTTTTAGCACAAAATGTGGAAAATTGCATATCAAAAACGCAAAAAAAATTTCAAAAAAGTGCTTGCAATTTATATATTCTTGTATTAAAATCAAATTGAAGTGGAGCAAAGTGGTACAAAGTGGTAAGAAAGTGAAACGAGGTGAAACAAAGTGCTTATCGGTGAATATGAACACTCGCTAGATGCTAAAGGCAGATTAATTATGCCAGCAAAAATTAGAGAAGATATTGGTGAAAAGTTTATTGTTACCAAGGGGCTTGATGGGTGCTTATTTGGTTTTTCACAAAATGAATGGACAAACTTTGAAGAAAAATTAAAAACACTTCCACTTACCAACAAAAATGCAAGAGATTTCGTTAGATTTTTCTTGTCAGGTGCAACAGAATGCGAAATTGACAAACAAGGTAGATTTTTAATTGCAGGAAACTTAAGGGAATATGCAGCAATGGAAAAAGAAGTTGTTATTATTGGTGTAGGAACTAGAATTGAAATTTGGAACAAAGATAAATGGAAATCTTATAACAGTGATGAGAATATTTCTGCAGATGAAATTGCCGAAAACATGACAATGCTTGGTATATAACTTGTAAAAGTTTATATAAAGTACAAAAGATAAAAATGAAAAGAATTACAAAAGATAATCAAAACAAAAGATAAAATTAAAGGATACAAAAGATAAAAAGAAAAGTTTTACAAAAGAAAAGAATTTTGAATTGTAACAAAAGAGGGAATACAAACAAAAGATGTTTTAATTCTCAAAAGATAAAATATTGATTGTTTATACATAAAAGAAAACGAGTTAGTCTAAAGTACAAAAGATAACTTACACAAAAGATAAAGCATGCAGTTGGTATTTCATATATACCAACTGTTTGCATAGCTAATATTAGCAAAATAGATAGGAGCTGTAAAAGGTGGAATTTAAGCATAAATCTGTTTTATTAAACGAATGTATAAAAGAACTTAATATAAAATCAGATGGGATTTATGTAGATGGAACTTTAGGGGGCGCTGGTCATAGTAAAGAAATTTTAAGAAACTTGTCACCTAAGGGTATTTTAATTGGAATTGATAAAGATATAGAAGCCCTTAAAGCTGCTAAAGACCGATTACAAGCACACAATAATGTAAAATATGTACATGGAAATCATGATGATATAAAAACAATTTTACAGGAAATACAAATTCAGAAAGTAGATGGAATTTTACTAGATTTAGGAGTATCTTCATATCAACTAGATGAACGTATGCGTGGGTTTAGCTATATGGGAGATGCAAAATTAGATATGCGTATGAACCAAGAGCAAGAACTAACAGCAGAAATTGTTATCAATGAATATACAGAAGAAAAACTAGCACAAGTTATATTTGAATATGGAGAAGAAAGATTTGCAAAAAACATTGCAAAGAACATTTGCAATGTAAGACAAGCTAGAAGAATAGAAACAACAGGAGAACTTGTTGAAATTATCAGAAATTCTATTCCAAAGGCAAAGCAAAATGATGGACACCCAGCCAAGAGAACTTTTCAAGCAATTCGAATAGAAGTAAATAATGAAATTGAACCTTTAAAAGAAACAATAAAAAATTCAGTAGAAGTATTAAAACAAGGTGGAAGGCTAGTTGTTATTACATTTCACTCTTTAGAGGACAGAGCAGTAAAAGAAGCAATGCAAGAATTAGAGGGAAAATGTACTTGTCCGAAAGATTTGCCATACTGCGTATGCCATTATACATCATGGGGGAAATTTATAACGAAAAAGCCAATACTTCCAAGTAAAGAAGAACAAGAAGAAAATTCAAGAAGCAAAAGTGGAAAATTAAGAGTTTTTGAAAGAATAGATAGAGAAACGAAAGAATGAAAAGAGGTGAGTAACTGATGCCGAATTACAGAGTAAGTGGATACCAATATGAAACTAGTCCAAGAAAGTTAGAACCAGAATATGTACCACAAAGAAATCCTTATATAAAGAAGAAATCTAGTACATTAAAACAAACAAATAAAGAAAAAGAACGTAGACCACAGAAAAAAAGAAAGATAAAGTCACATGTAAAAACGGTTATGTATATTGGAATTGTATTTTCTATCTTACTTGCGATTAGCTACAGAAATTCATTAATTAATGAAAGATTTAATCAAAATGAAAAGCTAAAAAATACATTAGCAGTTACTCAAAAAGAAAATGAACAACTACAAGTAAACATCGAGAACAATTTAAATTTAAGTAATATAGAAAAAATGGCAAGAGAAAAACTAGGAATGCAAAAATTGGATAATACACAAAAAATCTATGTTAGTTTGCCAAAGAAAGACTATGTAGAACCATCAACAGAAAAGGTTGTTATTGACAATGTAGAATTAAGTTGGTTTCAAAAAATAATTAATATATTTATGGGAAAATAAAGAGGTTAAAGTATAGAAATATATTTTAGTCTCTTTTGGTAAATCGAAAGATATATTAGAAGCAAAAGGCATACTTGACAAGGAAGGACAACAGTAGTAGTATACTACTATGAAAAATAGAGAAAGGAACATAGAAGATGGGAAAAGAAATATTTGAAGAATATGAATCCAATGTAAGAGGTTATTGTAGAAAATGGCCGATAGAACTTGTATATGCAAAAGGGTCCATTTATAAAGACATAGATGGAAATGAATATATAGATTTTTTTGATGGAGCAGGAGCACTAAATTATGGACATAATCCAGATTACATTAAAGAGAAATTAATTTCTTATTTGCAAGAAGATGGAATTATTCATTCATTAGACATGTATGCATTACCAAAGGAAAAATTTATTAGCTATTTTGAAACAGAAATTTTAAAACCTAGAAAGTTAGATTATAAAATTTTGTTTCCAGGTCCAACAGGAACAAATGCAATAGAAGCAGCACTAAAATTGGCAAGGAAAGTTACTCAAAGGCCAGATATATGGGCTTTTACAGGTGCATTTCATGGCATGACATTAGGAGCTTTAGCACTAACAACAGAAGCAATGGCTAGAAAAGCGGCAGGAGTATCATTAAATGCAAATGTAGTACATATACCTGCTCCACATTTTATGAATCATAATTTTGATACAATTGGATATATGGAAAAACTATTAGAAGACGATCATTCGGGATATGAAAAGCCAGCTGCAATTATTATAGAAACAGTACAACAAGAAGGTGGAATTCATGTATTTAGTGAACAATTTTTACAAGATTTAAGAAGTTTTTGCGATAAACATGAAATTCTATTAATTTGTGATGAAGTACAAATTGGATGCTCAAGAAGTGGAACATTTTTCTCATTTGAAAGAGCTGGCATTGTACCAGATATTGTATGTATGTCAAAATCAATAGGAGGATATGGACTACCATTTGCAATTACTCTACTAAAAAGAGAATTAGATGTATTTAAACCAGGAGAACATAATGGAACGTTTAGAGGATGTCAGCTTTCAATAGTAGCAGCACTTGCAGCACTAGAAATGACAGTAAAGCAAGATATTCCTGGTATGGTAAAAGAAAAAGAAGAGATTGTAAAAGAATATTTGGAAGCAAATATAAAGCCACTATTAAAAGAAGATATGGAAATAAGAGGAATAGGACTTTCATGGGGAATCGAATTTAAAGATGGAAAATTAGCAAGGCAAGTATTAGATAAGTGTTTTGAGAAAAAATTAATTATAGAGCTTGCAGGAAGTAATGATTCAGTTTTAAAAATAATGCCAGCACTTGTAATAGAAGAGGAATTATTAATAAAAGGATTAGACATTATAACAGAAAGTATAAAAGAAGTTCTAAAATAAAAAATACACTAAAAAAGAGATGGCGATGCTATCTCTTTTAACAAATATAAAAAAGAAACTATTGAAAAGTTAATTATTTATTGTTATACTAAAGCGAAGGAGTGAAAGAAAATGAATATAAATCTTACAGCTAAAATAAAATATGTAGGGGTTAATGATAAAACATTAGATTTATTTGAAAGTCAATATAAAATACCAAATGGTGTATCATATAATTCATATATTATTGAAGATGAAAAAGTAGCACTTATGGATACTGTAGATAAAAGAGCAGTAAGTGAATGGATTAAAAATATAGAAACTATTTTAAAAGACAAAAAAGCAGATTATCTAATTATTTCTCATTTGGAACCAGACCATTCAGCAGGAATTGAATTAATTGCAGAGAAATATCCGAATATGAAAATTGTACTTAGCCAAAAAGCACAAGTGATGCTACCACAATTTGTTAGCAAAAATTTGTCAGATAGATGTATGATTGTAAAAGAAGGAGAGATACTAGACTTAGGACATCATAAACTACAATTTATTATGGCACCTATGGTACATTGGCCAGAAGTTATGTTTACATATGAACAAACAGAAAAGGTGCTATTTTCAGCAGATGGGTTTGGCAAATTTGGTGCATTAGATGTAGAAGAAGATTGGGATTGTGAGGCAAGAAGATATTATTTTAATATTGTTGGAAAATATGGTGCTCAGGTACAAGCTGTATTAAAAAAAGCTGCTGTATTACAAATTCAAATGATTTGTCCATTACATGGTCCAATTTTAAAGGAAAACTTAGGTTATTATATTGACAGATACAATATATGGAGTAGTTATAAACCAGAAGAAAAGGGAATACTAGTAGCATATAACTCTATTCATGGTAATACAGCAAAGGCAGTAGAAAAATTAGTAGAAATGCTAAAAGAGCAGCATGTAGAAAAAGTAGTAATCAGTGATTTAGCAAGGGCAGATATGTCAGAAGTAGTAGAAGATGCGTTTAGGTATGATAGACTAATTATAGCAGCACCTACTTATGATGCAGGACTATTTCCAACAACAGAGGAGTTTCTAAATCATTTACAACATAAAAATTATCAAAACAGAACAATTGGTATTATAGAAAATGGTTCATGGGCGCCAATGGCAGCAAAATGCGTACAAAATAAATTAAAAGATATGAAAAATATAACAATATGCGAGCCAATTGTTACAATTAAAACAAGTATGAATGAAGAGACAATAGAGAAGATGCAAGAATTAGCCAAAATGATGGCAAATTATTAGGAGGTGAAAAAAATGAAATATGAATGTATTGTATGTGGATACATCTATGATGAAGAAGCAGAAGGTGTAAAATTTGAAGACTTACCAGATGATTGGACATGTCCATTATGTGGTGTAGGGAAAGATTCTTTTAAAAAAGTTGAGGAATAAGATAAGCAAAGGAGTAGTAAAAAATACTACTCCTTTTTTAGTCTTTTTTTTAATAAACCAGAATAAAATTAACACTATAAGAAGCATGAAGAATATGGACAAAAATGGGAGGAGATAGTGTGAATTTTGACAAAAAGTTAAGAGGGAATATTCCCAAAAAAGAAATTTTGAAAATGAAAAAACAAAAAAATAAAAAACAAGAAGATATACCTAGAATTCAGAAAAATGTGTCTAAAATGCAAAAAAAGAAATTCAAAAAGCAATATCAAAAGGAGAAAATAAAAACAGATGATAGAATAAGTGAAATTAGTAGAAGAAAAAGAATGTTATTTTGGATTTTAGGAACAGCGATTGTGTTTGGAGCTTTTATTATTAGAATAGGTTGGATACAGTTTGTAATGGGAAATGAATTACAATCTATGGCATATGCACAACAAACAATGGATAGAAACATTAACCCAAAAAGAGGAACAATCTATGATGCTACAGGTAAAATTGCACTAGCAGTCAGCAGTACCGTAAATACTATTACAGTTAATCCTGTTAATATTGCAAAACAGGACAAAGAAAAAGTAGCAGAAGCGCTTTCTAACATTTTTGAATTAGATTATGAAAAAACGTTAAAAAAGGTAAAAAAGAGAAGCTCAATTGAGATAATTGCTAAAAAAGTAGATAAGAAAAAAGCAGATGAATTAAGAGTATGGATGAATGGAAACAATATTGTATCTGGCATTAATATTGACGAAGATACAAAACGATATTATCCATATAATAACTTAGCTTCACAGATTATAGGGTTTTGTGGATATGACAATCAAGGGTTAGACGGAATAGAAGCAGTTTATGAAAAGGAACTAAAAGGAGAACAAGGAAAAATTGTTAAAGTAACAGATGCGAAGCGGTGGTGAAATGTCAAAAGAAGGAGAAAACTATATTAGTGCAGTAAATGGAAATGATTTAGTCTTAACAATAGATGCTACTGTGCAAGGAATTGCGGAAAAATATTTAAAAGAAGCTTGTATTGATAATGTTTGTACAGATGGTGGTAATATTATTATTATGAATCCGAAAAATGGAGATATCTTGGCAATGGCAGGCTATCCAAACTATAACCTAAATGAACCTTATGAAGCCAGTACAGATGAAGCAAAAGCTATTTGGGATAGTTTATCTTCAGCAGATAAAATTAAAAATATGCAAGCAATGTGGCGAAATAAAGCAATATCAGATACATATGAACCAGGCTCTACCTTCAAACTGGTAACATCTTCAGCAGCTTTAGAAGAAGGAATAACAACAACAGATAAAGCAGGAGAATTTTCATGTACAGGAAGTATTACAATTGCAGGAGCTACTATGAAATGTTGGAGATATTATAGACCACATGGCTCACAAAGCTTAAGAGATGCATTAATGAATTCTTGCAACCCTGTATTTATTGGGCTTGGGCAAAAGATAGGAGTACACAAATATTATGAATACTTGAATAAATTTGGATTTTTAACAATAACAGGAATCGATTTGCCAGGAGAAGCGGGAAGTATTTTCTTAAAAGAAAATAAAGTGGGACCAGTTGAACTTCGGAACCATTGCATTTGGTCAAAGATTTGAAGTAACGCCTATTCAAATGGTGGCAATGCTTCGGAACAATTGCGAATAAAGGAACATATGTAGCACCAAGAGTTGTAAAACAAATTGTAGATAGTAAAACAGGAGAAAAAAGAGATATTGAGATTAAAACAAAACAAAGAGCAATATCAGAAAAAACAGCAGAGGATGTATTAAGTATGATGGAAACTGTTGTAGCACAAGGAACGCGGAAAAAATGCTCAAGTACAAGGATATCGTATAGGAGGAAAAACAGGAACATCAGAAGATGGTGTTAATACAAACAAATATGTTACTTCATTTATAGGAACTGCACCAATATCAGACCCAGAAGTTGTTATCCTAATTACCTTATATAATCCAACAGGAGAAGGAGGACACCAAGGAGGTGGAGTTGCAGCACCAATTGCTTCACAAGTATTAGGAGAGGTGCTACCATATTTAGAAGTCATAAAAGATAATGAAACAGAAGAAAACAAACTAGAAGAAGTAATTGTACCTAATATAGTAGGAATGACAATCCAAGAAGCAGAAAAAGAACTAAAGAACGTAGAACTTGGTATGTCATTTGGGCAAAATAATTCAGAGGAAGTTGATAAACAAACAGCAATTGTAAAGACGCAGTTACCGAAATATGGCATTAAAGTATATAAAAACACAAATATTATTGTAGAAACTGAATAAAACATAACAATATAAGTTGATTAATGAAAAAACTATATGATATAATAAGCATAAAATTGGAATAAAATAAAAAAGTTTATGAAAAGATAAAAATATAAAATAAGCAAGGGGGAGCTTTATGGAATTAAAAAACATATTAGCTGGGTTAGAAAATTTAAAAGTAAAAGGCAATTTAGATATAGATATTTCTAGTATTAAAAATGATTCTAGGAAAGTACAAGAAAACGATATGTTTGTGGCAATCAAAGGGTTTGACACAAATGGACATGAACATATAGAAGAAGCAATTGCAAATGGTGCAAAGGCAGTTTTGGTACAAGAAAATGAAATTAATCCATCTATCATAAAAAGTATACCAGAAGGAATTACTATTATAGTAACTCCAGACACAAGATATGCCTTAGCAATGGCAGCTTGTAATTATTATAAAAATCCATCGAAAAAGGTAAAATTAATAGGAGTTACAGGAACAAAAGGAAAAACAACAACAACATATATGATAAAAGATATTTTAGAAAAGCAAGGCATAAAAGTAGGATTAATTGGTACAGTTGCATCATATGTAGGAGATAAAAAAATTGCAAATAATGATAATACAACACCAGAGAGTTTAAAATTGCAAGAAATTTTGGCCAAAATGGTAGAAGAAAATTGTGAAGTTGTCGTTATGGAGGTGTCTTCACAAAGCCTTAAATTGTCTAGAGTAGCAGGATGTGAGTTTTATACAGCAATCTTTACAAATTTATCAGAAGACCATATTAGTAGTAAAGAACATCCAAACATGGAAGACTATTTCAATTCTAAAGTGCAGCTTTTTAGAATGTGCCAAACAGGATTTATTAATAGTGATGATGTATATAGTGTTAAAATACCAAAACTAGTGCCAGAATGTAACATTGCAACATATGGAATTGATAATCATTGTAATTTACTTGCAAAAGATATTACAGTAACGAATCAATATGTAGATTTTAAGGTGAAATTAGGAGAAAGAAACGAACGAGTAAAAGTATCTATTCCAGGAAGGTTTAGCGTATATAATGCTTTAGCAGCTATTAGTGTAGCATTAAAATTAGGATGCAGCCCAGAAAATATAAAAGAAGCTTTGCTAGATATTAGAGTACCAGGAAGAAGTGAGCTAGTAAGTAACCAAAAAGGTTTAACCATTATGATAGACTATGCTCACACACCAGAAAGTTTAGAAAAGATACTATCTGCTGTCAAAATTTACACAAAAGGAAGAGTTATTTCTGTATTTGGCTGTGGAGGAGATAGGGACAAAAATAAAAGACCAATGATGGGAGAAGCTTCAGGAAGAGTAGCTGATTATACGATTATTACTTCTGATAATCCTAGAAGTGAAAATCCAGAGCAAATTGTAAATGAAATAGAAGCTGGTATGAAGAAAACAAAAGGAAAATATGAATGTATTGTAGATAGAAAAGAAGCGATTAAAAAAGCAATTCAAATGGCAAACACAAAAGATATTATTGTTCTTGCAGGAAAAGGACATGAACAGTATCAAGAAATTAACGGCAAAAGAAATCCTTTTGATGAAACACTAATTGTAAATGAAATCATAGAAGAAATGGAAAATAAGTAAAGACTAAGGAGGAAAAAGTATGCAATTTCAAACAAAAATATTACTATTATCTTTTGTAGCAAGTGTAGTAGTATCCATGATAGTTGTACCAATATTAAGAAAATTAAAAGTAGGTCAAATAGAAAGGCAAGAAGGACCACAATCACATTTAAAGAAGCAAGGAACCCCAACAATGGGTGGAATCATAATGATTATTGTTATGATTGCTGTTACTGCTTTTTGCTATTATGATTATACAAGAAAAGAACAAATAGAAATAGCAAAAAATTTATTGCCATTACTATTTGTTAGTATAGGATTTGGATTTGTAGGATTTATAGATGACTTTAAAAAATTAGTATTAAAAAATACAAATGGATTAAGCCCAAAAGCAAAAATGATTGGTTTATTAATGATTGCAGTTGCATATACTTTAGTATTAACAAATATATTTAATATTGGAACAGATATTTATATACCATTTATAGGAACTTATTATGCATTACCAATTTGGGTATATATACCATTTGCCATTATTGTAATGCTTGCTACAACCAATGCAGTAAATTTAACAGATGGAATAGATGGATTATCTACTAGTGTTACAACTATTATTATTACGTGTTTGACAGTAATATCGATTATCTTTGGAATCAAAGAAATTACGATTTTTGGTAGTATTTTAATAGGAACCTGTTTAGGATTTTTATTGTTTAATTTACATCCAGCAAAAGTTATGATGGGAGATACTGGTTCACTAATGCTAGGAGGAGCTATTGCAGGAATTGCCATTTATCTAAAAATGCCATTATTACTACTAATTATTGCAATTATACCAGTAATTGAAACACTTTCTGTTATGATACAAGTAAGTCACTTTAAAAGAACAGGAGAAAGAGTGTTTAAAATGACACCAATCCATCATCATTTCGAATTATCTGGTTGGAAAGAAAACAAAATTGTTTCAGTGTTTAGTTTAGTAACATTGTTATTTTGCATCATAGGACTTATGGTGATTTAAGGAGGAAAAATGCAAAAGAAAGAGAAAAACAATATTCAAAATACGTCAACGAAACAAACAGATTTTGTACTTGTAATCATTATTATATTGCTATTATCTTCAGGAATTATTATGGTGCTTTCAGCAAGTGCGCCTTCGGCATTATCTGAGACAGGAAGCAGTTATACATATGTGACAAAACAAGCAATATTTGCGGTGATTGGATTAGGCGTTATGTATTTCTTTTCAAGGTTTGATTATAGAATTTTTAAAAAGCTTTATTGGCCTGTTTATTGGGCATCAGTAGGAATATTATTATTGGTTCTTATTCCAGGTTTAGGAATTTCAGCCAATGGTGCTACCAGATGGATTACACTAGGATTTACACAATTTCAACCATCAGAGCTTACTAAAGTAGGAATGATTATATTCTATGCAGGATATTTATCAGACCATAAAAAAGAATTAAGAGATTTTAAAAAAGGATTTCTAAAGCCATTAGCTTTTTTATTACCACCAGTAGCAATTGCATATGTAATACAAAATCACTTAAGCGTTTGCTTAGTAATGGGTTCTATTACTGTTGTTATGATGATTATGGCAGGATGTAGAATGTCGCACTTTATATTTAGTGGTCTAGTAGGTGGAGGACTTGGAGGAGGAGCACTTGCTTTATATATGTTATCAAAAGGGCAAAGCGCAGGCTCAGAGAGTTTTAGATTAGGAAGAATTTTAAGCTTTATGGATCCATGGGCTGACCCTACAGGGACAGGATGGCAAGCAATTCAGAGTTTATATGCGATAGGTTCTGGCGGAATATTTGGAGTAGGGTTAGGTGCAAGTAAGCAAAAGTATTTATATATACCTGAGCCACAAAACGATTTTATTTTTTCAATATTAGCAGAAGAATTAGGTTTTGTAGGCTGTACAGTTGTTATTATTTTATTTGCATTATTCATTTGGAGAGGAATTTTAATTGCAATGAAAGCACCAGATATGTTTAGCAGTTTGCTTGCAACAGGAATTACAACATTAGTTATGGTGCAAGTAGTAATTAATATAGGCGTTGTTACAAACTCAATTCCAAACACAGGAATGCCACTACCATTCTTTAGTGCAGGAGGAACAGCGTTAACCATATTACTCGGAATGTGTGGAATATTATTAAATATTTCAAGGTCATCGTCAAAAGTATAAAAATACGGAAACACTAAAAATAATTAGTGTTTCTATTAAAAAGTGAGGATAAGTTAAATGAGAGTAGTTATAGCAGCAGCGGGAACAGGGGGACATATTAACCCAGGAATTGCCATTGCCAATAAAATAAAAAGTATGGAAAAGGATTCAGAAATTATATTTGTAGGAACTAGTAGAGGATTAGAAGTTGACTTGGTTCCAAGGGCAGGATATGCATTAAAAACGCTTAGAGCTTATGGAATAGAAAGAAAGCTCACTCTTCAAAATATTAAAAATCTGTATTATACAATAAAATCAATTAAAGAAGCCAAAAAATTAATGCAAGAATTTAAGCCAGATGTTGTTATTGGAACAGGTGGATATATTTGTATGCCAGTTATTATTGCAGCAAATCAGATGAAGATACCAACTCTATTACATGAAAGTAATGCTTTTCCAGGAGTTTCTGTAAAACTATTATCTAAAAAAGTAAATACTGTACTTTTAGGATTTGAAGATGCAAAAGAAAGATTACCAAAAGCAAAAAGAATTGTAGTAACAGGTAATCCAACTAAAATAAAAAAGCAGGCTTTTTCAAATGCGCAGAAATCACAATTCATTCAGCAAATGGGATTATCACAAGGAAAGCCAATTGTATTAGTATTTGGTGGAAGTCAAGGGGCAGAAAGCATTAACAAAAGTTTTACTCATATTATAGAAAAACAAAAAAATAAAGAATACCAAATTATGTGGGCAGCAGGACCAGCGCAGTATGAAATGATAAAACAAAAACTACAAGAAGCACATATAAATATTGAACAAATAGAAAATGTAAAAATTGTACCATATATTTATAATATGGAAGAAGTAATTAGTGCTGTAGATTTAGTGGTTTGTAGAAGTGGAGCAATGACAATTACAGAAATAGCAATTGCAGGAAAGCCAGCCATATTTATACCATTTCCATATGCTACAGAAAATCACCAAGAGTATAATGCAAAAGTATTAGAAAAGGTAGGTGCTGCTAAAATTATCTTAGATAAAGATTTAAATGAGGAACTTTTGCATCATACAATTGAAAAGATTATATTAAACCCATCACAATTAGAAACAATGTCAAAAAATACAAGTAAAGTGGTTATAGATAACGTGGAAGAAAACATATACAGTGAGGTTAAAAAGGCTATAAAACAAGAAAGATAGAAATATATTGTCTTTTTGCAAAAAAAGACAAAGAATAGAATTTAAAAATTGCGTACATCCTAATATTTTCCAATCTTATACTAAAACTAATGTCGGAAATGGTCGAATATTGAAATACGAAAAGTCTTGATATTTGAAAACAGATATATTATAGTAGGCATTATGCTAAAAAAGGGGGGAAATACAAAAGATGAGTTATCTTGGAAAACTTTATGGGAAAACAGTGATAGATAATTCTGATTCAGATGAACTAGCAAATGACTATAAAGTGGAATTAGAATATTATCAAATCAAAAAAGAGACAGGTAGCAAACCATATGGAATAAAGATAGTGAAAACAAATGTAGGAAATAGTGTAATGAATATTGAAGAAAAAGTAATTGAAGATATATGTGACAACATAGAAGATACCAGTAAATTGCTAAACATATTTGTTTCTGGAAAAGTAACGCCAATTATAGCGGATGATGTATTAGATGATCTTAAAAAAACGCAGGTGATTTGAAATATCAAATCGCTTGTATTTTTTTGAAATACTAGAATGTGAAAATCTGGTAGAAAGGTATTGCAAAAATTAAAAAAATGTTCTATGATATTATAGAATTTTTACGTGAATAAGGAGGAATATATGGCAGATAAGTTAATCATCGTAGAATCACCAGCAAAAGCAAATACAATAAAAAAGTTTTTGGGAGGCAGTACAAAAGTAGTTGCTTCTATGGGACATATTAGAGATTTACCAAAATCAAAGTTAGGCGTAGACGTTGAACATGATTTTGAACCAGAATATATTAATATTAGAGGAAAAGGAGATTTAATAAAGAGCTTAAAAAAAGATGCAAAAAATGCAAAAAAAGTGTATCTTGCAACTGACCCTGACCGTGAAGGAGAAGCAATTGCGTGGCATTTAGCACATATTTTAGAAATACCACAAGATAGTATATGCAGAGTTACTTTTAATGAAATTACAAAAGAAACTGTAAAAGAGTCAATTAAAAATCCAAGAAAAATAGATATGAATTTAACAGATGCGCAACAAGCAAGACGTGTTTTAGATAGAATAGTGGGATATAAAATGAGTCCTGTTCTTTGGAAAAAAGTAAGAAGGGGATTATCAGCAGGTAGAGTACAATCTGTTGCTGTTAAATTAATTGTAGATAGGGAAGAAGAAATAGAAAAGTTTATTCCAGAAGAATATTGGAACATTTTTGCGAACTTACTAGAGACAAGTTCAAATAAAACATTTATGGCTAAGTTTTATGGGAAAAATGAGAAAAAGTTAGAACTTCATTCAAAAGAAGAAGTAGACAATATTTTAAAGGACATTGAAAAAGGAACATACATTGTAACAAATGTCAAAAAAGGAGAAAGAAAGAAAACTCCAGCTCCACCATTTACAACAAGTACAATGCAACAAGAGGCATCAAGAAAATTGGGATTTACTTTAAAGAAAACAATGTCAGTAGCACAAGGACTATATGAAGGTGTACATGTAGGAGAAAAAGGAACAGTCGGTTTAATTACTTACATGAGAACAGATTCTACTAGAATTTCAGAAGAAGCAAGAGCTGCTGCTAAAAAAGAAATTGTAAATACTTATGGAGAAAATTATTACGAAAACCGTTACTATAAAACAAAACAAAGTGCACAAGATGCCCATGAGGGTATTCGTCCTACTTATGCAGATTTAGCGCCAGATAAAATAAAAGAGTATTTAAGCAAAGACCAATACAAATTATACCGTTTAATTTACAACAGATTTTTAGCAAGCCAAATGGCAGCAGCAATTTATGATACAGTTTCAGCAAATATAGATGTAAAAGAATATAATTTTAGGGCAAGTGGTCAAACACTTAAATTTAAAGGTTTTATGACACTATATGTTGAAACAGAAGACAATAAATCAGAAGAGGAAGAAGACACTTCTATTCCAGAATTAGTAGTAGGGCAAGAAGTCGTAAAGCAAAAAATAGAGGCAAAACAAAGCTTTACAGAACCACCACCAAGATATACAGAAGCAAGTTTGGTAAAAGCACTAGAAGAAAAGGGAATTGGTCGTCCAAGTACATATTCTCCAACAATAACAACCATTTTAGATAGACATTATATAGAAAAAGAGCAAAAACAACTGATTCCAACAGAACTTGGAAAAATTGTTAATAAGCTATTAACAGAAAATTTTACAGATATTATTAATGTAGAATTTACAGCTAAAATAGAAGAGCAATTTGATGAAGTGGCAGAAGGAAAAGAAAACTGGAAAAAAGTGATTCAAGAATTTTACGGACCATTTGGAAAACAAGTAGAAAAAGTAGAAAAAGAATTAGAACATGTAGAATTAGTAGAAGAAGTATCTGACGTACCATGTGAAAAATGTGGAAGAATGATGGTAATTAAATATGGAAGATATGGAAGATTCTTAGCATGTCCAGGCTATCCAGAATGCCATAATGCAAAACCACTTATTGAGACTATTGAAGAGCCATGCCCAAAATGTGGTGGAAAAATACAAGTACGTAAATCAAAAAAGAAAAGAAAGTTCTATATATGTGAAAATAATCCAGACAAATGCGACTATATTTCATGGAACAAGCCTTCAAAAGAGAAAAAAGAAAAGGAATAAAGATAAGCACCTAAAATGTTAGAAACTGAAAAATCTAATATTTTAGGTGTATTTTTATAATATGTTAGAAAAATGATTTCTTTTCTTATATACACCTAGATGGCTGTTTGATATAAAGTAATAGATGGTTTGAATGACATAAAAAATAATTGACACAGTTTTAATTTAACGATACAATAAACTTACAATAGAAGCGGACAAAATATAAGAAAAGGGGGAGTGTTTTTTTGAACAAGAAAAGATGGATACTAGTAATTTGTATTCTTATTATTTTAGCAATACTTGCTGGCGTATTTAATTGCTTAAATGCGACAAACCAACTAAAACTAAAATCAGTAAAAAATGCAAAAGACTTAGAAAGAATTTATAAGGGAAATACAAGCGCAGCAAAGGAAATTATAGTAGGAGCATTAACAATGCCATTTAGTTTCTTTGTAAATGGAGTTAGTCGTTATGCAAACGGTTTTGAATCGATAGACGCGGTAACGAATACGATGGGAGCTACAAGTAGTGGACTAGAAGTAGATGGAATAGATACTAACATAAAAGGAGAAAGTAGTTCTTCAAAAGATTATTCTACTACCAATATACAAGTGGAAAATGTGGATGAAGCAGACATAACAAAGACAGATGGTGATTATATTTATTCCATTTCTGGAAGTAATGTTATCATAACAGATGTAAGACAGCCAGAAAAGATAAAAAAGGCAGCAACGATTACCTTAACAGATACTGGAATTCCAGAAGATATGATACTATATCAAGATAAACTGGCTGTTATAGGTAATAGTAATACAGGAAGTTCATATTACTATAGTAGATATGGAAACACAACAGTTAATATCTATGATATATCAGATAGAGAAAGTCCTACTTTGGTAAAGAAATATACATTATTTACACCATATTATACATCAAGATGTATTGGAAGCAAACTTTATGTAATCGCTTCTGGAACGCTAAAGAAAGAAAACGATGAAGTTATTGCATACTATAGCGAAGACAATATTCAAAAAGATATTGGATATGAAAATATAAAATATTTAGACAAATTGAAAAGCAGAAATCAAACGATTATTTCGATGCTAGATTTAGAAAATAGCCAAAATGACATTACCATTCATTCTTATTTAATGGATGCTACAAATGCATATATATCTGAAAATAATATCTATCTATTAGAACAAAGATATAATAATAAAACAGCTCCATCAGTGTTATCACTATTTGGATTTTGGGGAGCAATAGGACCATTTAAATACGAAGAAAAAGATCGCAAATCAGGATATGATACAGATATTTATAAATTTAATATCTTAGAAGATGGAAGCATTAAATATGACTGTTATGGAAAAGTAAAGGGAAAAACAATTAATCAATATTCTATTGATGAATATAAAGAAACATTAAGAATAGCGGTATACGACGATGAAGGGTCAAGAGTAGTCGTACTGGATAAAAAATTAAATCAAATAGGTGCAACTAGATACTTAGCAAAGGGTGAAAGAATGTATTCATCAAGATTTATCGGAGAAAAAGCATATTTAGTAACCTATAAAACAGTAGACCCATTATATGTAATTGACTTAAAAGATGGAACAAACCCAACAGTTCTAGGAGAACTAAAAATACCAGGATATAGCACATACCTTCATCCTTATGATGAAAATCATTTAATTGGTATTGGTATGGAAACACAAGAAATAGTTAATAGAAATTCTAGTGGCAAAATTATTTCTACAACAGCAAGGACAGTAGGAATGAAAATGGCATTATTTGATGTATCAGATGTACATCATCCAGTACAAATATCAAGTACACTTATTGGAGACAGAAGAACAACTTCAGCGATTCTAACAAATCCAAAAGCATTACTATTTTCGAAACAAAAAGAATTAATTGCAATACCAGTAAATAACTTTGCAGAAGATTTTTCAGTACGAGCTACTGAAAACTATACATCAGCAATTAGTAGCTATACAAACTACAGTAAACCTCGTATTTCAGAAGGATATCTTGTATACAAAATTAATACCAAAGAAGGATTTTCTTTAAAAGGAACTATTACACATGAACTAGGAGATGCTTCAGGATATTCATATAGAACCACAGCAAAATTATTACGTGGAATGTATATTGATGATAATTTATTTACAGTTTCGGAAGGAGCTGTAAAAGTAAACAATTTGAATACTTTAAAATTAATTAGTGAATTAAAATTGAAATAGGAGGAAAAAGATGGAAGAAAAGGTTGTAAATAAGTCTTATTTGGGAATAGATGCATTAGTATTAGGAATTATATCAATAATAACAGCGCTATTTTGGTATATGGCACTGCCAACAGGTATTATGGCAATTGTCTTTGGCGCAAAATCTATCAAAAATTCTGGAAGCAAATTAGGAAAAGCAGGTATGATAACAGGGATTATAGGATTATCTCTATTTGCATTTATCTATATTAGTATGATATTAATTTTAACACTAGCAAATTTATAAAAAAGAATCAAAAGGAGCTGAAAAAAGCTCCTTTTTGCTTGAAAAAACATATTTACAATTTTATGTAGACATGGTACAATAGAAAAGATGGCTAAAATATATTAATTAGATTTCTCACCGTAGTTATTCGAGGAAAAATACTACAACTAAGAATTTAGGAGGAAGATAATATGGATACGACAATTAAGAACGCCATAAGCTATTTGCAAAACTATGTGGGGCAGGAGATTATTCGGAAGAAACCAATCCCCATCCAAAAAGAAGAGTGGAAAGAATGGAAGGGCTTACAAAGTGATTGGAGGCACACAAAAACACCTATCATACTGCTAGGCTTTACCAAAGAAGGGGCTATTCGTTATCAGTATACTGAAGAGGGAACAAAGATAAATGGATATCAAGAACAAGTGCTACCACTTTGCTTTACTGATGAAAACTGGATTACTTACAAAGAAGCACTAGAACCAAAAAATAATGCATTAAACGAATGGATTGGGAAAAGAATAAAAAGGAAACGTTCAACATGCTTGGGAGACCGTTCCTACATGGATAAAGAGTATGAAAAGGCGCCCATCTTATTGTCAGCATCTGAATATCATATGTTAATACAATATGACATTGGAACTAAGACAAGTACATGTCTTCTAGGACCTACTTTTGTAAGCCCTGAAGATTGGGAACTTGCTTAAACTTCGCAAAAGGAACTTCAATTTTGAAGT
>CATKGX010000163.1 GCA_949747775.1 uncultured Clostridia bacterium | reverse complement strand
TCTTGTTCTGGTGCTTTGCTATATGGAATATTGCTTCCTTCTGGTGCTGTTGCATTAATTGTTTCTTTGTCTGCTTTTACTCCATTGTAGTAATACTCTATTGTATATGGTTGATATTTTACCTCCCATTGTGCTACATAAATAGCATTTTCAGTTACTGTTTCTACTACTTTTGGTGACCATCCTTTAAATACATAACCTGGTCTTGTTGGATTTGTTCCAAACTCTGGTGTTTTTGTTCCATAGTCTATTCCTGATGTTGTTTTGTCTTTAAATACTTCTTCTCCATCTACACCATCTGTATATGTTACTGTAAATTGTTGTTTGAAGTATACTTTTAATATTGTACTTCCATCTGCTGCAATTGTTTCACTTAATACATTATTTGCTTTTGCATCAAATACATATCCTATCTTTTCAGGTTGTGCTGTTTTATCTTCTTCTAGTATTGTTGCTACTTCTCCTGTTGTTCCTGTTCTTGTTGTATCTTTAATATCTGTTGTTTCTGGATATGTTCCATTTTCTTGGTAGTAATATTCTACTGTATATGGAGTATTTGTTGCTGGTGTATAGTAGAAGTTAATTTCGTTTCCTTCTAACTCTACTATTATTGTTTCACTTGTTGGCTCTACTTTGTTATATCCTATAATGTCAATTGCTTCTTCTGTTAATTCTGTATTGTATATTAGACCTGTTAGTTCTTTACTTGGTGCTAATTTCGTTGTTGTATCTTTTAAGTAGTAGTTTACAACTCCTGTCAAGTCTGTTCTTGGTTCATAGTAGAAGTTGATTTCATTTCCTTCTAACTCTACTGTGATTGTTGTACTTGTTGGGTCTACTTTGTTGTATCCTGCAATTTCTATTGCATTTTCTGTTACTTCTGATTTATATACTAATCCTGTTAGCTCTTTACTATCAGCTAGTTTTGTCGTTGTATCTTTTAAGTAATAGTTTACTACTCCTGTTAAGTCTGTTCTTGGTTCATAGTAGAAGTTGATCTCATTTCCTTCTAATTCTACTGTAATTGTTTCACTTGTTGGTTCTACTTTATTGTATCCTACAATTTCTATTGCATTTTCTGTTACTTCTGATTTATATACTAATCCTGTTAGTTCTTTACTATCAGCTAACTTTGTTGTTGTATCTTTTAAATAGTAGTTTACAATTCCTGTTAAATCTGCTCTAGCCTCCCATTTTGCATAATAATATGTTGTTCCTGCAACATGTTTTTCTGCTAATTCGTTAACTTCATTAATAAATTCTGGTTCTGCATACCATCCTTTGAATACATATCCATCTTTTTGTGTTGTTGGCATATTTCTATCTTCAATTGTTTCACCAACATAACCTTTCATTTCATCAACTGGTGTTCCACCATTTGTAACGAATATAATATTTGCTTTTACTTTTGTTTCTGTTTCGTCACCATCTGTTGGTTGGTCATTTATGTAAGCTATATTTTTAACATTTCCTGTTACTTTTTCTGTTACTGTTACTTCAAATTCAACCGTTACTGTTTTTCCAGCTTTTACTTC
>CATKGX010000162.1 GCA_949747775.1 uncultured Clostridia bacterium | reverse complement strand
TTCATAGGAAGATTTGAAGCTGGTGTAAATAACACTACACTACGGACTGCGACTACAACAACGCAGCCAGTAGTAAGTAAAAGAGGAGTAGCTCCATATAATTGTGTTCCATGGGGGAAAAGTATGAGCGATATTACATCAGATGTAACAAGTTCAGATCATAGTAGTATAACAACAGCAACCAAAGGAGCAGTATACTTAGCAAAAAATATGTACACACATCCAGATAGCGTAACCAGTACATTCTGTTACAGTTGCCAATGGGAGGCAATGTGCAGGTATATAGGAGATAGTGGGAGAACTACACCAAAAAAATCTGCACCAGAATTAACTGGGAATGTATCAACAGACGTTTCAAAAAATATCTATGACCTTGCTGGAAACTGTTATGAATGGACGATGGAAGCCAGCTACAGCAGTCTTCGTGATTTACGCGGAGGCCTCTATACCTACGCTGACCCAGTGTCTTCCCGCCGCGTCGTCACTCCTCGCACTGCGAGCGTCGACGGCAGCTTTAGGTGCTCACTTTATATTCAGTAATCCTGACAGCTAATAGTAAGCAAACAACGAAAAGTAGTGTTTGTAACGTGAGTAGAAAAAATATAAAATCAAGAAGCTCCAAGAGAATGGAGTATATGAACCATAAATTTGTGGCTGCATTAGTATGCAGAAGGAGAGAATGAAATAATATTCATTCTCTCCTTGCCGTTCAAATGAATGGTATATGGCTATTTTGGAAATTGTAGAGTTTGTATGGAAATGAGAACAGCAGAGCAAAATGAAATAGTCCTGTATTTAATAATAGGACTTGCCAAATAAAATTGCGATTTGTGCTAGTTTATGGTATAATAAACAATATTATTTATATATTCAATAAGGATCAATTATGAAAAAAGTTTAAAATTGAACAAATGGAAATTAAGCAATTTTTTAGAAAAGGAATGTCAAAAAATGAAAATAATAGGAATTATTTTAGGCTGTACTGAAATTGAGATGTTAATTAAACCTAAAGATATACAAATTCCTATATTTGATATAACACAATCACATATTGCTTCTATTGTAGATATTAGACTTGAAGAAGTTAGGTTATAAAGAGAAGTATAAATATCAATGTAAAAGGTAATTTTTAATAAAATAAGGAAGAGTGAAGAATGAAATTAAAAGTATTAGGAACGCAATCACCAGTATGTAAAGAGGGACATAACTGCCCAGGATTTTTTATTCAAGATGGAAATAATAGAATTTTATTAGACTGTGGAAGTGGGACACATAGTCTACTTACTTATCCGAATGATTTACAAAATCTATCGGTTATTATTAGTCATTTACATAGGGACCATTACAACGATGTATTTAATTTGCAATATGGTTCTTTGGTATTTCATAATCAAAAGAGAATTGAAAGACCAATTGATATCTATATGCCAAAAACTCCAATAGAAAGAGTAGACGATATTAAAGGAGAACCAGATGCTTATGCTAAGTATCATTCAATAGATGAAGATACTAAGCTAACAATAGGAAATATGAATGTTACATTTTGCAAAACGGATCATCCAGTTGAAACTTATGCAATTAAAATACAAAACGGGAATAGAAGCATTGTATATACAAGCGATACTTCATATTCAGCAAAAAATAGAATAGCAAATTTTGCTAAAGATGCGGATTTATTAATTTGCGAATCAAGCTTATTAAAAGAACATGGATTTCCAGAAATTAATTCTCACTTGACTGCGGCACAAGCAGCGCAAATTGCAAAACAAGCAAATGTAAAAGGATTAGCACTAACACACTTTTGGCCAGAAGAAGATGTTCGAAAATATACAGATGAGGCAAAGGAAGTATTTAAAAATGTAATAGCATTAAAAGAGGGGCAAATAATAGACATAGAAATAGCGAAAAAAGAAGAAAGAAGTAAAGAATAAACTTTATTTTGTAGATGCTATATGAAAGAAGAATAGTTGAACAAAGAACGATAAGGGAGAAATTAAAAAATGGCAATAGAAAAAAATAAAGAATATATAGTAAAAATTTTAGATAATGGTTATGAAGGAGAAGGAATTGCCAAGATAGATAATTTTACTATTTTTGTGCCAGGAGCAATACAAGGGGAAAAGTGTAAAATATTAATTGTAAAAGTAAATAAAAGCTTTGCATATGGCAAAATTTTAGATGTATTGGAGAAATCAGAGAAAAGACAAGAAACAGACTGTAATACATATAAAAGATGTGGAGGATGTGACTTAAGACATATCGACTATAAATATACCTTAAAAATGAAGCAAGACATTGTGCAAAATTTAATAAATAAGACTTTAAAAAAGAATATAGAAGTAAAACCAACTATTGGAATGGAAAAGCCATATTATTATAGAAATAAGTTACAGTATCCTATTGGAGAAGCAGAAAATGGAAAAGCAATCATGGGTGTATATGCAAAAAGAACACATGAAATTATACCAGTACAGAACTGCTTAATTCAAAATGTAGAAGCACAAAATGTAGCAAATGAGTTACTATATCTTATAAATGAGATGGGCATTTCTGCATATAATGAAAAAACACAAAAAGGAAAAGTACGTCATATTGTTGTAAAAATTGGAGTTCACACAAATGAGATAATGTGTATCATTGTTACGAATGAAGAAAAAATACCAAATGAAGAAATGATTGTTCAAAAGTTAGTAAAGAAATGCCCAAATGTAAAAACAATTATCAAAAATGTAAACAATAGAAATACAAATGTTATTTTAGGCAATAGAGATGTTGTATTATACGGCAATGGACATATTCAAGATACATTGGGAGAGTATACTTTTAACATATATCCAATGTCATTTTATCAAACAAATCCTATTCAGACAGAAGTATTATATAATAAAGCAATTGAATATGCTAATTTAAAAAAAGAAGATGTTCTTTGTGATTTATATTGTGGAATTGGAACAATTGGTATATTTGCTTCAAAATATGTGAAAAGTGTATTTGGAATAGAAATTGTAGAAGAGGCAATTGAAGCGGCAAAAGAAAATGCAAAAATGAATGGTGTAGATAATATTGAATTTATGACAGGAGATGTTGAGCAAGTATTTGGTAAAATGCTAAAAGAAAAAAATATAACTCCAACAGTCATTATTGTAGACCCACCTAGAAAGGGACTAGATACTACTACAATAGATACTTTACTAAATTTAGAAGTATCAAGACTAGTTTATGTAAGCTGCAACCCAGCAACTATGGCAAGGGATTTAAAATTATTAGAGAAAAAATATGAGGTAAAAGAGATACAACCAGTAGATATGTTTCCATTTACGTCACACGTCGAGTGCGTATCAGTTCTAAATTTAAAGAAAACCGTATAACCGTTGATACAAAAGGAATTTAAAGAATTTTTAAAAAACAAAAAAAGGCGAAAAAAACACAAAAAAATGGCAAAAAAAGCAAAGTAGACATAATTACAAAAATAACAGGGTATGTGGAAACATGAATATGCACACTACCTATTATAAATAAAAAAATAAAGAAAGTGCTTGTTACACAAGAGATAGAGTAGAGATACTTTATCTTTTTTTAATTACAGAAAAGGTAGGTGAATTAATATATGTGAATGAAGAAAATAAAATTGGATATTATGCAGTAATACCTTCAACAATTTTATTTAATGAAGATTTAAAAGCAAATGAAAAATTACTATATGCAGTAATTACAATATTAGCAAATAAAGAAGGATATTGTTTTGCATCAAATACATATTTAGCAGAGTTATTTAATGCACAACCACATACAATATCAAATTGGATATCTCATCTTAATAAATTGAATTTTGTATGTGTAGAAATTATTAGAAATGAAAAAAATGAAATTATACAAAGAAGAATTTATCCAAATGACACACCCTATACTACAAAAATGACATACCCCTATTCGATAAAAAATACAGAGAGTATGTCTCAAATAGGACAATATAATAATATAAATAATAAGATAGATAGATTCTTTAATTATATTATAAAAAAGGAAAAGCAAAATCCAGAGCAATTTACTAAAGATGAAGAAATTAATTTTTGGAACTTATTACAAAAATTAGAATTAGATTACACAGAAGATTTACTAAAAATATTTAGAGAAGAAAACATAGAAAAACTAAAGATAATTATATATGCTTTAAAAGAACTATTTACAAGTAACAAAAGACAACTATTAACAAAAGCAAAAAGAGAAAACCTAATATTCCTTTATGATAATTGCAAAAGCAAAGAAATAGAATATAAAGGAACAATAAAAGAAATTAATAATTTTTTTGAGTATTATTATATAAGTTTAGTTAGAGATTTAGAGAAAGTCTAAGTCTTTTATTTTTTACTTAAAAACAGGAGGTAGCAGATGATACCAACATATAACATAGAAAATTTAACAGGAGGACTAGATATAATGTTTCAAAATGTTATGAGAATAGGATTTACAATAACAATTATTCTTTTAGCAATATGGATTATAGTTAGTCTATTAATATGGTTATTCGGAGCCAAAAAGAAATCTGAAAAAGCAATAAAGTTTGGAATAAAGAATTTTATAATATCTTTAGTCTTAATTATTATTATATTAGCAATACCAATATTGTTTAATATGTTTTAAATTTGACTGAAGAAAGTGATATATACCATAGCCAAAATGAAATAAAAACTAGGAGGTTATGAGATATGAAAAAAATCAAAAAAGAAAAATTAAAAAGAATATACTACAAAATGAAAAACAAAATTTGGATACTACCAACAACTTTAATGTTATTACCAGCAAAAGCATTTGCAACTCAAGGTAGTATTAGTACAGCAGAAGTTAATCAAGCAACAGAAAATATAAAAAATGCTGTAATTAAGTTAGCAATGCCAATTGGTGGAATTTTAGTATTTGTAAGTATTGTAATTATTGCACTAAAAATGATAGTGAATTCAAACAATGCTAATAAAAGAAGCGAATCAATAGGTGCATTAGCTTGGGTATGTGCAGGAACAATGTTATTAGGATTATCTTTAATAGTTTCTGGAATTATATTAAGCATAGCAACTAATGGTGGTGGAGCATTAATTACAGGTGGAAGTGCAAATGGATAGGAGGTAGACAATATGAGTTTATACAAAGTACCATTTGATTTTACACATGAAGAAAAAGTATTTGGTGGCTATTTATCATTAAGACAGATGTTATATATGATTGCAAGTGTTATATCAGTAGGAATATTATTTATTCATATACCGATAATGGCTAAAACAATTATATTTTTAAGTATTGTTGCAATGTTTATGACATTTGCTTTCTTAAAGATAGGAAATATATATGCAGATAAATACTTTTTTAATATTTTAAAATACATATGTAGAAAGAAAATTTTTATATTTGAAAGGTAGGAAAAAAATGATAATTGCATTTATCTTTATATTAGCAGGAATTATCTTTATGATAGGAACTCTAATATATACAAGAAAGAAAAACAATTTACAAGGAATTAATCCCATAGATAAATCAAATATAAAAAAGGGCAAGAAGAAACTTAGTAATTTATGGGGAATTGATGGATTTAATAATCAAGTGATTACAATTAATAAAAATCAACATTCTATTATAGTCGAATTAGAAAGCATAGAATATAGTTTATTACATGATGGAGAAAAAGCAAATGTAGATAGAGAATTAATTAGTATATCACAAATGCTTAAATTTCCAATTCAGTTTTTAGAAATAAAGAAACAAATTGAACTTGGAGATATGTTAGAAGAAATAAAATTAAGTACAATGAATGCAAATGCTAATGTAAAAGAATATGCTAATCAAATAGTAGCACATTTAGAACACTTACAAGAAGATCAAAATTTATTCGAAAGAAAAAACTATATGGTAATATCTTCTTTTAACAACAGAAAAGTAGCTGAAATAGAATTAAAAGAATTTTATCAGTTATTAAGATATCATTTGCTTAATATAAAAGTTAGTACAAGACTTTTAAATGATAGAGAAATTGTAGAACTGATATATGAGCAACTACATAAAGGAAATAACAATAAAGTAACAGAAATTGAACAGAAGGGAGGATTTGGACTATATGTTACAGCTAAACAGAGAAAGAAAAATTAAACCATATAAGAAGAGAAAACGAGCAAAAGAAAATAAGATAAGACTATATAAAAGAAGAAAGAAAATTAAAGATGAAAATTTCTTTGATAATCAACCACAATTAATTTCATTGATTGCTCCAGAAGTAATACAAGAAAAGAAAGACTACATTTATATGGGAGATGACAAATATGCTAGAATTTTTACATTAATGTTTTATCCTAACTATATAGGAATTGGGTGGTTAGATGATATTTTAAATACCATAGGAGATGTTGATATTTCGACACAAGTACAGGTTTCAGATGAAAGAAATGTAATAAAATACTTAACACATAAAGTAACAAAATTGCAGTCAGATTATCTTTTATTTGAAAAGCAAGGCAATATTGAAGAAATACATAGACTGGAAGAAAATATACAAGCATTTGAAGAAATGAGAAGAAATATACAGATAAATAATGATAAACTATTCTTTATAAAAATTACTTTAAGAGTAAATGCTAAAAGTCTTGAAGAATTAAATGAAAAAAGCAAACTATTAAGAGATGAATTCGCAAATAAATCATGTGAAGTAAGACCATTATATTTTAAACAATTAGATGCACTAAAAGAAACATTACCATTAAATAACAATATAATAAAGGACAATGATAGAAATATGACAACAGCAGGATTAGCAGCAATGTTTCCAATAGCAAGAACAAAATCTAGTGTAAAAGAGGGTATCTATTTAGGAAGAGATTTATTTACAGGACTTCCAATGAATTTAGAAACATTTACTGATGGATTAGCAAATGCAAATATTGCAATATTTGGAGTACCAGGAGCAGGAAAATCTGTAACAGTTAAAACTATAATAGGAAGAACAGCATTGATTAATAGAAGATCATCTATATTAGATATTGAAGGAGAATATGTAGCTCAAACAGAAAAGCTAGGTGGAAGAATTATAAAAATTAGACAAGCAATACCAGTAGGCATAAACTTATTTGATATTGATATAGATGAAGATAATGGCTTTATAGATATAGATAGCAAAATAACAGAAATTAGAGCTATTATGAACGGAATTATAAATAAATATGAAAATAGAACATTAAAACCAAACGAAATAGCAGATATAGAACAAGCTGTAAGAGAAGTATATAGAGAAAAAGAAATAACCAAAGATAAAAATTCAATTTATGAAAAACAAGGTGGAAAGCATGAAGGAATAATTACATTTGGAAATATAAAAAAGAAAATGCCTACACTAACAGATTTTCATAGAGTTATGAAAGAAAAGATAAAAAATAAAGAATTAGCAAGTACGTTAAGTAACTTTTTAAATGGAAATACACTTGGAATATTTGATTGTCAAAGTACATTAAAAATAAATGATCAGATAATATGTTTTGATATTTCAGAGATAAAAGATGAAATAATGCGATATTATGTGTGTTTAGTTTTAACTACTTGGATAACTAATAAATATATGGCTACAAAAGAAAGAAATAAAAGATATGTTGTAGTAGATGAAGCGTGGAATTTATTTAAGAATCAAGAAACATCAGACTTTTTAGAAAATTTAGCAAGAAGAGCAAGAAAGAAAAAAGTA
>CATKGX010000161.1 GCA_949747775.1 uncultured Clostridia bacterium | reverse complement strand
ATGTATATATTAATTTTTTTCATTTTTTGAATTAATAAGTCCAATACTTTTAAATCAAAGCCATCTTTTAAATTTAAAAGTTCATTTGCATATCTATTAAGAGTACTAGTATTTTTTACTTTGTTTAAGTCTAGTCTATACGGTGGATCAATTACTACTAAATCAATGCTGTTGTCTTCCAGTAATTTGATTCCTTCCATACAATCCATATTATAAATCTTGTTGTACTCTAGCAACCTTTCTCCTTATTCTTACGATATTATCTCTATAATCCGTACCTTCCTTTCTTGCAAACTCTGGAATCGTAAAACTCTTAACCAATAAGATGATATCAGTTTTATTTAATAGTTCTATCTCAAAATCACAATTTTTAAATCTTTGTTTCCAGTTATTTGCTCTTTTTATTAAATTTTCTATTGCATTTTCTCCATCTTTAGTCCATATACACAAGTAAAACTCGTTTTCAATAATATTTTTATCAGCAACCAATTCATGTGTGCAAATAATTCTTTTCTCTACTATTTGAATACTTACATCGTCTTGCAATTTCTTTTTTAATTTTTGTTGCTCATTTATAAAATCTGCAATGTCAACTTTCCTTGGAATTACTAAAATTGTATATGGATACTGCTCATTACTAAATTCAATACTCATGCTATCCATTTTATTTTCTAATTCTTCTTCTGAAAATAAATCTGTATTGATGGGAATTACTTTCATAAATAAAATTACTTGTCCATCTAATGTAGTCAAATAATTCTCTTCAATATTTTTTATATTCAAAAACTCATTTAGTGTTTTTGCTTGTTGTTTCAGTTTTATTAAAATTACCCCTCTCATACTTATACCTCTTTTGCATAAGTTCATATTTTACTATATTTTTTATATTATCTGCCATTGAGAAGTTGCTTCTATTTTTAGTTAAAAATACTACTGCAATTACTACACTACCAATGACAAAAAAAGTAGAAATCAATGTTACCTTTGTAAAAAGATAAATGATATATCCAATTACAACTGCAATACATAAAACAATTATTGTCTTTACTAATTCTTCTATTCCATATCCCTCAAAGAATTCTGTTTTTAATCGAATCTGTGATGGGATTTTTATCATTTTTTTACTCATTATCTAAAACCACCTCCGAGATTCTTTATACCACATATACTCTGAGTATGTATAGGTGGCTGGAAAAATAAAACCTTCTGAGTCTCTATAATATTCTATTTTAGCATAATAACCTTTCCAAAAGTCTTGGCAATCACTAAATGGTCTTAAATAACTTACATTTTCTACAACTTTTCCTGTAGAATATACACCAAATGCTTCATGTAAAGACTCATTATCTGTAAGTGCTGCTATTTTTTTATTGCTATCTGTTACTACATATCTTTTTCCATTAATACTGACTACTTCTCTATTTTGGCAATCCTTGTCTTCAATTTTTGAAAATGTAATGTCTGAAGTTCCTTCATCAGCAACTCCAATCTGACTGCCGAAATAAGTCTTTGGTATTTCCAATAAAGTCAAAGAAAGTGTTATCAATATGCTTGCAATAATTGTATTTCTTGCAAGTTTTATATATCTTGCTTTTCCATCAGGATCAATTCCCATTTTAATCATAAAAATAAGAAATGTAACACCTCCTATGGTAATTCCTACATTTCTCAAAACTCGTATGATGTCTTGTAAAGTTTCTATACCTATTTCCTCCTTCTTGGCATTAATGCTCTCAAGTTTCTTGCCGTATTACCTGCCGAATTTATAATGCTGCCATTTGGTTTAACCATATATTTTCCAAGTATCATTGGTGTATTAACAGCAATCGTTGCAATTGCTATTGCATAAATTAAGTGTCCATTAATAATAACCAAAATTGATAAATTCATCATACATAGTTGCGTTACTAATGTAAAAGCTGTCATTAAAAAACCTCTTAAATACTCTGGAAATACGCCTTCATCCGAATTTAAAAGACCGTATTGTTGCAAATGGTATGCCCATTCTCATTAGCAACATTTCTATTCCGTTTCATGATGAATTGACAAATGAGTATTAACCATGTAATAAGTAGTATCAAGCAGGCAACTGCTGTAAAAATACCACCTGTTATATTATTGCTTAATGCCTCTGCTAAACTGACAGTTTGTACAGGCATTGCTTCTAGAATACTATTTAAAATATTTGATGTAATTCCTACAAAAATATCATAAACCTCCTTAAAACAAATCATTACAATAACTGCTTTTAACATTCCTACTACAAGATGAATTGGACTCTTTTCAGGATCTCCATTATCATGTAAAAAATAAGTTTTTGTTAATTTACTAATAAAAACAACTACTAAAATGAAACAGGCATAGCTGAAGATTACCTGATAAATGCCATTAAAATCTATTTTTGCTCCTCCTTGTACTTGTATTGCGTTTAACTCTCTTTCTATAAAAAATACTAAATTTACCATTGACTTGAATAGTGAATTCAGTGTTGCCTCTGAGCCATCAATAAATTTCTGTATTAATTCCACAAGCATATCTGCCATCTAGCATCACCTACTTTATATAGAAAAAATCTCTATTTTTTCTTACTTGTAGAATCCTAAAATCACATCAATAAGAGCTAGTCCGACAAGTTATTAATACCATACTGATTAATGTAGTCTTTATATTTTGAATATTTCTCCTTCTTTCTCCTTCATCATTTGTCTTTAGACAGTATACATAGTAAATGAAATATCCTCCACATATTGTGATTCCTATACCTGTTAACCAACTGATAATTGCCTCTACTAAACTTTTGGTTCCTGTTACTAGCTTTGTGCTTTCAAAACTACTTGCATGAACAACTTGTTGAAATGTAAATAGGAAAATTATCCATATTAATATTTTTGCAATTATTTTAACTGTCTTCTTAATTGTTTCCTTCTTGATTTTCAAAACTCTCCTTTCCCTTCTTAACTCTCCAGTTTTCTCGAAGTGTTTCTAGTTCCTCTGTTTCTTCTATTTCATCGAAATCATTGTCCTTTACTTTATCCCAAATGTTCCATATTTTTGATTCCGATATTTTTCTTACCTTTCTTGCGTTTTCCCTTTCAACTCTTAGCTTTTGATTTTCTTCTTTTGTTCCCATTCCATTTAGTTTATTAAAATGCATTTTGCTAATGTCTGGCACATTTAATAAAGCAGGTGGTTTGCCTGCTATCATAACAAGAATATTTGGACTTTCTATTTTTAATACTTCATCAGGCGTTAATAACTTTCTTGAAATTAGACTCATGCTGCTACTTGAATTATTATATTTGATATTTGTATTACTACTTTCGCCATAACTTTGACAAGTATATGTTCCGTAATTTATCCGAAATTTTGGTGGCTGTATCAATATTGCTTGATTTTAAATATATCCATGCACAATTGTCGAGAATATTTTGTGTACCTTCTTTTCCGATACTTTTCTTCTAATTGTCCAAAGCTTTGAAGTGCAATTGTAAAGCGACAATTTCTACTTCTAGAAACTGTAAGCATACTTTGAAATGTTTCTATTTTAGTAAAATTAGCAAATTCATCTAAAATGAAATTCATTCGAATTGGTAATTCACCACCCGCTTCTCTGCTAATATCTACAATAGCAGTATATAACTGTTGCACCAAAAGACTTCCGTAATTTATGATATGTTAATTTATCATCACTTAAAAGAATATAAATTGCTGTCTTTTTCTTTGCGAAATCTCTTAAATCAAAATCAGATTTTTGTATGGTATCTGCAACATATTCACTTACAAACATTTGCAAAGTAGAAAGTGCTGCAGCCACAAAACTTCCTCTTGTTTTACTTGGTGCTGTACCGAGCTACGGCAAAAAACTTCTTTATTGGATCGTTAGCATCTTTATTTTTCATATATTTATCAATGAGCATCTCACCATCTTCATCTGTCTTAAACATTTCTGCTACAAAATAATAAGCATTCGTTAATGTTTGATATTCTCTCTTTCCTTCGTTTTCTAAAACGACTGCCATTATTGCTGTCTTAATAACACTCATCTCGCCATTTACCCAAATTGGTTCTGTCTTGTCGTTCTTTTCAACTAAAACATTTACAATATCATTTACCAAACTTTCTGCAAGTGGTATGTCGTCTTCTTCTACTGCATTGATAACTAAATCCAAATAATTATAATGGTTACTTTTCAGAAAATTAATGAAGTCTAATGCAATAACATCATAGCCTAGCTCTTTTAATTTCTCTGCTGTATATAAATATAATTCTCCTTTAACATCACTAATGAATAGGTTCTCTCCGAGCAAGTCCGAAGCATTGTTATGCTTGGAATCAAAATTGATCTGCTCTTGCCGTGATCCTGAACTTCCAATTAATAAAGTATGAAGATTATCATCTATAAAATAAACCTTTTCTATATCATTTGTCTTTTCAAAATTTGTTATAATACCTGCTGAATCTAAACAAACTGAATTATATTCTTGATTTCGATTTATCACATGATATTTAAAAACCTTTTCATAATCTTTTTTCTGTAACCACCATGAAGTTCCATGCTGTCCGATCTCCGAACTGGTGTTGGAATCTCTAACTTATCTGTCAATTTTACTTTCTCACTATGATATATATTTTTTGTTCCATTAGTAAATAAAACTAAAAAAGACACCACTATCAATTCTAATACACAAAATATTGCGAGTACCTTCTTTTCTGTTAGTAGTGTATTAATAATTGATATAGCATCCATATTTAATAAACTTTCAAAGTT
>CATKGX010000160.1 GCA_949747775.1 uncultured Clostridia bacterium | reverse complement strand
CCTTAGCGGTACCTCATAGCAATGCAATAATCTATACTAATTTTATCCAACTGATATACTTGGGTCAATATTGTTCTCGCTTTTTATCATTTACTTCTTTACATAATTTCAGGCTGTATCTATATAAAAACAATACTCAACATTTTTTCTAATTTATTGCTATTTTCTCTTGAATTTATCTAAGCTTTGATATATGATTATAAAAAAGATTTTATCGGAGGACAAAATGCCAAGAATTGCAAAAGAAAAAAATGAAGAATTAAATAATACAACAGCAAAAGAAAATAAAAGTACTAAAAGAGTAGCTGTAGCAAAATCAGAAAAAGAAACTACTAAAAAAGCAAAAACAACTGCAAAGAAGACTACTACCACTACTACTAAAAAGGCTCTGGCTAAAACAAGTAGTAAAAAAACAACTGCAAAAACTACTTCTTCTGCCAAAACAAAAAAAGTAGCTACTACAAAATCTCGTAGCACAGCAAAAAAACAAACTAAAGATAATTCTAAAACAGTAACTATAAATCCTGTTATTGCAAGTGAATTTTACGAATTACCTTTTCGATATAATCAAACCGTTGTCAAAATCTTAGCTCAAACTCCAACTACTTTGTTTATTTATTGGGATATTTCAGATGAAGATAGAAATTCTTATATTCAAAAATATGGCAAAAATTTCTTTGAAGTAACTAAACCTTATTTGTTAATCACAAATAAAACGATGAATTATTCTTTTGAAACTGAAATAAATGATTTTGCAAATAGTTGGTATTTACACATAAATGATGCAAGTTGCGAATATACAGTAGATTTAATTAGAAAATTTACCTCTACCTCTCATCACACAGATGAAACAAAAAATCTTGCACCTTATTATGAAAATGAATGTTTATATATCACGTACTCAAATAAAATAGAAACACCAAATAATCACATTTTATTTGATAAACTAAATCACAATGTTTTCTTTAGAAATATAAAAACAAATATCACTGAAGAAAAAAATATTTCTTCACTTTCCTTTTTACAAAAAATTGGAAAAGTATATAATATTTACGATTTATATCAAGAACTTTATCAAAATGAACTTTCTATGGACGAAGATGGACTAAATCTTCCAACATCTAGTAGTTCTACTTTTAAATAAACACACATTTTAAAAGGACGTTCTAAAAATTTTATACGTCCTTAAATTTTTTAACTAAAGGAGTTATTTCAAATGACAAATGAAAAAGGATACGTAAGTTTTGTGCTACATGCACACTTACCTTTTATACATCATCCCGAAAGCGAAGATTACCTTGAAGAACAATGGCTATATGAAGCTATTTCTGAAACATATATTCCACTTCTTACTAATTTTCAAAAATTGGAGGACGAAAAAGTTGACTTTAGAATTACAATGTCAATGACTCCTCCTCTTTTAAATATGCTAGATAACAAGCTTTTACAAAAAAGATATATCAAATATTTAAAACAGCATGTCGAACTTGCTCAAAAAGAATTAGAAAGAACAAAATATGATAAACGATTAAATGAATTATCAAAATATTATTATGACAGATATAGCAATGACTTACATATTTTTAAAGATGTTTATGGTTGCAATTTAATACAAGCATTTAAACATTTTCAAGATATTGGCGTTTTAGAAATTATTACTTGTGGTGCAACACATGGATATTTCCCTATTTTATATGTAACAGAGCAGACTGTAAAAGCGCAAATTGCAGTTGGAGTCCAAACTTATGAAAAATATTTCGGTAAAAAACCACGTGGCATTTGGCTTCCTGAATGTGGCTACGTTCCAGAAGCTGACAAATATTTAAAAGAATTTGGCATTGACTACATTATTACAGAATCCCATGGTATTTTATATGCAAATCCCACTCCTATCTATGGCACTTTTGCTCCAATTGTCTCTCCTGAAGGAGTTGTTGCTTTTGGTCGTGATATTGAATCTTCACGTCAAGTATGGAGTTCTATTAATGGCTATCCAGGTGATTTTAATTATCGTGAATGGTATAGAGATATCGGCTATGATGCACCTTATGACTATATTAAGCCATATATTGCTTGTAATGGTGCAAGAGTTCCTACTGGTATTAAGTATTACCGAATTACTGGCAAAGACTGTGAAAAAGATTTCTATAATCCTCAATGGGCAAAAGATTCTGCCGAAAAGCAAGCTGGACACTTCTTTGATAGTAGAGCAAAACAAATAGAAAACCTAAGCCCTCTTACGGGAAATCCACCTATTGTGTTATGTCCTTATGATGCAGAACTTTATGGACACTGGTGGTATGAAGGTCCTTATTGGTTATATATTTTATTTAAAAAGATTTATTATGATAATAGCAACTTTAAACTTATTACGCCTAGTGAATATATAGACAAATATCCGCTAATGCAAGTTGCCACTCCTTGTCGTTCAAGCTGGGGAGCAAATGGATATAGCGAAGTGTGGTTAAATCAAAGTAATGATTATGTTCATAGACATTTACATGTAGCTGGTGACAGAATGGTAGAACTAACCCATTTATATCCAAACGAAAAAAAGACATCTCTTCGCAGAAAAGCCCTAAATCAATGTGCTCGTGAACTTCTTCTAGCACAAAGTAGTGATTGGCTATTTATTATTACAAATGGAACAATGGTAGATTATGCTAAAAAAAGAATTAAAGACCATATTGGTAGATTTACCAAATTATATGAACAAGTAAAAAATGATGAAATTGACGAAACATTCCTAAAGGCTATTCAAAAACAAGACTGTATATTTCCAGAC
Organism: uncultured Clostridia bacterium; assembly: GCA_949747775.1. GTDB lineage: Bacteria > Bacillota > Clostridia > TANB77 > CAG-508 > CALXVA01. The sequence goes on along the minus strand of CATKGX010000160.1, from coordinate 28,581 downwards.
ATTGATTATATGATTTATTTTTAAATATAGGAAAAGCGAGAGCATTGCCCTCGCTTTTAATGTTATTCGGTTGTACCTTAGTTACTAGGTAAATCCTGATGGATACCGTGGCATCGTACCTCTCCTTTCTTCAAGTGTGGTTTTTGCCACTCGTGTAGGGGAGTTCCCCTGGCCGCTGTGTAACTTTAATATTTGCTACTAAAATTGATGCAACATCGCTTCACACGCACAACCTTCTTTCAAAATGTATTCTCCATTTCGGAGTTCTTTTTTATTATACATAATATATTTACAAATGTCAATACTTTTTTGAATTTTTTTCACTTTTTTCTAAAAAATAACAAATTCTCCTATTCTATTTTCTAAAATATAATTCATTGTATGCACTATAAAACCCTAGTAAATTCTATAAATCTACTAGGGTTACTATCTTATTTATATCATTTTATATTATTTCTTATTTTTCGTAATAATTTACTGAGTAATCCATTTTACTAAATCTAAATTTTCACTATCTAGTAACATTTCATGTTTTGGCATTACTCTAAATGTATAACCATAATTTCCGCCATTTACTAATTGTACTTTTGCTGTATAAGTATATTGTTTTGCATCTTTATCCTCTTCTATTAGCTTCATTGGTATTACCATAATGTCATCTACTACACCATTTTCTTGTATTCTTCCATAATATACTTGTGCTTCTATATTGTCTACATTTATATTTGGCAAACGTATTTTGCACTTTACATCTATGTTATTTCCTGCATCTATCGTAATATTATCTAAATTGTCTTTTTCTTGTGTAATAATAATATCTTCCCAGTTATTATATAGTTCATTTTTCCATAAATTATATTCTGTTACTTTTTCTAAGTTTGTATAATATTCATTATATAAATTGCATAATGGCATATAGAATTTTTCTACATAGTCTATTAGCATACGAGAAGTACTATACTTTCCTCCTGTTGATACAATAGAGTTTTTCATAATCTTAATCCAATTTGCTGACATTCCTGTTTCATCTTTTTGATAGTATATTGGAATAACTTTATTTTCTAATGTAGCATAAATGCTATCACTATCTGCTCTATCTTGTTCTTCGTAATTGTCATATTCTGCATTTGTACCAATTGTCCATCCATTTTTTGAATCATATCCTTCAGCCCACCAGCCATCTAGTACACTAAAGTTAATAACACCATTTACAGATGCTTTTTGCCCACTTGTTCCAGAAGCCTCCATTGGACGCCTTGGTGTGTTTAGCCATACATCTACACCACTAATTAAATATCTAGACATTGCAATATTATAGTTTTCAAGTAAGAAAATTTTTCCTCTAAATTGTGGCTTCATTGATATTTCATGAATATATTTTATTAAGTCTTGTCCTTCTTTATCTGCTGGATGTGCTTTTCCTGCAAATATAATTTGAATTGGTTTTCCTATATTACTAAATATTTGTGTAATTCTTTCCAAATCTTTAAATATTAAAGTTGCTCTTTTATATGTTGCAAATCTTCTTGCAAATCCTATTGTTAATGCATCTGGATTTAAGCATTCTGTTATTTTATGAATATCTTCATAACGATATCCTGATCTATGCAATCTTTGAATTGTACTTTTCTTTACTAATTCTAGTAACTTTACTTTTCTTTCTTGATGTGCATTCCATAATTCTTTGTCTGGAATTTGATATACTTTTTCCCATACTTGATCATTTTGAATATTGTCTTGCCAATATGGCATTAAATATTTATTATACAATGCCTTCATATTAGGTGAAAGCCATGAGCACGTATGAATACCATTTGTTACATAAGATATTGGTGATTCATTTGCTGCAATATTTGGCCATGCATCTCCAAATAATTCACGTGATACCGCACCATGTAATTTACTAACACCATTTTTCTTTCCTGCTACTTTTAAAGCCAAAATTCCCATATCAAATCCACTATCTAGATTTGCATTTGGTCTCATTCCCATTCTAAAGAAATCTAATTTTTCTATACCAAGTTTTTCCCAATAGTTATTGAAATATCTTTCCATTAATTCTACTGGAAAAATATCATTTCCTGCTGGAACTGGCGTATGTGTTGTAAATACTGTTTTTGAGCTTACAATATCTCTTGCAATTTGGAAAGATACCTTCTTATCTTTAATCGTATTTTCTATTAACTTTAAAATTAAGAATGATGAATGTCCTTCATTCATGTGGTATACTGTTGGTTTTAGTCCTAATCTTCTTAATAACTCTACACCAGCCATTCCCAATACAATCTCTTGAGAAATACGCATTTCTTGGTCACCACCATAAAGTGTTTTGGTAATTCCTCTATATTCTATAATGTTAGCATCTATATCTGAATCCATTAGATATAGTGTTACTCTTCCTACCTTAATTTCCCATATTTTCAAATATAGTTTCTTTTTGGGCATATCTACTGAAATAATTAAATCTTTTCCTTCTACATCTTTTACTGGTAAAATTGGTAAATTGCTAATTTCAATATCTTTGTACTCTGTTTCTTGAATACCTTGTCCACTAATTTTTTGATTAAAATATCCATTTTTATATAATAACCCTACTGCAACTAGTGGAACTCCTAAATCACTTGCTGATTTTAAATGATCACCAGACAAAATACCAAGACCACCTGAATAAATTGGTATTGTTTCGTCTAGCCCATATTCCGCTGAAAAATAGGCAATTAAGTCATTTGTATTGTTTGAATATCTTTTACTAAACCATGTGTTTTTACTTTTGATATAATTATCAAAATCATCTACAAATTTATCATACTTTTTTAATAAGTCTTGATTTTCGCATGCTGCTTCTAATTTTTCTTGTGATACTTGTTTTAAAAATCTTACTGGATTTTTCTCCACTTTCTCCCATAAGTCAATATCAATCTCTTTAAATAACTTTAAAAAATTCGTATTCCAAGACCACCATAAGTTGTTTGCAATATCTTCTAACCTATTAATTCTTTTTGGTAATTGTGGATTTACCGTAATTTTATTAAAAACGTACATATTTCCTCCCTTTGATACACTTTAGTATATCACTTTTGCTTATGTTTTTTATTTGTTTTATCTTTTTGTTTCTTCTATTTTATAGATAATATTTTTATCTGTCAATATCTATTTTATTTCAATTCTAATATTTTCATATCTTTTTCTTTATATTCTTCTGGCTTTAGTCCTACTTTTTCTCTCATGTTGTCTAATAGTAGTACGATTCCTACTGTTGCAATACATCCAACAACTGTTAGTGTATTGGCAGTCGACGTATATCTTAATAAGAACGAAGCAAACAAGCTAAACATTGAACGAAATAGACTTTCTAATAAATTATATGATGATGATATCTTCGTTCTTAATGTTGTATTTGTAAAATTATTTAAATATTGCCTTATTAATGTATTAAATGGACCTTTTGCAATATATTGTATTAGGAATACCATTAACACAACTATAATTGTTAGTTCTTTATCAAAACCTGCTACACACCATAATCCTAAAATAACACAAGAAATTACTACTGGCAATGATAAAATAGCCAAAGTTTTATTTCTAAACCTTTTATGAATTTTATGTTGGTTTTTAGCTGCAATACCAGAAATAATTCCTAATATTGCAAAAATGATTCCAAAATATTGTGCTGGCACTTCTATATCACTTAATATACTACTTCTTAATGTAATTAAAGTTGACAAAATTCCTGCAAATATTGCGCCAAAAAGTAATAAATTTCTAAGTCTAGGCGATTTAAAAATTCCTTTTAAAGATTTTTTTAATTCTTTCACTTCTTTCCTTAGTGTTATTTTTTCATTACTTGGTGCGTCATCAATTTCTTCAAAGTTCATTGCCATAACAATAGATATAAGATTCGTAATTAAGCAAAATATCATTGGTAAATAACCATTAAATGCAAATAAAAAGCCCGATACAATTGATGAAAATGCATCTATATAAAAATAAAATGAAGTTGCTCTTCCATCTATTTTCGAAAATAACATACCTCTCTTTTCATTTTTTTCTAGTGAGTCATATAACATATTAGTTTCACAAACACCTTTTATAATATAACCTACTGCTGAAAAAAACTCTCCTAGTACAATCATTTCATAACTTGTCGCAAAAATGTATGTCAATGTTGATAGTGCAATAAACAAATTGCCTATAATTAGACTTCTTCGCTTTCCTATTTTATCTATTAAGATCGTTGCTGGAATTAGTAATAGAACTTTAAAAATGGGATAAAAAGATTCTGCAAGCATAACATCTGCTGCCGAAATACCTTTTACTTGCGTAAAAAACAGATATATAATTGCATAATAAAATAACATATCCCAAGAAAACATTTTATATGTTGGATATAATTTTACATTTTTCTGCTTTGCTTTTGTGTTTTCCATGCTAAAAAGCTCTCCTTTATCTCTTGTTTCGATTTATTATTTCATAAATCATAAAAATCGTCAATACTTGTTACAGGAATTGCTCCTTGTTTAATTAATTCATTTGTTCCATAAGAATTTGGACTTTCAATATTTCCGTGGAACAGCATATACATCCTTTCCCTGTTCTAATGCATGTTCCACCGTAATTAAAGTTCCGCTTCTTTTTTTAGCTTCAATAACCAATACCCCATCCGATAACCCACTTATAATTCTATTTCTTTCTGGAAAATGGTGTTTTTCTGGTTTTGTTCCTAATGGGTATTCTGAAACAATTGCTCCTCCGTTTTGAATAATGTCTTTATATAATTCTTTATTTTCTGGAGGATACACTATATTTAGTCCACATCCTAGTACTGCAATTGTTTTATGGCCTATTCTTACAGTTCCTTTATGTACATAAGTATCTATTCCTCTTGCTAACCCACTAATTGTAATAATCTCTCTTTGGGCTAACTCTTTTGCAAAATAATAAGCACTATTTCTTCCATAATTACTACAATCTCTGCACCCTATAATTGCAATTGAAGGTTCATTTAATATTGTTTCATTTCCCAGTACATACAATATTTTAGGAGGATGATATATATGTAGCAATTTTGATGGATATCGTGTATCTCCCATTTTTATTTCTTTTATTTTTCTTTTATCTAATTCAATATTCATAAGGTTCCTTTCTTCTGAAATCCCCCGAATATATTATCCCCATTTTTTATTTAACTACATTTCTTTTGCAGCCTTTACTACATTGCTCATTAGCATTGCAATTGTCATAGGTCCTACTCCACCTGGTACTGGTGTAATATAAGATGCTTTCTTTTCTACATTTTCAAAGTCTACATCTCCTACTAATTTTCCCTCTTCATTTCTATTAATTCCTACGTCTATGACAACTGCTCCTTCTTTTATCATATCCGCTGTTACAAATTTTGGCTTTCCTAAAGCTGCAATGACAATGTCTGCTTCTTGTACTACTTTTGCAATATCCTGTGTTCTAGAATGACAAATTGTCACTGTTGCATTTTGATTTAACAAACATTGTGCTACTGGCTTCCCTACAATATTACTTCTGCCAATAACTACTGCTCTTTTGCCTTCTACATTAATATGATAAGCCTCTAACATTTTCATAATTCCATATGGTGTACACGAAATAAAGCTATCCTCACCAATACTAAGTTTTCCTACATTAATTGGATGAAATCCGTCTACATCTTTTTTAGGATTAATTCTATTAAAAGCTTCTCTTATGTCTAAATGTTTTGGAATTGGACTTTGTAGTAAAATTCCATGTATGTCATTTCTACTATTTAACATGTCAATTAGCTCTATTAGCTCTTTTTGTGAAGTATTTTCATCCTTCAAAAACTCTTCAAATTCAATTCCAATCTCATTACATGCTTTGCTCTTATTACGTACATATACCTCTGATGCCTTGTTGTCTCCTACCATAATAACTGCAAGTTTCGGAGTAATACCTTGTTTTTTCATATTATCTACTTCTAATTTTAAACTACTTCTTATGTTTTCTGCTAATTCTTTTCCATTAATAATCATCTTTTTCTCCTAATTTATATATATTTTTCTACTTCTAAAACCAAGTTTCCTTTTTTCGTGGTATTGATTGTTCCTTTTATTTTGAATCTTCCTTTTCCTCTTACTGTAATGATATCATTATCTTTTAACATTTTCGCATTTTTAGTAACTACTTCATTATTAATAAATACTCTTTCACTATTAATAATCTCTAACACTTTCGAACGTGAAGTTTTTATTAATTCAGATACAATACTATCCATTCTCATAGATGGAATAATAATATTAATTAATTCTGTTTTTGGTGGCATAATGTTTAATTCTTCTATTTTATGAATTTCAAACTCACTTTTACTAAACCTTGTTAACTCTCGCAAGCTCGTATCTAAATATGAAGTAATCTCTTGACTTACAATTATATCTGCTCCATCAAGACTTACTAAAATATCTCCTACTTTTTCACGTTTTACTCCTACTTTGACTACTGCTCCTAAGTAGTCTCTATGTGTATATTTTCCTCTTATTTCACTTGGAAGAATAATTCTAATCACTTGCATAATATGATTATAGTCAAAATACTTATTTTCAAATACTGTTTCTAATTTTTCAGGATATAAAATTAACATTGCCTTTCACTATTTTCATAGCCTCCATAAAACACATAATTTTTATATGCCATCCCCTTTAATACTTTTTCCAAAATCCCTCTTTGATGCATATCTAAAAAATCTGTATTTTCTACAGTGTTCCTCTTTTGCGTCAATTCAATCTTGTCTAACATTTTCGATATGAGTAATCTTTCATCCTCACTATCATATTTATTTAGTATTTCTTGTCTATTCATTCTTATTTCCTATCCTATTTTTCTAATTCTTGCATATTATATATGATAATTTTCATTTTTTCAAGTCAAAAAAGATGGCAGAATTGTATAAAGTAAAAAGATTATCTTGTAAGTAAATGCTGTTTCATTTTACATAAAGTGTTGCATTTTTGGTAAATCTGGTATATAATGGATATTGTGCGTTATGTAAAGTAAATTACATAATATAGGAGGTTGATTTAAATGAATTTAAAAAATGTGAAAAAGATGTTATATGTTTTAACATTATTTTTATTGCTACTTGCTTTCTCTTGTGAAAGTTTTGCGGCAAATCCACTGATGTCCCAAGAAACTACTAGTTTAGAATTAGTAGAAAATAATACTTGTACCATAAATGTTGGTACTCTTGCAAAATTAGAAAGAAAAATAACAAGATTCAGTAAAGAAGAACGCTCTATTACAGTTACTCTTACTGTAAGTAATATAAAAACGGTAGAACAAGTTCAAAAACCACTTGAAGTATTTCTAGTCATTGATAACTCTTCAAGTATGGTAAGTAATAGTATTAATGGCATTACTAGAAAACAAGCTGTTATTCATTCTGCTAATACTTTAGTAGACAAATTGTTTGCAGCTACTTCAAATGCAAAAATAGGTGTCGTTAGCTTTTCTAGTTTAGACTCTACCAAAGGTGAAACAGAAGGAACATTAAATGATGCCCAATTAGTTCTAGGATTAAATAACTCTAAAACAGATATACAATCAGCAATCAAATCTATCGAAACCACTACTGCTGGACCAAGAACTAATATTGAAGCTGGTATTACAATTGCTAGCCAAAATTATTCTAGTAATGAAAACACGAATCGTTATATGATTGTTTTAACAGATGGTGTTCCTAATAATGATATTGCTGGTTGCTTTGGTACATATATTGGCGATGTTGCAACTAGAACAAAAACCAAATTACAACAAATTGAAGCAAGTGGAATTACTGTTATTGGAACTATGATTGGTCTTAATGGAGAAACAATAGAAACTCAAAGCCATAAAACATATAAAGCTTTAGCTGAAGAAGTATTTGGAACAATAGAGAATTCTACAATTAGTAGTTACTACTATATTCAAGATAGTGAAATTGAAACAACTATTGTAGAAAAAATATATCATAGTATTCTTACTACAATTAACTATACTCTAAAAAATATTACAATAAAAGACTATTTAACACAAACAATTGTAGACAACTTTAATTTTACATATGATACTTTGCCAAATATCGGAACAGTATCTGATACATTAGATACATCTGATAATTCTATTACTTGGAATATTGACGAATTAAAAGAAGGTGAAGTTGCTACATTAAGCTACAAACTTACTTTAAAAGATAACTATGACAAAAATATAGTAGACAAAGACTTACCTATTAATACAAATATAAAAATTGACGGAATATATAATGATACGAAATTGGAAGAAAATTCTGATGAAACATCAAAAGTAAAAGTATTATATACCAAACCTACTCAGCCAGAACAACCAACAGAGCCAAACACCCCTGTAGAACCAGAAAAACCACAAACACCAACTATAAAACCAATAGAGCCTGATGACAACACTGTTGCAACTACCATTATTCCTCAAACAGGAGATAGCTCATTTATTTTACTTGGTACTATTGTTGTTATTTCTATCATTACTACTATTAGATTTGTTTATATGAAAAAGATAAAAAATATTTAAGCATTAATCATAAAAGCCAGAGATACTTTTAAATTATATCTCTGGCTTTTATGATAACTAAACCACATCTCTCATCCTATATCTACACCTACTATATTATTTACATTCTACTTTATTTATATTAAAACCTAACATATATCGTAAATAATCATCACAGTCTTTTCCCAAATTTACATTCTATTCTATTTATGTTAAAACTTATAAAATGATACTACTTTTTCAAAAATATAGTAATTTACATTCTATCTTATTTATATTGAAATGAATAAACTCTTGTCTGTCTTCTCCTAATTTTTAGAAATTTATATTCTACTCTATTTATATTAAAACTTTATTATGTCATATATTCGTAAAAATATTCAAGAATTTACATTCTACTCTATTTATATTAAAACGTAGCGAAGGAGGGGGGAACGCCCTAGTGAACATAAATTTACATTCTACTCTATTTATATTAAAACACAAGAAAGATTTATGCAAGCTTGCAATGATGCTTATAATTTACATTCTACTCTATTTATATTAAAACAGCTCTATTTCAAATTCAGTTATTTCAATGCTTATTTCTACTATTTCTGTCGATCTATTTATATTTTAGCAAATTATTCTTATTTTTTCTAGTCTTTTTTATAAAAAGTTGATTTTTAGCATCTTTGCATGACTGTCGATCTACTAGTATTTTTACACAATTGAAGGTCGACAGAAAAAAGTGGACTCTGTAGTATAAAAGTCCACTTTACTTCATTTTATAATTAATTGCAAATCCTCCCACAAAATATATAACTTTTGCATCATGTGGCAATACTAGTTGTTGGGATGATTTAGTTTTGTATACCCCCTTCTTGTTCGTATGATATAGGTTTGGCTGGGGTACTGTGATTCGAACACAGGAATGTCGGAGTCAGAGTCCGATGCCTTACCGCTTGGCGATACCCCAATATGTAGGGGATTTCCATCCCCTTTATATTATTTTATTGCTTTTCTTCCTGGAAATATTGCTATATCTTCAAGTTCTGCTTCTATGTTTAATAGTCTGTTGTATTTTGCAACTCTATCTGTTCTACATGGTGCACCTGTTTTGATTTGTCCTGCATTTGTTGCTACAGCAACATCTGCTAATGTTGTGTCTTCTGTTTCACCGCTTCTATGTGATACAACTGCTGTGTATCCATTTTTGTGTGCTAGTTCAATAGCATCTAATGTTTCTGTTAAAGTTCCAATTTGGTTTAGTTTTATTAATATACTATTTGCTGTCTTGTTGTCAATACCTTTTTGTAATCTTTTAATATTTGTAACAAATAGGTCATCTCCTACTAGTTGTACTTTATCTCCTATTCTTTCTGTTAATACTTTCCAAGACTCCCAGTCTTCTTCTGCTAAACCATCTTCGATAGAGATAATAGGATAGCTGTTTGCTAAGTCTACAATAAATTCTACCATTTCTTCTTTTGTTTTAAATTCTCCTGTTTTCCAGAAATAGTATCCATCTTTTCCTATTTTCTTTGCTTCATCATACATTTCTGTTGCAGCTACGTCTAATGCTAAGCAAACGTCTTTTCCTGCTACATATCCAGCTTTTGAAATAGCTTCTAAAATTAATTCTACTGCTTCTTTTTCGCTAGATACGCTTGGTGCAAATCCACCTTCGTCTCCTACTGCTGTTTCTAATCCTTTTTCTTTTAATACTTTCTTTAAATTATGGTATACTTCTACACCCATTTTCATACATTCACTAAATGTTTTTGCTCCAACAGGCATAATCATAAATTCTTGTACTGTTAAACCACTATCTGCATGTTTTCCACCATTCATAATGTTCATCATTGGAACTGGTAATTCTTTTGCATTTACTCCACCAATATAGTTGTATAGGCTCATTCCTAGTGAAGCTGCCGCTGCTCTTGCAACTGCTAATGATACACCAAGTGTAGCATTTGCTCCTAATTTTGCCTTATTTTCTGTTCCATCTAATTCTATTAAAGCTTTATCTATTTTAACTTGGTCATAAACGTTCATATTTTCTATTGCTTTTGCAATTTTAGTATTTACGTTTTCTACTGCTTTTAAGACACCTTTTCCTAAGTATCTATCTTTATCTCCATCACGTAATTCAACTGCTTCAAAGCTTCCTGTTGATGCTCCTGATGGAACCATAGCTACTCCTGAAAATCCTCCTTCTGTTACTACTTCTACTTGTACTGTTGGATTTCCTCTTGAATCCAATACTTCTAGTGCTTTTACACTTTCAATTCCTAAATAATCTTTCATTTTAAACTCTTCCTTTCTTTGTTTAGATTATCTATTTTTACAGCAGTTTATACTGTTATAAATGATTTAAAATTTGGCTTTTTACGCTATTTCTTTGAGCCTCTATTTGTTCTATATAACTAAGTTCTTTTGGTTTTGTCTTTTCTTTGTTATATTCTCTTTTTAAACTTTTTCTTTGCTTTCTTGTATATGTGTATGTATATTTTTGTTCTTCAAACCTCTTCTTGTTTTCCTTTTCTAATCTTTGTGATTCTGATTCTTCCTCCTCATTTGACTGCGTTTTTTCTCTGTTATATTCTATTACATTTTTAATTGGCCTTTTATAAATAGATTCTGTATATGTTTCCATTTCATTTAAGTCTAATACACTTGTATCTATATAATCTTGAATCAGCTTCTTTTCTTTTCGATTAAAACTTTCTAGTGGAATATCCAAATATTTATATTTCCAAATAATATGTCTTTCTACACTAGAATACCTAGAATATGTTAAATTTTCATAATGAAATTCTATTTCAAATTTTAAACCTTCTAGCTTTATTGTTATATTAGACCATAAAGTAGCCCCTTCATCTTTATATATCTGTCTTAGGTCCTTTATGGTATAATATAACTTTTCCACTAATTTAATATATTCTTCCTCATTTAAATCAAATCTATTGGGAATCTCATACACATTAACTGGATTTTTCTTTAATATTCCCTTAGGATAATAATAGAAAAATAATTCTCCTGTTTCTAAGTTTAATGTTTGATCAATCACAGAAGCATACAAATAAATTCTATCCCATTTTTCTGGAATCAAATAGAATAGTTGCTTCTGCAAGCTTGCATATATTTTTTTTACTTCTGGTGTTTTTATCATATGCCCTCCAGATGATTTTGTTATCACCTATATTTTTTCAATTAAACTTATGCCTGTCATTTCTTCTGGTTTTTCTAATCCCATTATATCTAACATTGTTGGTGCTAAATCTGCTAATTTTCCCTCTTTTAGTTTAACATCATCTTTTCCAACTAATATTAATGGCACAAGGTTTGTTGTATGTGCTGTATGTGGCTCTCCTGTTGCTTCATCTATCATTTGTTCTATATTTCCATGGTCTGCTGTAATTATTAAAGTTCCTTCTGCTTCTTTAACTGCCTCTACCACCCTTTGTACACAATTGTCCATTTTTTCAATCGCTTTAATTGCTGCTTCTAAATTTCCTGTATGTCCTACCATATCTGGATTTGCATAATTTAATATAATACTGTTATATTTTCCAGACTTAATGGCTTCTACTACTTTAACAGTTACCTCTTCTGCACTCATCTCTGGTTGCATGTCATAGGTTTCTACTTTTGGTGATGGTATTAAAATTCTATCTTCACCTGAATATTGTTTTTCTTCTCCTCCATTGAAAAAGAAAGTAACATGTGCATATTTTTCTGTTTCTGCAATTCTTAATTGTGTCAAACCTTTATGACTAATATATTCTCCAAAAGTATTTTCTAAAATTTCCGGTTTAAAAGCTACTTGTACATTTGGCATACTTTCATCATATTGAGTAAAGCATACAAAATATAAATTTAAGTCTTTTGTCTCAAATTCTTTAAAATTTGTATCTACTAATGTTCTTGTAATCTCTCTTGCTCTATCCGTTCTAAAGTTAAAGAAAATAACAGCATCATTTGGGCTAATTGTTGCAATTGGTTCTTCCCCTGAATAAATGACTGTTGGCTCTACAAATTCATCAAATACTTCTTTCTGATAAGATGCCTCAATAGCAGATATTGCACTTACTCCTTTATTTCCAATACCATTTACTAAAGCATCATACGCTTTTTGAACTCTATTCCATCTATTATCTCTGTCCATACTATAAAATCTTCCAGAAATACTTGCAATCTTTCCTACACCTTTTTCCTGCATTTTCTCTTCTAACTGAGCAATATATCCCTCGCCTGAAGTTGGTGGAGTATCTCTACCATCCATAAAACAATGTACATACACATCTTCAAAGTCTTTTCTTTTTGCAAGTTCTAATAATGCAAATAAGTGACGAAGACGGCTATGAACACCACCTTCTGATAGTAATCCCATAATATGCAGTTTTGTACCATATTTTTTACAGTGCTCTATCGCTTCTACAAATTCTGGTATACTAAAAAAATCACCATCTTCAATTGATTTTGTAATTCTTGTTAATTCTTGATAAACTACTCTTCCGGCTCCAATATTGGTATGCCCTACTTCTGAGTTTCCCATTTGCCCATCTGGAAGTCCTACTTCCAGACCACTTGTATGAACAACTGTTGTTGGACAGGTTTTCATTAGTTTATCTATATTAGGAGTTTTGGCAAGTTTAATTGCATTTCCTTTTTCGCTTTCGTTAATCCCAAATCCGTCTAAAATCATTAGCATTGTTAATTTTTTATCCATTTTTTCGTTACTGCCCCTTTTCCTATTCTTCTATTTTATTTTACAGGCTTTATGATATTCTTCTAAAAGTATCTTTTCATAAGCTTATTCGTTATTGTAGTTTACAATTTTAGCAAATTCTTCTGCTTTCAAGCTTGCTCCACCAACTAATGCTCCATCAATATCCGATGTTTCAAATAGTTCTTTACTATTAGAAGATTTTACACTTCCACCATATTGTATTATAACTCCATCTGCTACTGTTTGTCCATAAATATTTCTAATTTCTTGTCTAACTTCTTTAATCATACTATTCGCGTCCTCTGATGTAGCTGTTTTTCCTGTTCCAATTGCCCAAATAGGTTCATACGCAACAATTATACTTTGAACTTGTTCCTTACTTAGCCCTTCTAACGCTTTTCTAACTTGACTTGTCACAAGCTCTACTGCCTTACCATTTTCGCGTTCTTCTAAAGTTTCACCTACACATACAATTGGTTTTAAATTAGCGTTTAATGCTGATTTTACCTTTTTATTTACTGTTTCATCTGTTTCGTTAAAATATTGTCTTCTTTCTGAATGACCAATAATAACATACTCTACACCAATTGACTTTAACATCCCAGCAGATATTTCTCCTGTATATGCTCCACTTTCTTCCCAATGCATATTCTGTGCACCAATTTTAATATTTGTATCTTGTGCTGTTAGTAGTGCATAAAATAAATCAGTAAAAGGTACGCAAAGTATTACTTCACTTTGCGTATTTTTTACTTCAGGTGCCAATTCTTCTATCATTCTGATAGCCTCATTAGGAAGCATATTCATTTTCCAGTTTCCTGCAATTACTTTTCTTCTCATATATAACACCTTTTTTCTTTCTTATTTATTGCTTAAACAAGCTAATCCTGGTAATTCTTTTCCTTCTAGCAATTCAAGTGATGCTCCACCACCTGTTGAAATATGTGTAAATTTGTCTTGTAATCCTAACTTCTTGATAGCAGCAACTGAATCGCCCCCACCTACAACAGATATTGCAGTTTCATTTTTTGCAATTGCTTCTGCTACTTTTTCTGTTCCAATACTGTAGTTTGAAAACTCACATACTCCTAAAGGTCCATTCCATAAAATGGTCTCTACTCCTTCTAATTGTTTTGCAAAATCCTCAATTGCTTTTGGTCCAATATCTAGTCCTTTATATCCTTCTGGTATCTTATCTGCTTCTACTACTTCACTTGGCGCATCATTTGAAAACTCTTTTGAGCCTTTTATGTCTATTGGAAGAATTAATTCTACATTTGCTTCTTTAGCTTTTTTTATAATATTTTCTGCTTCTTCTATTTTATTTTCTTCACAAATAGAATCACCAATATTATATCCTTTTGCCTTTAAAAATGTGAATGCCATTCCTCCACCAATTAAAATCTTATCTACTTTGTCTAATAAGTTTTCAATCACTCCAATTTTATCAGAAACTTTTGCACCACCTAGGATTGCTACAAATGGTTTCTTAGCATTTTCTAATGTACCTGCTAAAAATTCTATTTCTTTTTCCATTAAAAATCCCGAAATAGCTTCCTCAACATAATGTGAAATACCTTCTGTTGAGCTATGTGCTCTATGTGCTGCGCCAAAAGCATCATTCACATAAATCCCATCACATAAATCTGCAAATTCTTTTGATAATGTATCATCATTTTTTTCTTCTCTTGGATCAAAACGAACATTTTCTAAAAGGACTACTTCTCCATCTTGCATACCCTTTGTTACAGTTTTAGCACTCTGACCTGTTACATCTGAGGCAAGTTTTACATTACTATTTAATAACTTCGATAATTCTTCTGCAACTGGCTTTAAAGAATACTTTTCATTTACTTCTCCTTTTGGTCTACCTAAATGAGAACATAAAATCACTCTTGCTCCTTGTTCCATTAAGTATTGAATCGTTGGAAGTGCTGATGTAATTCTTGTATTATCTGTAATTTGTCTATTTTCATCTAATGGCACATTAAAATCACATCTTACTAGCACCTTTTTCCCTTTTAGGTCAATATCTCTAATTGTTTTTTTATTCATTTTCTATCTCCCTTCAAACTTACTTGCTACACTTTCAATATTTTGTAATTCAAAGCGATATTTCTGTTTTACATTAGGATATTTTTCTCTATCTATTTCTGACAAGAAGTTATCATATGGTCTTATATATAAACTATTGTCGCCATATAATCTTCGATATATAACATAGCTTTCCCTTGTTTCGCTATGTGTCGCTACATCTTCTACCATATATAAATTACCTTTAAAGGTCTATATATCCCATGCATTTTTAACTCATTCATCTCTATTTCTTCTTTCTATTTTTTTGAAATATAAATTGCTAAATCAACTAATTTGTTTGAATATCCCCATTCGTTATCATACCAAGCAACTAATTTTACAAATGTATCTGTTAATGCAATTCCTGCTGTTGCATCAAATATAGAAGTGTGCGCATCATGAATAAAGTCTGATGACACAACTGCATCTGTTACATAGTCAAGAATACCTTTCATTTCTCCTTCTGATGCTTTCTTTACTGCTTCGCATATTTCTTCATATGTTGCTGGTTTTTCTAAGTTACATGTTAAATCTACAACTGAAACATCTACTGTTGGTACTCTAAATGACATACCTGTTAATTTTCCATTTAATTCTGGAATAACTTTTCCTACTGCCTTTGCTGCTCCTGTAGAAGATGGAATAATGTTAGCTGCCGCTGCACGTCCGCCTCTCCAATCTTTCTTAGAAGCTCCATCTACTGTTTTTTGTGTTGCTGTTGTACTATGAACTGTTGTCATTAATCCATCTTTAATTCCAAAATTATCGTTAATAACTTTGGCAAGTGGTGCTAAACAGTTTGTTGTACAAGATGCATTTGATATAATATTCATATCTGGTGTATATTGATCATTATTTACTCCCATAACAAACATTGGTGCATCTTTTGAAGGTGCTGATATAATTACTTTTTTCGCTCCTGCTTCTAAGTGAGCATTTGCTTTTTCAAGTGTTGTAAATACACCAGAACATTCTAATACATAATCTACTCCGTCATTTCCCCAAGGAATATTCTTTGGGTCCATTTCGTTATATACTTTTATTTCTTTTCCATTTACTACTAACTTTCCTTCTTCTGAAGAAATTTCTCCGTTAAATCTTCCATGAACTGTATCATATTTTACCATATAAGCCATGTAATCAGCTGTAATAAAAGGATCATTAATTGCTACTACTTCAACTTCCCCTCTTGATAACGCTGCTTGAAAGGCTAGATTTCCTATTCTTCCAAATCCATTAATTCCAACTCTAATTGACATATTAAAACCTCCATCCGAGCAATTTTGTTGCTCTACTAATTTTTTTAGAATAGACACTATTTTTAGTATCTATACATTTAGTATTACCTAAACAGTATCATTTTATATCAAAACAAAACCAATTTCAATAGTTCCACACAAAAAAATGATTTCATAAAAATAAATAAAAATTTCTTCTATTTTTATCTATTTCTATGAAACCAATTTTAAATCATATTTTATAATTCTATATTATCTGTAATTTCAATTTCTTTGAATAAGAAATTTTTTACTTTTTCACCAGTAATATCATAGAATAAAAAGTCACGTACCTTTTGTCCTGTTATTTCTTGATACCAGAAATCATGTACTTCTTGGAATACTTTTTCTTGCTTTGGTGTTAAAGTAATTTCAACATCTTGACACAAAAAGTTTCTTATTTTTGACCAAACACTTACCTCTGAAGGTAAACCAGCATTATTTTCCATTCTTACTTCCTCCTTTGTAGCTCAAAATAGTATATCATCACTATATTTATACTACACATCTTCACAATTAGCAAGTAATTTTTTTCTTCTACTTTTTCCATTTTCCAGTTTTTCCTTTATTTTCAAAGGTTTGCGTAATTATTACATTTTCGTTACAATCATGTTACAGAAGTATTACTTATATTTCCATTTGTTTTCCTAAAAATGTCGCTGCCGATTGTACTACTTTTTGCTCTACTTCACTCATTTTAGTTCCTGTGTCTTTTGACAATAAAATAACACTTCCTATGACATCTCCATCAGATATAATAGGATAAACCACTTGTGAATTAAATCTTCTTTCTTTATTATCATTTTTTGTGATTGGTACAGCTAAATCATTATTTTCTTTACTGGTATAGTTTTCTTTATCTTCTAGTATTTTTTCTAATTCGTTACTAATACTTTGTTCTAAAAATTCCTTTTTAGGTCCTCCTGACACTGCAATAACAGTATCTTTATCTGTAATACATGCAATATGACCTGTTGTTTTTGCTAACGTTTCTGCATACTCTGTTGCAAACTCCGATAATTCTCCAATTGGTGAATATTTTTTTAAAATAACTTCACCTTCTTTGTCTGTAAATATTTCTAGAGGGTCACCTTCTTTAATTCGTAATGTCTTTCTTATTTCTTTTGGTATAACAACTCTACCCAAATCATCTATTCTTCTTACAACACCTGTTGCTTTCATAATTTTCCTCCTTAATGTTTTTATTTTTATTATTTCTTAAAAAGAAAAAAATATACAAAAAAAAGAAAAATTTTGAAATATATTTTACTCATTATTTTAATCTTTTTTATCCTGATATATACAAAAACACTTATTATTTAAATAAGTGTTTTGCATTTTACTTTATTTACAATATAATACCCTATAATCGGCAAATTCTATTTGATTATAATTTGATATGTCTAGTATACCAAATAAGTAATTATTTTGAATATATTTCTGATCAATTACTAATATACTATTCTCCCTTGTCAATTTTTCTATTGCGACATTACTTGCTATTATTGATTCTATTTCTGTATGATCTATTTTCGTTGCCACTATATTGTATAGTAGCATAGACATATCCCTTCTGTTATCATAGTAATACATTTTTTTATTTTCTCTTTTGCTTATATCACCCGCTGCATATACAGCATCTATATATCTTTTTGAAAAACAGCTTGACATATCAATTACATTTGTATGAACTCCATACAAATAGACAGAAAATGCTATAAAAGCTGTTAAATATGCAACCAAAAGAGTATAATATACTTTCTTATGGTTCATCATTTTACTAATTCCTAATACTATAAAGAATACCATTGGATACCATGCACAATTTAAACGGTTAACATTTGACTTAACAATTACTCCTAAAATAAAGCTAAATATTAACCAAAGAGTCATAATAATCATCCCTGTCTTGTCATACTCTAAATCAGTATTTGACCTTACTTCATTTTGCTTCTTATTTCCTAACACCTCTTTTATTAATACAATAATTCCTAATATAAATATAATTAAAGAACCATGGTATAATGTACCAAAGAAAAGAGTTGCATTCCATTCTAAACCATCACATCCGAAGACAACTGTTTTGGCTAATTCTTTTACATTTGATATAAAAGTTTGCCCAACATTTTCGGCAAAAAATATCATATCGTCTTTTCTAATATTTCCTTCAAAAAATTGTATTGTTATTGGACCTATATGTATATCTCTTTGGATTTTAAAGAAGTTTAAACAATACATCGTAAAAATTGGTAAAGCAATTACTACATAAATTAAAATACATAATATTAATTCTTTTATTGTTACCTTTTTGGTCCTTATTAAATAAATTGCTGTTACTAATAAAAATAGTGGAACTACATATATGGAAACGCCATAACAATACATACAAAAACCAAAGAAAATCATAGACGTATATAAACACCACTTTTTACCAGTTACTCCCCTGTATAACAAATATACTGCAAACAACATAACATGTGGGAACATATTACAGTCAATTGCCCATATTGACTGTAATATATGCCATGGGCATATCGCTAAAAAGCCTAACCCCACTAGTGCAACCTTTTTACTTTTAAAAATTCTTTTTACTAAATCATAGAAAACAACTAAGCCTATTATACTAATTAATAGCATAGGAAGTCTTATCGTAACCATAGAAACTCCAAAAATTTTCATAAAAAATGCGGTCAAGTAAAATAATGCAACACTTTGTCCTCCTACTCTCCAGGCTTCTAAATATACTGGACCAGTTGTTCCATACATGTCTGTTCCTCTTTCTGCCATTGTCATTGCATTTACTGCTGTCATTGCTTCATCGCAGTTTAATTGTGTAATTCCTGTTGGCCAATGATACATTCTTACACCTATTGCTACCATCATAATTAAAATAAATATTAATTTTGTCTTATGCTTTATTATAAACTCTTTCATTTTCCCTATCTTCTTTCATTTACACTTTCGCTTTTTATTGTTTCTAAACTACTATATTTCCATTTTGTCCTTCTACATTTGCTTCTTGCTCTTTATATTCTTTAATAATATTTCCAAGTTCTTCTGCAAAATCTTGTAACATAACCATTTTGATAGTTGGTTCTTTTCCATCTATATAGTCATCCATTACTTGTTTTAGTTTTCTTAAATTTGGAAGTTCTTCTTGTAACTCTTTTCCATGTCTTTTCGCTCTATCTAGTAACTTTTCTTTAATTGTTACAATGTCTTCATTACTTGCACACGAGATTCTTTGGAACATTTGGAATACATCGTAATATTTAAAAATTGGTATTTGCATACACTCTTTATCAAATTTGTCATAGAACATTTCCATTTTCATAGGAATGCATCTAAATATATCTTCTGCTTTTTCCATGTACATTTTTTCTTCCAATTTACTATTAATATTGTTAAAATGTCTTAAAATTTCATCCATATCATCTGACATATCGTCTTCTAATGCTACTCTTGACAATTCTTCTTCTACATTATCACAATATGATGAAGTAAGTGATGAAATATTCATACCATTTAAAAATACACTTTTAATTGTTTTCATATCATAATTAATTAAATCTTTCTTTACAAAGTAAGCAAAATACGCAAACAATTTTACAATATTAATTAATTCAATTCTACCATTTTTCACATCATCTAAGGCTTCATCAATTACTCCATTAAATTGGTCATCTGAAATTTTCCAATACTCTTCTGTTAGTAACCTTTTATAAGCTGGAAGTTTATCTGTATCAATTGTATTTCTAATAACTTCCATATCTTCTTTAAAAACTCTCATATCAAATATACGTGTACGTACATAAATTTCTATAAATTTAAAGAAACGATATTCAGCTTTAAAGTTATAGTAATAATTGTTATCAAACTCTTTAATGTAGAATTGACGGTTATCCATAAATACCCTTGAAGAAACTAAAATTGCTTTATATTCTTCGTTATTATTAATATTAACAAACTTATCTTTTGTAATCTTACCTGCTTTAATTTCAAATGAAATTGCAATTGTAAAAATTAGCATTGTTTGCAATACTCTATGGTTTGTATTTGGATATGCTTTATTTACCATATCAAATATCTTTTTAAAATTTGTTAATGAATGTTTCAAAATTCTCAAGTTTCTAGTTCCACTTTTGTTAAAAGTCGTAATAATTAAATTTGTATTTTCTCTTAAAAAACGAATTAAATCAGGGTATTTTTCATATCGCATTAGTAATCCATTAATAATGTAATTAAACTCTGGCACATATTCAAAAGTTTCACCAATTAATTTTTCTTTAATTCTTTCGTAATCATTTGCTTTGTCAAAAACATATTCTATGGTATCACGAATTCTTTCTACCATTGGCTTATCTGTCTTGATGTTTAACTTATTCTCTTTATCCAATAAATATGTTGCAATAAATGTTTTCATTTCCAGATTACTATTTTTTAATTTTGTTGATAATTCTTTTTCATTACAAATAATAATTGTTTTAATGTGGTCATGCTCCACAAAATTATTAATATAACCTAAAATATCAATAACATCTACATTGGCTCTTTCCAAGTCATCAAAACAAAGCACTTTATCGTCTGTCGAGAAAAACTCTCCATAGTCAATTCTATCTCCATTTTGTGTTACTCCAAAGAAATTGGCCATATCTAACCCTGTTTTTGCATATTCAGGAATTGTTGCAACACCACTAGCATCCATAAACTTTTTCAAGTTTTTATCCATTAATTGAGTGGTTTCAATGAATATCTTTTTACTAATTTCTTCTAAATTTGAAATACCATATAAAGACATATAAATTGCTGTATATTTCTTTCCATTTAATTGCATTGACTCTATTTTAGGTCTAATTTTGTGGTTCCAAAAATAGGTTTTTCCGCTTCCCCATTCACCATTTACCATAATAGCATAGTCTGTGTAATCAGACCTTATATAATCTAATATACTTTCTACTAAATCTTCCATTATTTAACCATTCCTTTCTTTCGTTATTTTTTATATTGTGCCCTAATCTTTTGCAATTGTCATTACTCCTACTTTTCTTGCTCCTGCAAGTTCTAGTGTTTTTTTACATTCATATGCAGTTGCTCCTGTTGTATATATATCATCAAAAATTACTACCTTTTTATTTTCTATCTTTGACGGATTCTTAACATTATATACATCTTTTGCATTTTGTAATCTTTCCTGTCTTAACAAACTACTTTGAGGCACGGTATGAACTTTCTTCTCTAAGGCATCTGTTACTACACAAATTCCTAAATTAGTTCCTATTTTCTTAGCAACCAATTCACATTGGTTATATCCTCTTTTCCATTTTCTTTTTCTATGAATTGGAACTGGAACGATTATATCATAATCGCCTAAAAATTCACAAGCATTTTTATCCTTTATTAAAATTTCATAAAACAAATGATATAAATAAGATTTATCATTAAATTTATAATCTAGTATTTTATCTCTAATGTCTTGCTCATAGCGAAACAAATGATATCTTTGTGTTCTAATATTAGTTCTAATTTTATACTTTTCTAGTTCCCTCTCACAGTTTGAACATAAATAACCTTGTCCTAATTTACCACATATACCGCATGCTGGCGGAAATATAAAGTCTAGTATTTTACTAATAAAATCCATTCTACTCCTTTACAAATCCCCCGAATTCGAATATTAATATCTGCGTATTCCTTATGTGCGTGCACTTTCAAAGCTGTTTAAGATAATTCTACGAAATGCATTTTCTTAATTTAAAACCAAGCCCCGTATTTCTTTTTTTATTATCTGCATTTTGTATCATAAAATCTATTACATTTTTATTTCCTATCATAATTAAAAGCTTTTTCGCCCTTGTCATTCCTGTATATAATAAATTTCTAGTTAGTAACATTGGAGCGGACGGACCTACCACCATAATGACTACATCAAATTCACTTCCTTGTCCTTTATGAACTGTAATAGCATAAGCATGTTCTATTTGTTCTAGTTCATTAAAGGCATACCATGCAATTTTTTCGTCGTCAAATTGAATTTGCATTTGTTTTTCTTCATTGTTAATTTTTTGTATGGTTCCAAATTCCCCATTAAAAATTCCGCTTCCAGCTTCAAAAACAGGTTCTCGCTTTTCCCAGTAAATCTCATAGTTATTTTTAATTTGCATAATACGGTCGCCTTCTCGAAAAATGCTGTCTCCAAATTTTCTTTCTTTTTTTGTTTCATCTTCTGGATTTATCTTTTCTTGTAACTGCCTATTTAATTCTTTTGTTCCTAAGTCTCCTTTTTTGGTTGGCGTAATAATTTGTATGTTTTTTAAAAAATCGTAATCTCCGTAATTTTTTAGCCTTTCTCCACTTAAACTTAGCACTTGTAATAGTATTTTATTTTTGTCTGTTTCGTTAATATAAAAGAAATCTTCTAAATAGTTATTTTCTTCTGCTTCCATTTCCTCTTTTGAAATAAAATGTTCCCCTTCATTTACTCTATGAGAATTAATAACAATTTTACTTTGTGCAGCTTGTCTAAAAATTTTATTTAATGTAATCGTAGTAATGGTTTCTGACTGTATAACATCTTTTAACACATTTCCTGGTCCTACAGATGGAAGCTGGTCTGTATCTCCTACCAAAATCAATTTAGTCCCATTGTAAATAGCTTTGCATAAATAATTCATTAAAAATACATCCACCATAGACATTTCATCTACAATAATAATATCTGCATCAATTGGTGCTACTGAAAGACTCGTATTTACATTCTGTGTATCATTCGCCACAATACTTCCTATTTCTAATAACCTATGCAATGTTTTTGCTTCTTCTCCCGTTGTCTCTGTCATTCTTTTGGCAGCTCGTCCTGTTGGAGCACACAGTACTGGTTTCATTTCATTATGCTTATATAAATCAATAATTGTTTTAATAATCGTTGTTTTACCTGTTCCTGGTCCTCCTGTAATCACACACACATTATGGTCATTAATCGCCGTAATTGCTTCTTTTTGTTCATCTGATAACTCTATATTTGTCTTTTCTTCAAACAACTCTAATTCTTTTTTAAAACGGTCAATTTTTTTTATATTCGTATATTGGTCCAAAGTTATTAGCTTTTCTGCAATATTTTTTTCTGCTTGATAATATGCTTGCAAATATACCCACTCTTCGTTTTCTCTTTCTTCTATCACTAACTCTTCTTTTACCTTCATATTAATGAGTACATCTTCTATTTCTTCTTCATTTACCCTTAGCAGTTCATTAACAAACTTTAAAAGATTTTCATAAATTACTGCACAATGCCCATTATAAGTTGATAAAATAAGTGCATGCTTAATACCACTTCTGATACGTTTCTCATTATTATATTCCATACCAATATCCAAAGCCATTTTATCAATTTGATTAAAATTTACTTTGTTCACTAAATCTACTAATATATATGGATTCGCTTGTATTTCATCTATTGCATTAATTCCCAACTTTTTATAAATGGTCTCTGCACTTTGTGGACCAATTCCAAATTTGTCTAAAAATCCTACAATTTGCCAAACTTCCCAGTTCTCTACAAAACTTTGTGAAATTTCAATTGCTTTATCCCTTGTAATTCCTTTTATTTGTGCCAATTTCGTTGGTTCAAACTTAAATATATTTATCGTATCTTCTCCAAAAGTTTCTATAATCTTTTTCGCAGTAGCAGGTCCAATTCCCTTAATTGTTCCATTTGCTAAATATCTTTCTAAAGCTTCCATACTTTGTGGCATCATCTTTTCAAAAGTCTCTACTTTAAATTGTTCACCATATTCTTGATGTTCTACCATTTTTCCCATAACTTTTAAGGTATCTCCTATATTAATAAAAGGAAGATACCCTACTATTGTTAATTCATTGCCATCTAACGTTTCAAAAACAGCAATGCAATAACTATTTAATTCATTTTTATATATAATCTCTCTTACTTCGCCTTCTAGTTCCAATGTACTGTTTAAGCTCCTTCATCATCTACTTATATTTTACAAAATTGTTTTATCTTATTCATATGAATATTATTTTCTATCACTATGTATTTTATCTCTTCTATACTATATCAGTAATCCCATTTTTTTGCAATATGTAAGAGGTTTAAAATTTTATCTTGCTTCATCAATACTATCTATTACCTCTTTACATTCTCTCCAATTCGCTACTTTAATACAGTCATAATCTTTACTTAATCTTGTTAGAATCTTCATTGTGTCATCTGTAGAATCTAAGTCTGTTACAATTACATCTTTTACGCACTCTTCTTTTCCATAAATTAGGCGAAATAGTAGTGTTCTTAAAAATCCTTCGATTCTATTTTCTTGATTTTTAGCTGCAATAATCACATAAATTCCGTCTGATTTTAAGTTTGTATATGTACAAATATAAACAACTTGTTTGATTAACTCAATTAAACCATATATGGCCAATACCCAAAATATGCCATTTACAATAAACTCCATCATATTTTTTACCTCTTCCAAAAATACTATAATATATTATGAAAAAAATAAAAAAGTGTGCTTTTATCTCATATAGCTTTATAGTATCACTTACTTAGAAAACTCATTTATATTCACCATATTAATATTCTATTTAGCACTCAACATAATGTTTGCATTGTTCTACATAATGTGATATACTACATATATTGCTCTAGCTAGAGCATAAATATTATATTAATGGGTTGTAACCCAGAAAAGGAGTTATCTTTATGGTTAAAACTAAAGACCCCCAGCTTTATAAGATTGAATTAAATTCAGCAAAAGAATTGATTACTGAAACTCTTAAACGCATTGAGCCATATCAAGATCCTCTTTATTGTGAAGTTCCCGCATGGAAAACGCGGCATGAGTTGATTGCTCTTTATGCAACAACACCAAGTTTTCAGTTGCTCCAATCTATCAGTCAGATTTATTCTTCTTTCTTAGAAAAGGACAACTTCTTTAACTTAGTATTGCCAAATAAAGATAGTAAAGAAGATATTATCTCAATTTTTAATCATTTGCTAACAGAAATTAACAAAGCACTGAACAAAGTCTTTCATGATTAATTGATAAAACTAAAAGGTAGAAAGATATTAATGTGATATAAGATAGAGCATACATATTATATTAATGGGTTGTAGCCTAGAAAAGGAGTTATCTTTATGGCACAGGACAAGATAGTCACTAAACAGCGGTACAGGTCAGAGTTAGAAATGGCTTTAAGAATGGTTTCTAAAACTATTGATGATTTAAAGACATATGACACTTGCTCAAGAGATATCGAATGCTGTTCTGCTGCTATTAAAAACTTGAGAAACAGCTTTGCCTCTCTTTATCTGGCAATGCCTGATTTTCAGATTGTTTCCAATATGAAGCATTTATATTCTCACCTGAGTTCACAAGAACGTTTGAATTATGCTTTAAGCCATGAAGGACTAACAGAGATCTATATCTTTTTCCAAACACTATATAAGCATATCTCTGATGAAATAGCTAGTATACCATGCACGTAATGCTAGCAAGGAATTCAACATTAAGCTCTTTAAAAATTTTAGCATAAAGTAACTTTATAGGTAAAAGGGCAGGTTGCTATAATAAGTAACCTGCTTTCTTCATGTCTACTTTAACCCGCCCCCTTTGGTGACAAAAAAATAAGAGATTGCTTCCAATCTCTCATTTTTGTTACTATAGTAATTGTAATATAACGATTTCTGCTGCATCTCCTCTACGTTGTCCAAGTTTTAGGATACGTGTATATCCTCCTACTCTTCCTTCATATTTTGGAGCTATTTCGTTAAATAGTTTTGCAGTTAAATCTATATTATTTCCTTCACTATCTTTTACTTTGTTTAATGTCTTCATCATTTTTCTTCTTGCATTTAATCTTGAAGGCATATCTTTTTGTCTTTTTTCAGTAGTTTCTTCTCTTACTACTTTTAGGTATTCTTTACCATTTTTGCTTTTTACAAGCTCTGTTACTTTATTACCTTTGCTGTCTAATTTTGCCTTAGAAACTTTAACATCAACTGTTTCAAAGTTATCTTTTTCTTTTACAGCTAGTGCAATTAAGCTATCTGCCATAGATTTTACTTCTTTGGCTCTGCTTTCCGTTGTTTCTATTTTACCATGTAATATTAAATCAGTAACTTGTGTTCTTAGCATTGCTAATCTGATATCAGTTGTTCTACCTAATTTTCTATTTGTTGCCACGGTATTTTCCCTCCTCTATTCAATTTCAAAAATTACTCTTCATCTCTAATAAAGTCTAATCCTAATAATTGTAATTTATTAGTTACTTCATCTAATGATTTCTTACCTAAATTTCTTACCTTCATCATTTCAGCAATTGATTTGTTTGTTAAGTCCTCAACTGTTGAAATTCCTGCTCTTTTTAAACAATTAAATGATCTTACAGATAATTCTAAGTCTTCAATTGACATTTCTAATACTTTTTCTTTCTTAGTTTCTTCTTTTTCAACCATTACTTGTGTATTTTTTGCAGTTTCTGATAAATCTATAAATAATTCTAAATGTCCAGTCATAACTTTTGCTGCTAGGCTTAGTGCTTCATAAGGTTTTAAACTTCCATCTGTCCAAACTTCGATGGTTAATTTATCATAATCTACTCTTTGCCCAACTCTTGTATTCTCTACAGAATAATTTACTTTTTTTACAGGTGTGAAAATAGAATCTATTGGAAGAACACTAAGTGCCATGTCTGGCTTTTTATTCTTCTCAGCCATGTTATAGCCTCTTCCCATTTCAGCTGTTAATTCTGCTTTAAAAATTCCACCTTCTGAAACTGTTGCAATATGTAAATCAGGATTTAATATTTCTACTGTACCATCTGTAATAATATCCCCTGCTTTTAATTCTCCTGGACCTTTAAAGTCTATTCTTAACACTTTTTCTTCGTTTTTATCTAATTTTAACCTTACACCTTTTAAGTTAACAATTATTTCTGGAACGTCTTCTACTACATCTTTTACAGTAGAAAACTCATGTAGAACACCATCTATTTTTACACTTGTAATAGCACTTCCTGGAAGTGATGATAGTAATATTCTTCTTAAAGAATTTCCTATTGTAATACCATATCCTCTTTCTAATGGTTCACAAACAAATTTCGCATAATTACCATCTTTATCTATTTCTAAGCATTTAATATTTGGTTTTTCAAATTCTATCATTTTTACCTCCTTGACTAGATGTTAGCTTTTAGAAGATTAAGAAGTCCTTACTCCTTTTCTTCTTAAATCTAATAATCTAATTTCTATTTTCTACTAATCTAACTTCTAGTTATTATTTTGAGTAAAGCTCTACGATTAAGTGCTCTTCTACTGGTAAGTCAATATCTTCTCTTGCTGCTAGTCTTACAACTTTTCCATTTAATTTTTCTACATTTTTTTCTAACCATTCTGGAACTGGTCTTGAAGCATTTTCTTCTACACTTACTTTAACTGTTCCATTATCTTTTCTTACTTCTCTTACAGAAATAACATCTCCTGCTTTTACTAAGTATGATGGTATATCTACCTTTTGTCCATTTACTTCGAAAGTTCCATGTGTTACAAGCATTCTAGATTGTGCTCTTGAACTTCCATAACCTAATCTGTAAATAACATTATCTAATCTACTTTCTAGGATTTGAAGTAAAACTTCACCTGTTTTTCCTTTACTATTTGAAGCCATATCAAAGTATTTTCTGAATTGTTTTTCACTTACTCCATAAAATGCTTTTGTTTTTTGTTTTTCTCTTAACTGTGTACCATATTCAGAAAGTTTTTTCTTTTTTTGTCCATTTTGACCTGGTGCATAGTTTCTTCTAGAAATACTGCATTTATCTGAATAACATCTTGAACCTTTTAGAAACAATTTTTGTCCTTCTCTACGGCATCTACGACATTGTTCATCTTTATATCTTGCCATTTTTTTACTCCTTTCTTTCTTCTAATGACAAAGGATTATT
>CATKGX010000159.1 GCA_949747775.1 uncultured Clostridia bacterium | reverse complement strand
TACATCGAGGATTTGACAATGAAGATTGACGCCGTAATGCGAAGGTTTTCATTTGATTTTAAGAAAGGAGAGATAGTTAGAATGGTACAACAACAAAGTATATTAAAAGTTGCTGATAACACTGGTGCAAAAGAGATTATGTGTATCAGATGTTTAGGCGGTTCACATAGAAAATATGCTGAAATAGGTGATATAATAATTGCTTCTGTTAAAAGTGCTACACCAGGTGGTGTTGTAAAAAAAGGTGAAGTAGTTAGAGCTGTAGTTGTAAGATCTAAAAAAGGTGCAAGAAGAGCTGATGGTTCTTATGTAAGATTTGACGAAAATGCAGCTGTTATTATAAAAGAAGATGGAACACCAAAAGGAACTCGTATATTTGGGCCTGTTGCAAGAGAATTAAGAGAAAAAGATTATATGAAAATATTATCACTTGCACCAGAAGTTCTATAAAAGCAGTTTCAAAATCTAAAAATAAAGAGGTGAAAATGAAATGAGAATCAAAAAAGGTGATACAGTTCAAGTTTTATCTGGAAATGATAAAGGAAAAACTGGAGAAGTTTTAGAAGTAATACCAAAAACTGAAAAAGTTATTGTAAAAGGTGTTAATATCAGAAAAAAACATGTGAAACCTAGAAAGCAAGGAGAAGAAGGTGGAATTATTCCAGTAGAATGTGCAATCCACAGCAGTAAAGTAAATGTGGTATGTACAAAATGTAACAAACCAGCTAGAATAGGTTATAAAATAGAAAAAGACGAAAAAGTACGTGTTTGCAAGAGATGCGGAAACAAAATAAAATAAATAGTGGAAAGGAGGTCTATTAAGACTTATGGAAATATTAAGAGAACAATATGAAAAAGAAGTTATACCAGCATTAATGAAAAAATTTAACTATAAATCAGTAATGGAAGTTCCAAGACTAGAGAAAGTAGTTATTAATATAGGTTTAGGAGATACAAAAGATAATCCTAAAACATTAGAAAATGCTATTAATGATGTTACACTTATAACTGGTCAAAAACCAATTATAACAAAAGCGAAAAAAGCAATAGCAGCCTTCAAAATAAGAGAAGGAATTAACATGGGATGTAAAGTTACATTAAGAAGAGGAAAAATGTATGATTTTGCATACAAACTATTTAATGTAGCACTTCCAAGAGTAAGAGATTTTAGAGGAGTATCAGCAAATTCTTTTGATGGTAGAGGAAATTACTCAATGGGAATTAAAGAACAACTAATTTTCCCAGAAATCGAATATGATAAAATTGATAAAATTAGAGGAATGGACATTATATTCGTAACTACAGCTAAGACAGACGAAGAAGCTAGAGAGCTATTAACTCTTTTAGGAATGCCATTTAAGAATTAATAAGAAAGGAGAAAAAGATGGCTAAAAAATCTTTAAAAGTAAAACAACAAAGAACACAAAAGTACCAAACTAGAGAATATAATAGATGCAAAATTTGTGGAAGACCACATTCATATATAAGAAAATTTGGAATTTGCCGTGTTTGTTTTAGAGAACTAGCTCACAAAGGAGAAATCCCAGGAGTTAAAAAAGCAAGCTGGTAAAATTAAGGGAAAGATAACCCTAAAGCAAGATAGTTAAAGGAGGGAAAAATTTTGAATACAACTGATCCAATAGCAGATATGCTAACAAGAATTAGAAATGCAAATAGTTCAAAACACAAGACAGTTGATGTACCAAGCTCAAATATGAAAAAAGCAATCGCTAACATCTTATTTAAAGAAGGATACATAGCTGCATTTGAAGAAATAGAAGATGCACATCAAGGTATGATAAGAATTACATTAAAATATGATGAAAAAGGTGCAAGAGTAATTGATGGATTAAAAAGAATTAGTAAACCAGGACTAAGAGTATATGCATCTAAAGATGAATTACCAAAAGTTTTAAATGGTTTAGGAGTTGCACTAATTTCAACATCAAAAGGAATTAAAACAGATAAAGAAGCAAGAGCAGAAGGTTTAGGAGGAGAAGTCCTAGCTTATGTTTGGTAGTAAAGGAGGGAAATAAAACAATGTCAAGAATAGGAAATAAACCTATTAATGTACCAGAAGGTGTAGAAGTTAAAATTGATGGACATCACATTAGCGTAAAAGGTCCAAAAGGTACACTAGAAAAAGATTTACATAGAAATATGGAAGTTGTTCTAGAAGGAAATGTTGTAACAGTTAAAAGACCAAATGATGAACCATTTAACAGAAGTTTACATGGTTTAACAAGAACTTTAATCAGCAACATGATTGAAGGAGTTTTAAATGAATATAAAAGAGAACTAGAAATTAATGGTGTTGGTTATAGAGCTCAAAAGAAAGGAAATCAATTAGTAATGAACTTAGGATACTCACATCCAGTTGAGATGGATCCACCAGAAGGAATTACTTTTGATGTTCCAGATGCCAACCATATTACAGTTAGAGGAATTGATAAAGAATTAGTTGGTCAAACAGCAGCTGTTGTTAGAACAAAAAGACCACCTGAAGTATATAGAGGTAAAGGTATTAAATATGCTGAAGAGCATATTAGAAGAAAAGAAGGTAAAGCTGGTAAAAAATAATAGCTAAGCCAAAATAGAAGTAATTATTAAAAGTAAATGAATGCTGTTACATTCATTAGAAAGGAGAAAAAGATGATTACAAAAACAAATAGAAAAGCTGAAAGAGAAAGAAGACATTTAAGAGTACGTAGAAAAATTTCTGGAACAGCTGAATGTCCAAGATTATGTGTATATAGAAGTAATAATAACTTATATGTACAAGTAATTGATGATGTACAAGGAAATACTTTAGTTGCAGCTTCAACACTTGACAAAGAAATAAAAACAAAACATGCAAATAAAGAAGCAGCAAAAGAAGTAGGAGCTTTAATTGCAAAAAGAGCAATCGAAAAAAATATTAAATCAGTAGTTTTTGATAGAGGTGGATATATTTACCACGGAGTTGTTAAAGAACTAGCTGAAGCTGCAAGAGAAGGCGGATTAGATTTCTAATAGCTGTGCGAATGAAGTGAGTTACAGATATTTGATACAAATGTATACACATTTGTATTCCTTAGAAAAAAATAAAATGGAAAACCCAGAGAGGGCATATATTGTCCCAAGTGGGAGAAACCTAGGGGAAAGATGTGTCCCCGATAAAAACAAAAAGTGGAGTTAAGGAGGGAAAAAAGAAAGTGCAAACAGAAAATACATCTGAATTAAAAGAAAAAGTTGTAGCGATTAACAGAGTTGCAAAAGTTGTAAAAGGTGGTAGAACTTTTAGATTTAGTGCAGTAGTTGTTGTTGGTGACGAAAATGGTCATGTTGGTGTTGGAAACGGTAAAGCAGCCGAAGTTCCAGACGCAATAAAAAAAGCGATTGAAGAAGCTAAGAAAAACTTAGTAGAAGTTCCAATCGTAGGAACAACTATACCACACGAATTTGTTGGAAAATTTGGTAGTGCAAATGTACTATTAAAACCAGCAGAAGAAGGTACTGGAGTTATAGCAGGTGGTAGTGTTAGACCTGTTCTAGAACTTGCAGGATATAGAGATATTAGAACAAAAGTTATAGGAACAAACAATCCTAGAAACGTTGTTTATGCTACAATTGAAGGATTAAAATCTATGCAAACAATAGAGCAAGTAGCTAAAAAAAGAGGAAAAAAAGTAGAAGAAATACTATAATGAAAAATAATAAAAAAATAGGAGGTGTAATTGCGTAATGAAACTAGACGAATTAAAACCAGCACAAAAAAATGAATCAAGAACAAGAGTAGGACGTGGTATTGGTTCTGGTTTAGGAAAAACTTCTGGAAGAGGTCATAAAGGTCAAAAAGCAAGATCTGGTGGCGGTGTAAGAAGAGGTTTTGAAGGTGGTCAAACACCATTATATAGAAGATTGCCTAAAAGAGGATTTACAAATATCAATGCTAGAAATTACACAGAAGTAACTTTAACAATGTTAAATAAATCTACTTCTGAAGAAGTAACAGCAGAAAGCTTAATTGCTGATGGAATTATTAGTAAAGCAAATGACGGTATTGTAATTCTTGCAACTGGAACATTAGATAAAAAGTTAACAGTGAAAGCTGTTAGATTTACTAAAGCGGCTACAGAGAAAATAGAAGCTTTAGGAGGAAAGGCAGAGGTGATTTAGTTGTTTAAAACAATCAAAAACGCACTAAAAACACCAGAAGTTAGAAAAAAACTATTATATACATTATTGTTAATAGTAATATTTAGATTAGGATGTTTTATTACAGTACCAGGAGTAGATACTATTACATTATCACAATATATGAGTGGAAGTTCTAATGGAATGGCAGGACTAATCGATTTAATCTCAGGAGGAGCTTTTTCAAGATTTTCTATTTTTGCAATGTCAATTAGTCCATACATCACTGCATCAATTGTTATACAATTGCTAGCAATGATTATCCCTTCTTTAGAAAGATTAACTAAAGAAGGTGGAGAAGAAGGTAGAAAGAAAATTAATAGATATACAAAATTACTAACAGTAGTGCTTGCATTAATTGAAGCAATTGGACTATATCTATCATACAAAGCTTCTGGAATATTTATTAACGGAGACTTTGCAACAGGATTTTCAGTTATTATATCTTTAATGGCTGGTACTGCATTATTAATGTGGTTAGGAGACGAGATTACAGACAAAGGAATTGGAAATGGAATTTCTATGATTATCTTTGTTGGTATCGTTTCAGGTCTTCCATCAGCTGTTACAACAATATGGGGATTAATATTTGGAAATACAGGTGCATTTAGCACAACTGGATTATTAATGTCATTAGGAATTATTATAGGAGCAATTATATTAGTTGCAGCAGTTGTATTCGTACAACAAGCTGAAAGAAGAGTTCCAGTTCAATACTCAAAAAGAGTAGTAGGAAGAAAAATGGTAGGAGCACAAAATACGCATATACCATTAAAACTTGCTATGGCAGGTGTAATGCCTATTATCTTTGCAAGTAGCTTTATGACATTTCCAGCGATGATTATTCAAATGTTTATACCAAACATTGCAGCTCAAACAGGATTTTGGGCAACAATATATAAATTTTCAATAGCAACTTCAAGTTCAAATGTAGCAATTGGTTATACAATTGTTAATGCTATTGTATATTTATTGTTAATTGTAGGATTTACATTTTTCTATACATATGCAACGTTTAATCCAGCAGAAGTTTCAAATAATATTAAAAGAAACGGTGGATTTATACCAGGAATAAGAGCTGGAAAACCAACAACAGATTATTTAGCGTCAATTATAGGCAAAATAACATGGTTTGGTGGTTTATACCTAGCTATTATTGCGATACTACCAATGCTTGTAAGATTTATACCAAATATGGATTTAGCATTTGGTGGAACATCAATCCTAATCGTTGTAGGTGTTGCGCTAGAAACTGTACAACAATTAGAGTCACAACTTGTAATGAGACATTACAAAGGATTCTTAGAATAAAATTTAGGCAATCATCAGAGGATAAATGTGTGCAAGTATACACGAATATTTACCTCTGATAATTGCGTTTAGATTTAAGTTACTTTAATAGAATAATAGAAACACAGTTACTACAAATGGATAAAAATCGTTTGTAAGACAGATTATAGGAGAGAATAAAAAATGTATATAGTAATGTTAGGCGCTCCAGGAAGTGGAAAAGGAACAATAGGAAAAATATTATCAGAAGATATGAGGCTAACACATATATCAACTGGAGATATTTTTAGAGAACAAATTAGTAAACAAACAGAACTTGGAAAAAAAATTGAAAGCTATATTTCAAATGGAATGCTAGTTCCAGATGAAGTAACTATTGAAACTGTAAAGACTCGCTTATCAGAAGATGATGTAAAAGAAGGAGCTATATTAGATGGGTTCCCAAGAACAGTAGCACAAGCAGAAGCTTTAAGAGACTTTTTAGAAGCAAAAAATCCAAGTCAAAAAAGAATTGCAATTGAGCTAGATGTTCCTGACAGTGAAATTGTAAAAAGAGTTGTAAACAGAGTAACTTGTTCAAATAAATCTTGTGGAGCAATATATAACCTAGAAACAAGGAAGCCAAAACAAGAAGGAATTTGTGATATTTGTGGAAGTAGTTTAACAAAAAGAGCAGATGATAACGAAGAAACAGTTAGTAAAAGACTTGCTGTATATCATGCAAATTCAAAAGAGTTATTAGAATTTTATGCAAAAAATAATAGACTATACTCAGTTTATCCAAAACAATTGGATGAAGCAGTAGCTAATATAAAAGCATATTTAGAAAACGATAAAGGAAGTAATTAGATTGGTAACGATAAAGTCAAAAAAAGAAATAGATTTAATGAGAGAAGCTTGTAGAATAACAAATTTAGTATATAAAGAGATAGAGAAGGTAATAAAACCAGGGATGTCTACTTTAGAATTAGATAAATTTGCAGAAAAAATTATTAAGGAGAATGGAGGACTTCCAGCACAAAAAGGATATCCAAGTGGAGTAAGAGGAGTTCCAAACTTTCCAGCAACACTTTGTATTTCAATTAATGATGAAATTATACATGGAATACCAAGTGCAAAAAAAATAATTTGCGATGGTGATGTAGTTAGCATAGATTTGGTAGTATATAAAGATGGTTTTCATGGAGATGCTGCCAGAACATTTCTAGTAGGAAATGTATCAGATGAAGCAAAAAAACTAGTAGAAGTTACAAAACAAGCATTTTTTGAAGGTATTAAATATGCTGTCAAAGGAAATCGAATTGGAGATATTTCACATGCAATTGGCGAATTTGTAGAAAAAAGAGGCTATAATGTAGTAAGAGAATTTCAAGGTCATGGTATTGGTAAACAAATGCATGAAGACCCTGGAATACCAAACTATGGAAAAGCTGGAAAAGGTATGAGACTAGAACCTGGCATGACACTGGCAATAGAGCCAATGGTTATGATAGGGGGAAAGGATATATACCAAGACGAAGATGGTTGGACAATTTTAACTGATGATGGCAGCTTATCTGCACACTATGAAAATACAATTTTAATTACAGAAAAAGAGCCGGAAATATTGACATTAGTTTAATTTTGTTGTATACTATATAAGATATTGGTTATAAATGGCGTAATTAGCCGTTATAGCAGATAAAAGAGAAAAAATGGAGGGTAATATGTCAAAAGAGGATGTTATTGAAGTAGAAGGAACTGTTGTCGAAACATTACCAAATACAAATTTTAAAGTGGAGCTTGAAAACGGACATCAAATCTTAGCTCACATATCTGGAAAGTTAAGAATGAATTATATCAAAATTCTTCCAGGGGATAAAGTAAAAGTAGAGTTATCACCTTATGACCTAACTCGTGGCAGAATTACCTGGAGAGCTAAGTAGGCTCAAAATTAACCCAATAAAATATATTATAAAGTTAAAATCAAGTAGAGGTGAAAGAAATGAAAGTAAGACCATCAGTTAAGAAAATATGCGAAAAATGCAAAGTAATAAAAAGAAAAGGAGTTATCAGAGTAATCTGTGAAAATCCTAAACATAAACAAAGACAAGGATAATTAAATTGTTAATAACACAAATCTTAAGATTAGCGGCTGTAACTTTATATATGATTTCTACAAGTCATATATAAGGTTATATATCGGGTTTGTGTTTTATATATTGTTTGAAAACATATTAAAGATTGGGCTTTAGGTCCAATGCATTTCACCTTTAATAGAGTCCAAACGCAAAAAAAATAAAATAAAAAATGAAATAACAAGTGGAGGTGCAAGGAAAATTATGGCTCGTATTGCAGGCGTAGATTTACCTAGAGAAAAAAGAGTTGAGATTGGATTAACATACATTTATGGTATTGGTTTAACAAGCTCACAAAAAATATTAGCAAAAGCTAATGTAAGTCCAGATGTAAGAGTAAAAGATTTAACAGATGATCAAGTACAAGCAATCAGAAAAGCTATGGAAGGTTACAAAACAGAAGGTGACTTACGTAGAGAAGTTGCTCTAAACATTAAAAGACTTACTGAAATAGGATGCTATAGAGGACTAAGACATAGAAGAGGTCTTCCTGTAAGAGGACAAAGAACAAAAACAAATGCTCGTACAAGAAAAGGACCTAGAAAATTAGTAAGTAAAAGCAAAAAATAGATTAAGATAAATTTAAAACGATGTTTTGAATTTATTTTAGTATGAGATATGCAAAAATGTAATTCAAAAGTTCAGAAATGGAGGAAATGAAAATGGCTACAAAGAATGTAACAAAAAAAGTAACTAGAAGAAGAGATAG
>CATKGX010000158.1 GCA_949747775.1 uncultured Clostridia bacterium | reverse complement strand
TATATCTGTAATTTTCAAATTTTATCCCTCCTCGTTTGTTATGGGTAAATCATATCATAAGATGTGAAAAAAAAGAAGATATATTTTTGAAATAATATATATCTTCTTTTATATAATGACATATTTTTTCGCATTTGCAAAAACTCTTTATTCTTTTTCGAGCACAATTGTATATGGACTATCTTCGGAGCCATCTCCTCCTTCGAATGTAACATCATCATTTAATCGAAATACTCCATATACAGAACAGGTATTAGTCTTTGTGTTCCATGATGCTGCTTCGTTTAATTTCTTAGGTACATCCCCCCAAGTAAGTAGTATCAAGGTAAAAACCTCTCCAAAAATATATCAACTCAACACGGTGAGTTGGATCATCTGTAACATTTTTGTAATATATATGCTCTAAGTTTTACGTCCCCTTTGAGCAAACCAAAAACACCAGCTTGAAGCTGATGCTTTTTTATCTCTTAGTTTGTATATGTTACCTCTATTTTATGTGTAAAGCCTTTCATATTTCCCATTACGTACATATCAAATGCCTTTGTTTCTCCTGCTTTTACTCCTTCTAGCACTACACTTGCTGAGCCTTTCGCTCTGTTATCTGAATAGAATTTTACTTGTACACATATTTTTCTTGTATCTTTTGTGTTGTTTTTTACTTTTCCTGTGATTCCTGTTCTATTTCCTTGCACATCCACTTTTACGTCTGTTATTTGATATTGTTCTTTTTCTTGTGCTGATGTTTCTTTTAAGTCTGTTGGTTCTCCTTTTTTGCTTTCTATTGTTTGGCTTCCATCTTTTCCTTCTATGATAATATCTCCATCTTTTTCATAGATTTTTTTGTCTTTGTATGCTTCGTCATTGACGTCTATTCCACTTGTTTTCCAAATGTCTCCGTCTCCTATATTAACGCTTCCCTTGTTTTTATTTTTGTTTTTTACCATAAATAGTATTCCTAATGCAATTACCACTATAATTAGTAGTATTAGTATCATCTTTTTTTCTTTACCACTCATTTTTTCTCTCCTTTTTATTTTTTGTGGTAGGAGGATTTCTCCTCCTACACTTTTTTCTTATGCTCTTATTTTAATGTTGGATAGCTTCCTTCTACTAAGTTCCATATTGTTGTACTCCATCCACTGTAATTGCTTACTGTTTGCATTGTAGCTGTGTCTCTTCCTGTTCCTATTACTCCTTGTTCTGTTCCTGTTGTTGTTATATCCCAGTATGATGAGCTTGCACTTCCACTATCTCGTCCTCCTAATAAGCCACCTACATTTTCTCCTCTTGCTGTTACTTTTCCTGTTGCATAGCAGTAATTAATGTATCCTCTAGTTGCCCATCCCATAATTCCTCCTACGCTGTCATATCCACTTACTTCCGCTGTCGAATAACTATTTTGTATTGTTACGGTTCCTTCTGCCCAGCCTACTAGGCCTCCTACTTGATATCCTGCTGAGTATGCTGATATGCTTCCTTCTGTATGGCACTGTGATATTGTCATACTTGTTTCTATATATCCTACTAGTCCTCCTATATTTTCTGAGTTTACTCTACTATATCCTAGATAGATACTTCCTTTTGTATTTACCTTCATTATTGCTGTTCCTCTTGCATATCCTACTAATGCTCCTATGTTATTTCCATAGCCTCCATTTAACTTATAGTTATCTAACGTTACATTTTGAATTGTTCCTCCATTCGTATATCCAAATAGTCCTACATTATCTCCTAGGTTTGATGATGACCCTACATCTATCTTTAAGTTCTTTATAGTATGTCCATCTCCATTAAAGTTTCCTGTAAATGGTACTTCTTCTGTTCCGATTGGTGTCCATCTTGTGATGCTTCCTAAGTCTATGTCATTTCCTAGTTTATAGTATCCTGTCATATCATATTTTATCATGTTAAGATGTTCTTTACTTGTTATGATATATGGACTTGCTGCTGTTCCTAAGCCTGTCATGACTGTGTTGTCTTTTACAATTTGTGTTACCGCATCTGGTATCTTCATTCCTTGTAAGTAGGCAAATGATGTTCCATTTTCTATTGCCCATATTGTTGTAAAGTTCCAACTGCTGTATCCTCCTTGTTGCGTTAGTTTTGATGCTGTTAGTTTAATTCCTAGTGCACTTTCTGCTTGGGTTGTTAATTCTTCACTCCAATATGAATTATATGCTTTTCCATCATTTTCGTATCCTACTAAGCCTCCTACATAGTTTCCTTTTCCTTGTACTTTTCCTATTGTGTATGAGTTTTCTATTGTTACTGTTGTTACTGCTCCTACTAGTCCTCCTACGCCATTCGTTGAATTTCCATTTACGTTAGCTGTTGAATAACTATTCGTTATAGATACTCTCTTTGCTGTGCCTTGTGCGCCTCCTACTAGGCCTCCAACATCATTCCCTACTTGGGTTGTAATGCTTCCTCCTGCATAACATTGTGTAATTTGCGCTGATGCTCCATCTGATGATTCTACTTGTCCTATTAAGCCTCCAATTAAATTTGATTCTACTCTGTTATATGCTAGATTAATAGTTCCATTTGTATATACATTTGTAATTGCTGGGGCTAGTCCATATCCTACTAAGCCTCCTACTCTTTCTGCACTTCCTCCTGTGATGTTATAGTTTTCTAATGCTACATTCTTGATGGTTGCTCTATCAATCCACCCAAATAATCCTATGTCTGTTCCTAAGTTTTCTGTTGTACTTCCTTGTATTTTCATGTTGCTTATGGTATATCCTGCTCCATCAAATGTTCCTGTAAATGGATCTACTTCTGTTCCGATTGGTGTCCATTTTGCTATACTACTTAAGTCTATGTCTTTTCCTAATTTGTAATTTCCTTTTAAGTCATATCTTACTTTATTTAATTCTTCTGCTGTTGTTATGATATATGGTTTTGCTGTTGTTCCTGTTCCTTCTACTGTTCCATGTTGTTTTACATTGTCATATACCATATCTGGTATTAACATTCCTTGCAAGTAGGCAAATGATTGTCCTTCTTCTATTGCCCATATTGTGCTAAAGTTCCAGCCACTATATACTTCTTGTTTTGTTAAATTTGATGTTGCTGTATTCATTCCTAATGCACTTCTTAGTTGTCCTGTTAGCTCTGCACTCCAGTATGACGATGTTGCTGTACTTGTGTCTATATCCCCTACTAAGCCTCCTACTACTTCTCCTACTGTTTTTACTTTTCCTACTGCATAACAATAGTATATATTAGTTAGTTTTGCTCCACCTATTAGGCCTCCTGCTCCATCATTTGCTGTTACTTGTGCATTTGAATAACTGTTTTCTACAGATACTCTTCTGTCTCCTCCTATTGTCCATCCTATTAGTCCTCCTGCTGTTCCTCCATTTGGTACATTAATGCTTCCTTCTGTATAGCATTGTGTAATTGTTGTACTTCCATCATATTCTACTGCTCCTGCTAGTCCTCCTACATTCCATGCTTCTACTGTATTTGATAGACTGATGTTTCCTTTTGTATATACTTTTGATATACTTCCTCCTCCAGCGTATCCTACTAGGCCTCCTATGCTATCTTGATATGCACCTGTAATGGTATAGTTTTCTAGTACTAAATTGCTTATGCTTGCTTTACTTGTAAAGCCAAATAGTCCAACATGGTATCCTAATGCTGTTGTTGTGCTTCCTTCTATTTTCATGTTTTTGATTGTATATCCATTTCCATCTAAATTTCCTGTGAATGGGTATTCTTCTGTTCCTATTGGTGTCCAGCTTCCTTCGGCACCTAAGTCTATGTCATTTGCTAATTTGTAGTAATATCTTTTTCCATTGTCATATTTTAACCTTTTTAGCTCTTTTACATTATGAATTAGATATGGTTCTGCACTTGTTCCTTTTCCTTCAAATAATCCGTATTCTTCAAAAACCTCATATGCCTCATTTGGTATTTTCATTCCTTGTAAATATGGCGTACTCTTTCCTTCTTCTATTGCCCAGACTGTACTAAAATCAAAGCCTTTAAATGAATTTCTTTGGTTCATCTCTTCGAGTGTTGAGCCTTCTGGTACACCAGTTGTCTCTGAGCACCAATACATTCCCTCTCCGTCTTGCATCATATTGCCAAAATCCGAACGTTACCAGTGTAAGGTCCCTCAGGCACTGTTATAGAGCCTAAACTTAGACACGCCCATTCATAGCTGTAGTGAGCCCATCCTACTATTCCACCTACATTTTCTTTTCCAGTAAGATCCATAAAGGATAAGCAGTCATATACACTTATCAACCTAGGCGAATAAGTTGTTATTTGACGCTGAGTTCCTAGTATACCTCCAACATTACTGCTTCCTGGTGCATTAATTGTTCCTGTAGAACAACACCTTTCAATATATGAACCATATATGTCATTACCTTCGGCATAGCCAACTACCCCTCCTAAGGAATCTGAAGAACCCGACATATTAATCTT
The DNA here is from genome assembly GCA_949747775.1 of uncultured Clostridia bacterium. Lineage (GTDB taxonomy): Bacteria > Bacillota > Clostridia > TANB77 > CAG-508 > CALXVA01. Next base: position 1,213 of record CATKGX010000158.1, on the reverse strand, counting down.
TCCATTAGCATATATTCTTGATATGCCACTTCCATGCACCATGGCACCACATAATCCTCCTACAGCTGACGACTTACTACTTCCACTAATCTGATAATTTTCTAATGCAAGGTCATATATTTCTCCTGCATACATATATCCAAATAATCCTGAGTTATTTCCACAATTTTTGATTGTCATATTCTCTATTGTATGTCCGTTTCCATTAAAGTTTCCCTCAAATGGCTTTGACTCTGTTCCAATTGGTGTCCAGCTTTCATATTCTGATAAATCTAAGTCTGCCATTACAATCCAATGTGCATCTAAGTGATTTCTTACGTTATATAACTGTTCTTCTGTCCATATTTCATATGGATTTTCTTCACTTCCATCTCCTTGTTGTGTAATGTATCCTTCCATTAGTTCTCTTAATATGCTTGGTACTTCCATTCCTAGTAAATATGCTGTTGTTTCGTTTTCATCTATTCCCCAAACATTAGCAAAATCATAATTGTTATAGCTTGCTTGTTTCGCTAATTTTGGCATGGTTTGTATCATTCCTAGGGCACTTGTTTTTTGTGTCGTAATTCCTTTGCCCCAGTAGGTGTTTTCTGCATAACAACTACTGTTTACCGTTGCTACGACCCCTCCTGTGTTTTTCTTTCCTGTTACTTTTCCGATTGTGTATGTGTTTTCTAAGTGTGAGTATCTCATTTCTCCTACTAGTCCACCTACATGTTCATTTCCTGTTGTTGTCATGGTGCTATATGAGTTTTTGATATAGGTTTTATCTTTATATGTTTCACTATATCCTTCCATTAGTCCCACTATTCCTCCTACACAGGTTCCTTGTGGGGCATTTAGGGTTCCTCCTGTATATACTCTCTCTATTCCTGTTGTTGTTTTTGAATCATATCTATGGAATCCTACTAAACCTCCTACATAGCTTGCCTCTCCATTAATATTTAAGTTTCCTGTAAAGCTTACTCCTCTTATGTTTCCTTTGTTATATCCTACGAGTCCTCCTATATATTTTCCTTTTCCTGTTAACGTATAGTTTTTTATGTTTAAGTTTGATAGATATGCTGTTCCTGAGGTTCTTGCAAACATTCCTAAGTATCCATCTGTTCCACTAATATTCATGTTTGTAATTGTGTGACCATTTCCATTTAAGTATCCTGTAAATTCTGTTTTACTATCTCCTAACGGTGTCCATGTTTTGCTTAGTGGTATA
>CATKGX010000157.1 GCA_949747775.1 uncultured Clostridia bacterium | reverse complement strand
TCCTGATGCTCCGTTTGCTGTTCCTTTTGCTGTATATCCACTATTTTGACTTGTGCTTGTATACAATGTATATTTTAAGTTGTCTCCATCTGCATCTGTTGCTCTTGCTGTTATTGTTAAACTATTGGTTGATTTCGTACTATAATTTACACTTTGGATTACTGGAGCCCTATTCGTTAATGCTGTTATAGTACTTGTTGTCTGCATGTTTCCTGCTACGTCATATATTTCTGCATATACGTGATAGCTTTCTCCTGCTACTAGTCCTGTTATTTGTTTTGTCAATGTTTGTGATAAATTTCCTTGGTTTGCTCCATTCATTGCTACAAATGTTGTTGCTGATGATGTATATGTACTTGCACTACTATGTTTATAATACCATACTACTTTTGCTATACCACTTATATCATCTGTTACGGCTAGTCTTAAATCTAACGTTGTTCCACTTGGTGTATATGTAATTGTTCCAGCTTGTGGTGCAGTTTTGTCGATGTTTGTTATGGTTAATGTTGCTGATTCTCCTCCATTTACGCCGTCATATAGTCTTCCATATACGGTCCTGTTTTCTGTTATTGTATGTTCTGTATCTGATGTCCAATTGTTTCCGTCTATGCTTGTTTGCATCATAAACTCTGTATTCGTTGAATTTGCTGTTACAATGACATTTCCATTTGTATATGTTGTAATACTTGGTGTTAATGTGATTTCTCCTATTGCACTTGGCATTTGCTCTAATGTAAATTCTATTTGTGATGTTGCTGTTACATTTCCTGCTACGTCTGTGATAACTGCATATGCTGTATATTTTCCATAAGGTATTTCTTCAAATGTTTGTGTTTCTTCTACATGTTTATCCCCTGCTACCGCTCCATTGATGGTTTGATAGCTTACTGTTTTACTTTGGAATGTACTTTCTCCGTCTTTTTTGTAATACCATGTTATTTGTCCTATTCCACTTGAGCTGTCATCTGCTGTTACTTTTAGGTCCATCGTTTTGGTTGTTACTCCTGTACATTCTATTGTTCCTGTTGGCTTTGTTTTGTCTATGTTGGTTATTGTAATACTTGATGTCTCTCCTCCATTTATTCCATCATATAGCCTTGCTTCTATTGTTGCATTTTCATACAAATCTACTTCTTTTAATGCTGTCCATTCTGTTTCATCGCTTTTCTTTGTTTGTATTTCGTATCTTGTGTCTGTATTTGTTACTGTAACTACTACATGGTCATTTGTCCAGTTTCTTGTGCTTGGTGTTAATGTTAATCCTTCTTCTGCACTTGTTATTTTTTCTAGGGTTACTTCTTTTGGATTTTCTTTTGTGCTATCTTCTGCTTCTGCTGTATTTCCTGCTACATCTGTTATCACTACATATGTCTCATATGTTCCATTGACCAAGTTTTCTATCTCTATGTTTTTACTTGTATTTGTTTCTCCTGCTACTGGCCCTTTCATTGTTTGGTATACAATTTCTTTTACTTTATACTCTGTTTCTCCTTTTTGTCTGTAATATAATTGTATTTTTGAAAGTCCACTACTGTTGTCTGTTATGTTTATGGTTTGGGTAAATGTTCTACTTGTTACATTATCTACCTCTACATTTACTTCTGCTGCTTCTTTATCGATGTTTGTTATTTCTCTTGTTACTGGTAATCCTGCATTAATTCCGTCTGTTAGTCTTGCATAGATTGTTCCATTTGCTTCATATGTTACCTTTTCTGCATCTTGATATGTTTTTCCATCTTTGCTTGTTTGTACTGTATATCTTTCGTCTGTTGATTTTGCTGTCATTTCTACATCTTCATTGGTCCAGTTTTCATTACTTGATGTGATGGTAATTCCATTGCTTCCTGGTATTATTGTAAGTAGTGTTACCTCTATTGTATCTGTTACTGTTTCATTTCCTGCTACATCTGTTACAACTGCATATATCTCATATGTTCCACTTTTTAAGTTCTCATATGTGATACTCTTTTGTGCATGTAGCTCTCCTGCCTCTGCTCCTTTTAGTGTTTGATAGTTTTGTACATCATGTGTATACTCGTCTAGTCCTTTTAGTCTATAATACCAATCTATTTTTGAAAGTCCACTACTATCATCTGTGATTGTTGCTGTTATTTGCATCGTTTTACTGGTTATTTCTGCACTTTGCAAGCTTGCTGTTGCTGCTGTTTTGTCTATGTTGTTAATGGTGCTTCTTGCTGTTTGTCCATAGTTTACTCCATCTGTTAATCTTGCAATTGCATCTCCATTTTGTTTAATGATTACTTTATTGCTATCTTTCCAGTCTACTCCGTTATCACTTGTTTGAATTGTATATCTATTGTCTGTATTGGTTACTGTAACTTCTACATCTTCATTGGTCCAGTTTGTATTGTTTGGCGTAAAAGTTAATACGTCTTCTCCTTTTGTTATTTCTTCTAGTTCTAGTCTTATTTCTTCTGTTTCTACTTCATTTCCTGCTACATCATATACTTTTGCATATATGATATATACACCTCTTTCTAAGTTGTCTACATGTAGTTGTTTATCTTCTTGTAAGTTTCCTGCTTGTTCTCCTTTTAGTTCTACTAAGTCTATTGTTTCTTTTTCGTAAGTTTCACTTGCAGAATTTTTATAGAACCATTCTACTTTTCCTATACCACTTAAATTATCTTCTGCATGTAAGTCTATTCTAAATGATTTACTGGTTATTTCGTTTATATTAATTTTTGCTTCTGCCTCTTGTTTGTCTATATTTCCTACTATATATTCTGTGATTTCTCCATAGTTTATTCCATCTGTTAGTTTTGCATAAATGGTTCCATTTTGCTCTAGTTCATAGCTGTTTTGTGTTAAAAAGTTCTTTCCATCTATACTGGTTAATAATTGGTATCTACTATCTTTGCTTTCTATCGTAACTACTACGTTTTCATTGGTCCAATTTTTATTTGCATCAAATTGTATTCCATCTTTTCCTGCTGTTACTTCAATTGGATCTACTATCTCTACATCTGTTGTAGTAACGTTTCCTGCTGCATCTGTTACCTCTGCACATACCCAATAATTTCCATGGATTAATTCTTCATATAAAAATTCTTTGCTAATTTCCATTTTTCCTGTTATGGTATTTTCTACTGGTACATAGTTATATGTTTCTTCATCATAAGTTTCTTTACTTGCTATTTTATGCTTCCATCTAATTTGGGCAATTCCGCTTAAGTTATCTTCTGATTCTAATTTTACTTGTATGCTCTTACTTGTTATTTCTATTGGTACTATTTTAGCAACTGGTTTTTGTTTATCAATATTTCCTACTGTTAAACTGATAATGTCTCCTATTTCTTGTTCATTTTTAATTCTTGCATAAATAGTTCCATTTTCTGTCATCTCTATTGTTTGTTCACCATCGAATTTCGTCCATGTTTTTCCATCTAGGCTATATTCTGTATCATATGTGATACTGTTTTCACTAATTGTTACTATAACATTTCCATGTGTCCATCTTCTTGTATTTGGTGTCATTTTAATGTACTTACTTGTATCAATACCATCTATGGTTTCTGCCGAAGTTGTTAGCACTGCCACATTTCCCGCTTTATCTTTTACTTCTACTTTTATTTTGTATTCTGTCTCTTTTTCTAGTCCTTCAAAAATGTGGTTCGGATCTGTGCTTGTTATTCCTTCTTCCCATTTAATTGTTCCATCTTTTTGTTCTTTTCCTATGTAATATACATATTCTTTAATTCCTGATAAATCATCTTCTGCTGTTACTTCTACCTCTATTGATGTTCTCTTTCCTTCCGCTTCTACAGATGCTGTTGGTGCTGTTTTATCAATGTTGGTTACTGGTATTGTAATTCCTTCTCCATGTTCTTCCCCATCTGTTAATCTAATTTCTACATCTGTATTTTCTTCTACCACAATTCCCTGTTCTGGGTCATATGGCTCCCATGTTTCTCCTTTATCTTTACTATATTCTAGCTCATATTTTCCCTCTGGATCCACCGTTTCATCTAATTCTACTTTAATGACAACATCTTTGTTTGTCCACTCTTCTTCTGATTTTTCTACTGTTATGTTTGGCTCTCTTGGGTTTTCTACTCCGTCTTCTTTATCTTTGTCTGCTTTTTTATCATCTACTAACTCTGGAATTTGGCTTGTCTTTTGTGTTTTCTGTTTTTCTGCTGTGTTTCCTGCTTTGTCTTTTACCTCTACTTTTATTTCGTATTCTTTTCCTTGTTCTAGTCCTTCAAAAGTATAATCTGGCTTATCACTTGGAATTCCTTCCTTCCATTCTATGCTTCCATCTTCCTGTTTTTCTCCTATGTAATACACATACTCTTTGATTCCTGAACCTTCGTCTTTTGCTTCTGCATGTACTTTAATTGTTTTTGCTGTCGCTTCTGTTTTTATTTCTAATGTTGGCGCTGTTTTATCAATGTTGGTTACTGGTATTGTAATTCCTTCTCCATGTTCTTCACCATCTGTTAGTCTTATTTCTACATCTGTATTTTCTTCTACTACAATTCCCTTTTCTGGGTCATATGGTTCCCATGTTTCTCCTTTATCTTTGCTATATTCTAGCTCATACTTGTGCTCTGGGTCTGCTTCTTCATCTAGTTCTACTTTTACTACGACATCTTTGTTTGTCCACTCTTCTTCTGATTTTTCTATTGTTATATTTGGCTCCCTTGGGTTTTCTACTCCGTCTTCTTTATCTTTGTCTGCTTTTTTATCATCTACTAGTTCTGGGATTTTCTCTGTTGTCTCTGTCTTTTGCTTTGTTGTTACATTGCCTGCTTTATCCTTTACCTCTACTTTTATTTCATATTCTTTTCCTTGCTCTAGTCTTTCAAAAGTATGGTCTGGCTTATCACTTGGAATTCCTACTTTCCATTCTATGCTTCCGTCTTCTTTCTTTTCTCCTATGTAATATACATATTCTTTGATTCCTGAACCTTCGTCTTTTGCATCTGCATGCACTTCTATCTTATTGCTACTTGGTTTTGTATCTATTTCTAATGTTGGCGCTGTTTTATCGATGTTAGTTACTGGTATTGTAATTCCTTCTCCATGTTCTTCTCCATCTGTTAGTCTTATTTCTACATCTGTGTTTTCTTCTACCACAATTCCCTTTTCTGGGTCATATGGTTCCCATGTTTCTCCTCCATCTTTACTATATTCTAGCTCATATTTATGTTCTGGGTCTACTTCTTCATCTAGTTCTACTTTTATTATGACATCTTTGTTCGTCCACTCTTCTTCTGACTTTTCTACTGTTACATTTGATTCTCTTGGATTTTCTACTCCGTCTTCTTTATCTTTGTCTGCTTTTTTATCGTCTACTAGCTCTGGAATATTGCTTATATGTACCTTTTCTATCTTTTGTGTTACATTTCCTGCCTTATCTTTTACTTCTACTTTTACTTCATATTCTTTTCCTACTAAATTTTCAAAGCGATATTCTGCTTTGCTACTTGCTGCTCCTTCACTCCATGTTGTACTTCCATCTGTTTTCTTTTCTTTTATGTAGTACACATACTCTTTTATTCCTGATAATTCATCTGTTGCCTTTACTTTTACTTCTATCTTCTTATTGTTTCCTACCGCTTCTACTTTTGCTTCTGGAGATGTTTTATCTATCTTTACTGTTTTACTTGCTATTTCTGATTTTGCTCCATCTATTGAATAAGAATATGCTAAAATCTGATGCTCTCCTTCTTCTATTAGCACGATTTCTCCATTTTCTCCTACTTTTGTCTCTTCTCCTTTTCCTGCTATTTGGTACATTGTTTTATCTATTTTTACTTCACTTTTCTTGTCTTGTGTTATTTTTGCTACTACTTCACTTCTGTACCACTCTTCTTCTCCTGCTTCACCTTGTACTACTTCTATTTCTGGCTTTCCTGGTCTTTTTATCTCTGAGCCTGGCAATTCGTGATACACAATATATCGAATGAGTGTTGTTATATCGATTTGATTTATTTTTCTATCATACAATATATCTGCTGCTACTGCTTGTATTCCTTCTAGTTGCCCTTCTTCATATCCTATTACATGCTTAATTAAGATATTTAAATCTACTTGGCTCATTAGTCCATCTCCATTGATATCCCCTATTACAACCAAGTCATAAATATCTTCTATTTCGTCACATTTTAACACCATTCCTGTTTTGATGTATCCGTCTTTTACTTCTTCTTCACTTTCTTTGCTTGCATATATGTGTAGTCTGTGCTCTTCTAAATTAAAGTAACTTCTAAATTCTTCTAGTGTTGTTTCTGGTTCTATTCTTGAAATATATTTATTCCCTTCTGATACCAAATATTTACTACTTGTTACTCTATTTTCGTTATATGCTGCTCCTACCATACTCATTTCTGACAAACTTATGATAGCTAACATGATTATTGATACTATTCTTTTTATAATGTTTTCTCTTTTTGACATAGTACTCGCCTCATCCTCCTATTTTAGTTATGTCAAGAATACCACCATTATTTTGCATAGTCAATGTGGTTTTTTCCCTGTTTTTCCAAGGCTTTCCTATTCTTTTCTTCTTTCTACTACGGAACTTTATTATCTTTCATAAATTTAACATTTTTTTCATTTTTATGACATTTTTGTTACATTTACCTTCCTTTTCGCCTATCTCCTTACGCACGCCTATATTACATCGTTATTCTTAATTTCTTATTTACACAAAAAACTCAAAGGTTTATTTTCCTTTGAGTTTTTTCTTTTAATCTTTTTTTATTGTGAAATCATAGGCATTTACATAGTCTAGTGTAGCTTTTGCATTTAATCTTGTGCTCTCTGATGGTTGCAATTCTTTCACATAAATTTTCATCTGTGTTAATTCATTTCCATTATAATCTATTAATGTAATAGTTGCTGTACATTCTTCCTTTACTTTTTTACTATGGTTTGCAATAATTGCTGTTAATTGTGTTATCCCTGCTTTTTCTGTTAATTGTATATTGGTAATATCTAAACCATCAAATTTTCTATCTTTTTTTAATTTTTCACTTGTGTTTTCTTTAGAACCGTCTTCTAGAATACTAACATATTGTGTACTTCCTTCTCCTTCTGCTGTTGCTGTTTGCATTCTATTTTTATATATGAAGAAAATGGTAACTATTGCACAAATTATTAAAATAACTCCTACAATGGTAATTAATAAATATTTTTTACCGTCATTATTCATTTTTTCTCTTCCTTACTTTCATTCTTTTGTTTTATTTTTTCTTATATCTTCTATATTCAATATATGCACTAATACTAATAGCTGCCATTCCTACAATACATAATACAATAATAAACAAATCATCACCAGTTTGTGGAATTGGCTTACTACTCATGTTTGAATTATTTGAATTAAGATTTGTTTTGTTGGTTGATGTATGATTTTTATTGTCATTTTTGTTGTCATTTTTGTTATTTGTATCTGTGATGTCTATTGTCGTATTTACATCTACGTTATCATCTTTATTGTCTTCGCCATTTCCACTACTATTATTGTTTTCATCTTTTATGTTAATGGTTACTGTTTTATCTGATGTAGGAATTACATTTTGTCCGTCATTACTTTCTACTTTTGTAAATGCAATATTTCCTGATTTTGCTGTTATATTTGTTTTTATTTTGAAGCTAATTGTACCTATCTCTTGGTCTTTTGTAATTCCTGTTCCTAACAAAACTGCTAATAATTTGCCATAGTTCTCGTTATCTTTTCTATCATTATATGTGATTGACCAATTATTCTTTGATTGTATTTGAATATCTTCAAACATTTCTTCATCATATTGTAATATACATTCAACTGTATTAATTCCTAGTTCTCCTGCATCTATATCTGCTACTTTCAAACTAACTGTTATCGTGTCTCCATATTTTGCAGATGTAGTATTAGGAGAAACAACAAAGTTAAAGCTTGTTGCCTGTACTGTTTGTGCAAATACATTTAAGATTAGCAGTAGCAGTACAAATATACTTAATACTTTTTTCATCTTCTTGTACATCTCCTCATTTTATTTTTTTATTTTTCTTTCGCTGTTTCAATTATATTAAACCTAGTTTTGTTTGTCAACTACAAAGTCTACCAACTTATTCCTTGCTATTGTGTTCTATTTTTATTCCCAGAATGCTTTATATCCTCTGTATGCTTCATATAAGTCTAATTTGCTAGTTACTTCATATGGAGCATGCATTGATAATACTGGTACTCCACAATCTATAACATCAATTCCTTTATTGGCAAGAATATAGGCAATTGTACCTCCTCCGCCAACATCTACTTTTCCTAACTCTCCTATTTGATAGCGAATATCGTTTGTTTCAAATATATTTCTAACTTCTGCTACAAATTCTGCGTTCGCATCAGATGCACCAGATTTTCCT
>CATKGX010000156.1 GCA_949747775.1 uncultured Clostridia bacterium | reverse complement strand
TAATATTTTAATATTATATATTAGAGAGCTAAGTCGACTAGCTCTTATTTTTATGCCCTGGATATGGCTTAAAACTGTCTGTTTTTTCATTAGTCAAGTAGTAGACTTAATAATTGCTACATAACAGGAGATGGATAACTCCTAAAAAGCCTAGTTATAAAAAGGAGATAAATATGAAAACAGAAGATTTAAAAACAAAAGGACTAACAGACGAACAAATTACATATGTAATGGCCGAAAATGGAAAGGATATTGCAAGAGAACAAAATGCAAAAACAACAGCAGAGAAAGAACTTGCAAACACTAAAGTATTATTAGACGATGCTAACAAACAGATTGATAGTTTTAAAGGCATGGATATTGAAGCTATTAAAAAATCAGCTGAAGAATATAAAACAAAATATGAAGAAGCTGACAAAAAAAGCAAAGAAGATTTAGCAGAATTAAAAAAATCACATGCTATTGACTTAGCTTTATTAAATACACACCATGCAAAGAATGTTAAATCTGTAAAGGCGAATCTTAATTTAGAAAATATCAAGCTAGATGGAGATAAGCTAATAGGATTTGATGATCAAATAGAATTGCTAAAAGAAAGCGATTCTTATTTATTTGACCTTGAAAAAAAGGTTGATGAAGGAAATGATGGAAATGATGGAAAACAAAAAGAAACTATTCCACCAAATTCCGATAAAGAAACAAAAGCTGACCAAATGCTAAAAGCAATGGGGCTTAAATAAGAAAGGATGATTTATAATGATAACTTTAAAAGAAGCTAAAGAATTAACAAATGACAAATTAACACAAGAGGTAATTGATGAATTTAGACAAGACCCTATCTTGAATATGTTAGAGTTTGATGACACAGTAACTTCAAACGGAGAAACAATGACATATTCTTATAACAGAATAACAACACAACCAACTGCAGGAACAAGACCTATTAATGGAGAATACACATCTCAAGAAACAAAAACACAAAGACAAAGTACAGATTTAAAAATAATGGGTGGTTCTTATAAACTAGATAGAGCATTAGTAAAAGGAGAAAAACAAGTAGTAGATCAAGTAGATTTTCAATCTAAACAAAAAGCAAAAGCAACTAGAGCAGAATTTGCTAATTTATTTATTAATGGAGATATTGCAACAAATCCAGATGAATTTGATGGATTAAAAGTAATTGTTGCTAATAAATCTACAGATTATGTACCTGCAGAAAGTATTGATTTATCTGATTCAGACAAAATAGATGCAAACTATAAAAAATTCTTATATGTATTAAGAAAAATGAATGAAAAATTATCAAAAGCACCAGATGCTTATTTAATGAATGGAGATATGTATGCTGTATTTCAATCTATAGCTGATAGAGTTGCAAATATTAAATATACAAAAGATGAATTAGGAAACGAAGTATTAAAATATGGTCCTACAACATTAGCTAAAGTTGGAGATAAACCAGGAACAACTGAAAGTATTATTTCTACTGATACTACAACAGGAGAAACAGAAATTTTTGCAGTATGTTTAGATAGAGAAAACGTACACGGAATTTCTTTGAGTGGAAGTCCATTAGTAGAACAACATTTACCAGATTTCTCTACAGCAGGAGCTGTAAAAGAAGGAGATGTTGAAATGATTGCTGCTGTAGTAGCTAAAACAACTAAATCTGTAGGAAGAATTAGTAAAATAAAAATTCAATAGGAGGAAATTATTATGATAACTATAGAAGTTAAAAACAAAGAATTTAACGGAGATCGTTGTGGAATTGGATTTGTTAATGGAGTAGCTAAAATAGAAAATATTACTCCAGAACAAAAAGTTTTCTTTAAACAAATGGGTTATACTGTATCAGGAAATCCAGAAAAGAAAGCTGAAACCAAAAACGATAAAAAAGAGGGAAATCCAGAAAAGAAAGCTGAAAAATAGGAGAGCGCAAGCTCTCCTACCTCTATTTTAGGAGGTAAAAATGGAATTGTTAGATGAAGTAAAAAAAAGACTTGATATAAGAAGTTTAGATCAAGAAAAGAAAATAGAAGGATATATTGATACTATAACTAGTAAAATAAAATCTATTTGCAATAGAGTTGACTATCCTGAAGAATTAAATTACTTAGCAATAAAGTTTGCTGAAGATTGCTTTATGTATTATAAAGACAAAAATGGTTCTAGCAATGAAAAATTGCAAGTTACTAGCGCATCAGATAATGGGCAATCTGTTAATTTTAAAACAGTAGAAACTGTAACAAAGGATGATGTGGATGTTGATAAAGTAATTGCTAAAAACATGGATGAAATATCAATGTATGCTTATATGAGGTGGTAGATATGCAAATACCAGATTTATTTAAAAAAGTAATATCAGATACATTCTATGATAAAGATATAGAAATATGGTCATCTGGAACCATAACAGATGATGAAGGAGCAGTTATTGGAAGTGGAAAAGTAGAAAAAATAGATAGCTTCAAAGGTAATTTCCAATTCACTACAAGGGAGTATATTCAAAAAGTTTATGGATTAGAAATAGAAGCTAATGCAATAGTTACTTGCGATAAAACATTAGCTACAATAGGCAATATAGTAGTGTATAAGGACAATGACTACACGATTAAAAGTAAAATAACAGGAGATAGTCATACTGTACTACTTGTGAATGGAAGTGATGACAATGTCTAGCATAGAAGGATTAGACAAGTTACTTACTACTTTATCGCGGTTTGGGTGGAGATATTGGAAAGACAGGAAGAAAAGCAGTAGGACAATGGGCAGAAGTTGTAAAGGGGAATGCAAAAATGAATTGCCCTGTTAAAGATGGAGAACTAAGAAATAGTATACATTCTTATACAAGAGAAGTAGAAGATGGAATAACTGGAAAGATATATACTAATTGTGACCATGCAGTTCCTGTTGAATTTGGTTCTGGGCCAACAGGAAAAGGAACATATCCATATTCTATAAAAGGTTATAATCCACATTATAAAGCAGATAAATGGAAAGTAAAAATTCCAAATGTTGGTGTAAGATGGATTGCAGGACAAGTTGCTCAACCATTTATGTCTAAGGCATACTTTGAAGAAAAGAGTAGTCGTAGAGGAGAAAAAAGAGTCATAAAAGTACTTCAAGAAGAAATAAGAAAGTTAGGTGGTAAATAATGATAAATTTAAAACCACAAATATTAAAGAAATTAGAAGAAATCTCAGACGTTGAGGTTTCTTATTTTTATCCAGAAAAATGGATAAAAGGTAAAAAACTAATAAGTTACTACGAGTTAGATAATTCTGAAGCAAGTCAAGCT
>CATKGX010000155.1 GCA_949747775.1 uncultured Clostridia bacterium | reverse complement strand
GGATATGGTATGATAAAAAGAATTGAAAGATAGGAAGTGATAAATATGAGTATAAAAGGAAATGAGAATATTTTGAAATTGGTAAATCCAACTATGGAAGAATTAGAGAAGATGGTTGAAGATAAAGTAGAAGGATTATTATTACATGATGAGGAATTTAAAAAGTTATTTGAATATATATAAAAAGATTAAAAGGAGTTTAAGTTTATGACAAAGGCAATATTTATAGACATTGATGGAACATTAAGAGATAGCAATAGAAATCTGTCAGCAAGAACAATAGAAACAATAAAAAAAGTTAGCAAAAAAGTATATTAGTTATATTATGCTCTAGAAGACCACGAAGATATACAGTAGAAATAAGTAGAGAGTGTTTTGCAAGTAAGTATATTATTACATCAAGTGGTGGGAATATATATGATTATGAGAAAGATAAAATTTTATATGTTAATAAAATGGATAAAGAAGCCTTAATAAAATTATATGAAATTGCCAATCCAGAAGATGTTAGATTTATCATGAATGTTGGAGAAGGTAGAGTAGTAAATAAAGTAAAACATGTAGATCAAGAGAAAAAATTAGAAGAAAATATAAGAGGATTTGTATATAAAAATGATGTTGCTCAATGTACTATTGCAGATAGCGACTTTGACAAAATAAAAAATTTAATACCCAAAATTGAAAAAGTAGAAAATGTAGAAATAAAAAATAGGCACAAAAGTTTATTAGGTATAAAATTTAAAGATGATAAAACAGTATTTTGTGATATTGCTAATATAGATTCTAATAAAAGAATTGCAGTAAAAAAGATGTTAGAAATTTTAAACATAAAAAAAGAAGAAACCATTGCAATTGGTGATGATAATAATGATTTATCAATGTTTGAACAAGTAGGATATAAGGTTGCTGTTGATAATGCAATTGATATTGTTAAACAAAAAGCAGATGAAATCACATTATCTAATGATGAAGATGGTGTGGCAGTATTTTTAGATAAAATGCTAAAAGAAATGGAGGAAAATTAACATGGAAACATTAGAAGAATATTTAGACTTTGCAAAAGATATAGCAAAATATGCTGGAAAAGTAATGCTTAAATATTTCAAACAAAATAATGGTGCAAGTTATAAAGGAGATAAAACAATTGTAACACTGGCAGATACAGAAATAAATTCATACTTAATAAAACAAGTTAAAGAAAAACACCCTTCTCATTCAGTAGATGGCGAAGAAGAACAGTTTGGTAAAAGTGATTATGTATGGGTATGTGATCCAGTTGATGGAACAGCAATGTATGCTAGACAT
>CATKGX010000154.1 GCA_949747775.1 uncultured Clostridia bacterium | reverse complement strand
TGCTAAACCAGAGTTTAACTGCGGCCAGATGGAACAGATTCGTCTTGGTCAGGAAGCAAGGCTAAATGCGAAGCAGATTGGAGTGTATGCTAAACCAGAGTTTAACTGCGACCAGATGGAACAGATTCGTCTTGGTCAGGAAGCAAGGCTAAATGCGAAGCAGATTGGAGTGTATGCTAAACTAGAGTTTAACTGCTACCAAATGGAAGAGATTCGTTTGGGCCAGGAAGCAAGGTTAAATGCGAAGCAGATTGGAATGTATGCTAAACCTGAGTTTGTCAGTGACCAGATGAGGGCAATTCGTAAGAAACTGCAAACGGACAGACGAAAGTAAGTTATAGTACGAGAGCAATTTTTAGAGGGGTTCCTATTTTAGGGGCTCCTCTTTAAATTTATGCTATTTATATGAATGTAGTTAACAAACAAAAAAAGTTGACAGGTTACATAAATTAAAGTATAATGAAACAGTACAAAATGTAGGTACTAGCCAGCCAAGCTAGTAAAGACCAAATAAAATTTTAGGAGGTTTGTAACAATGTGGACTAAGCTTGACTATCATGAACTTGATAAATTTGATGTAGGACAAAAAGATGAAATTTTGAGTGGCAGAGTGGCTGGATTAAGCGATGAACAAATAGCAATATATGCTAAGCCTGAATTTGATTGGAGACAGATGTGGCAAATTCGGCTTGGCCAGGAAGATGGACTGAGCGCAGAACAGATAGCTATGTATGCTAATCCTAAGTTTAACTGGGAGAAGATGATGAAAATTCGACAGAAGTTAGAAAAAGGTAAAAGAAAGTAAGTTATAGTACGAGAGCAAGTTTTAGAGGGGTTCCTATTTTAAGGGCTCTTCTTTAAATTTACGAGGGATCTTTTTGCAGTTTATCTTGCAATTCCTACTAATATAGTAGTATAATAGTACTGAAGTGGAGGAAAAGGAATATGAAAATATCTACGAAAGGCAGATATGCTTTAAGAGTAATGATAGATTTAGCAATCAATAGTAATGCAAACTATATATCTTTAAAAGATATAGCAGCAAGACAAGAAATATCTAACAAATACTTAGAACAAATTATAGCTATGCTAAACAAAGCAGGATATTTAGAAACAGCAAGAGGAAATAGCGGAGGATATAGACTTGCGAAACAAGCAAAGGAATATAGAATTGGCGACATATTAAGGGCGACAGAAGGAGACTTAACGCCAATTTACTGTTTAACAGAAGAAGGAGAATGTAGTAGAAAAGAAGATTGTAAGACACATTCTTTTTGGAAAGGGTTAGATAAGGTAATTAATGAATATGTAGATAGTAAAACTTTAGAAGATTTAATAAAATAATAAAGAAGAATGAACTCAAAAAAGAAGAAAAAAGAGTTTATTCTTCTTTATTATTTTATCTTTTTCATAATTCCTATTGACTTAGCAGAAGAGGCAATTCACGAAGCAATTGCAGACTATTACAGAAAAGAAGGAAAGCTTACAGAAGCAGAAATACAAGCAAAATGTGGACTAAAACAGGTAGAACATTAACTAAAAAATAGTTTATATAATGATGTTGACAAGATTACATAATTCGTGATACTATAATGTAGCATGAAAGTAGAAAGAGCCAAATAATAATTTAGGAGGTTTTACAATGTGTACTAATCATGAGTTTACCGATTACCAGATGATGCAAATTCGACTTGGTCAGGAAGCAAAGCTAAGTGCTGAGGAGATTGCAGTATATGCTTAGCCTAAGTTTGACTGGGCGCAGATGAAGCAAATTCGTCTTGGACAGGAAGCAAAGCTAAGTGCTGAGCAGATTGCAGTGTATGCTAAGTCAGAGTTTAACTGGGCTCAGATGGAGCAAATCCGGCTTGGTCAGGAAGCAAAGCTAAGTGCTGAGGAGATTGCGGCATATGCTCAGCCTGAGCTTCACTGGGGTCAGATGCAGCAAATTCGGTATCAACTAGAAAGCTGTAAGAAAGCTAAAATAGATGAATATTTAGACACAGAAAAATCTTACAATAGATTAAGAAAAGAGTTTAATGCACACAAGAGGCTAATTATAGCCTATGATTTAGATAGTACAGTTTTTGATTATCATCATACAAATGCTTCGTATGAAATGGTTAAAGATTTGATTAGAAAATATAGAAAGTATGCTTACTTTATAGTTTTTACTTCATCTGAACCAGATAGATATGATGAAATAAAAGCAATATTAAAAAAAGAAAATTTACCATATGATTCTATCAATGATGATGCACCATTTATTCCATTTAAGGGTAGAAAAGTATATTACAATATACTTTTAGATGACCGCGCTGGTTTAAATCAAACGTATAACGAATTGCTAAGATTGTATAATGAAGTAATTATAAATCTGGAGGGAAATTCATGAATACACTTTTAGTTGTTCTGAACGTGCTTAGTTGCATCTGTTATGCTATTTGCGCTGTTCTCGCTTACAAGTCTGACGAAAAGGGATGTTGCATTTTGAATGCAATTTGTTCAATATTGTGGGGGATTTGTGCAATACTCAATATGTTAAGGTAAAATCAAACAGAGGGTCAAGTTTATAGAAATATATACTTGTCCCTTTGATTTTTAATTTTAAAATATAAACTCCTATATGCTTGTCAAAAAAGAAAATATCATATATGATAAGTAATATATGGCTAGTTTATTTGTAACATAAGGAAAGAAGGAATGTAGTGATGGAAGTTAAAAATAAAATTGTAATATTTGGTGGGTCATTTAATCCACCTCTTAATTCTCATTTTGCAATTGCTGAGCAAGTGTTAAATCAGTATGAGCAAGTAGATAAAGTTATTTTTATTCCAGTAAACAAAAAATATGAAAAAGATAGCTTAATTGAAAACAAGCATCGCTATGAGATGATAAAGAGAGTTGTGGACAAGAATAATAGATTTGAAGTGTCTGATATGGATATGAATGGTAGTCGATCACTATCTACAATAGAAACAATAGAGGGAATACAAAAGACTTACGAAGATAAAGAAATTTATTTTTTAATAGGGAGTGATAATTTAAAAGAAATTCATACTTGGAATAGAGCAGATGAACTAATTTCTAAATATAAACTTCTAGTCATGGAAAGAGATACAGATAGGGTAGAAGACATTATAGAGAATAGCGAGTTTTTAAAAGAACATAAAGGGAACATTGTAAAACTAGAACAACAGATAAAAAGTAATTTTAATTCAACTTATGTAAGAGGTCAAATAAGCCATTATAAAAGTGTGAGATATTTAATGCCAGATGAAGTGTATACATATATAGAAGAAAATAATTTGTATAGGAGTTAAATTATGATAAAAGATATAAATAGAGAAATAGAAGAAATTACAAAATGGATAAAAACTTATGTAGAACAAACAAATGCAGAAGGAGTTGTAATAGGAAATAGTGGAGGAAAGGATTGTGCGACAGTAATAGCATTAGCTTGTAAGGCACTTGGCAAAGAAAATGTAGTAACAGTAGCAATGCCATGTAATTCTATTAGTAGCGATATAGAAGACGCAAGGCTTGTGTCTAATACTTTTAAAGTACCTCTTTTAGAGATTGATTTAACAGATACTTATACAACATTAGAAAAGCAAATAACCAAGGCGTTAAATATAAAAGAAGAGTGGAGAGAAAAGGAAGCAAAGATTAATACAAAGCCAAGACTAAGAATGACAACATTATATTATATTGCACAAAGTTTAAACTATTTAGTAATTGGTACTGGAAATAAATGCGAGGCAGTAGTAGGATATACAACAAAATGGGGAGATAATGCACATGATTTTAACCCTATAGCAGAATTTACAGTAGAAGAAGTGCTACAAATAGGAAAAGCATTAGGAGTACCGGATAAAATTATACAAAAAGCGCCAAATGATGGGTTAGGCGGACTTACAGATGAAGAAAAATTAGGTGTTACTTATAAGCAAATTGCAGAGTATATTGAAACAGGAAAAACAGAAACAGTAGCAATGGAAATCATACAAAGAAAAGAAAAAATGTCTATGCACAAAAGAAAGCCAATACCATTCTATCAAAGATTAGAAAAATAGTTGTAAAAATACCTCTTAATGTTAAAACAAGTTAGCATTAAGAGGTATTTTATCCAAAAGGAATAAATTTATAAATTGCTTCTGCAAATCCGCCATCTTCTGCAGAGGTAAAAGTAGTATAATTTGCAACTTTTTTTACTTCATCATAAGCATTATTAACAGCAGCACCAATTCCAGAAGCTTGGAACATAGTAATATCGTTTAAGTTATCTCCAATTGATAGAATGTCCTCTTTTTCTAAGTTAAGATGACTGCTAAGTTCTTGTAGAGCAAAACCTTTTGTAACATTTCTAGGAGAGATGTCTAGGTATTCATATTCTTTGTTAATAATGGTATCTTTATAAATACCAGTTTTGGAAAAAAGTGAAACCGTTAAATTCTTGTTTTTTTCTAATTTTTGCTTTATTTCTAAAAGGCTAGAAGGAGAAGAAATAATTAATTTGAAAACAGTTGCTTTTTCCTTTTTTATATGAGAGAAAACAGAATCTACTATTTCAAATTGAATTTCATTCGGAAATAAAATAGAATTTCTTAAGTCCATATATTCTAAGTTAGTAGAAACAATGCCATTTTCAGTATAAATGTGAGTATGTAAGTGATGTTTTTTGATAACAGAAAAACAATATTTTAAATCTCTTTTTGACAGTGTTTTTCTTACAATTTCTTCGCCAGTTGTCAAGTTAATAATTTGACTTCCATTTCCGAAAATGCCAAAATTGGCATGAAGGTCTTTACAAATTCCTTTGCTAATAGCATAAGTTTTACCAGTACAAATAACAAATGGAATATGATTTTTATGCAAATCATCAATTACTTTTAAATTGTATTTTGAAATTGTTTTGGGATTACCAATAATTGTGCCATCTAAGTCACTTGCAATTAATTTAATCATAAGCACAGTCTCCTTTATACTTTTCTATTTTATAATAAAAGTGCAAATAAGTAAATAAGAATAGATAACTTGATGAAAGCTTTGAAAAATTAATATAATAACTTGTAAAATAATAGGAATATGATAAAATTATAAATAACTAATGGTATTTTTGACGATAAAAGAAATGAAAATAGGAGAGAAAACATGGAAAGTGAAAGATTTAAAAGTATTTTGGACCAAGTATTGAATGAGAGCACAATAGAAGAAATAGAACAAGCAAGAATGGAAATGAAAGCGAGAATGAGAAATTCAACATTTATTGCAGTTGCGATTGTGTTAGCGATATTTATAATGATAGCACTAATAGAACTTTGTACTATATTTCCCAAAAAAGGGTTAGAATATATTGCGGGAGCAATACTGGTAGGAATAGTTATCCTAGCTGTTATTACATGTAAGAAAAAAGAGAAAAGGGATAGTTATAATGAAGTTCTTCAAGATAAAATTATAAAGCCTCTTGTTAAATTAGCCTATAATAATTATACATATACACCAGAAGATGGGATTAATTCAAGTGAGTTTAGTGAAACTGGTATATATGTATATAACAGTTATAATAGTTCTGGATTAACATATGGTTCGATATCGAGAGATTATCAATTTAGAATGACGAATCTAGAGGTAGATAGGTTTGTGGATAATTTTAGTACTGATACTTGGGATTTAACTCCAATTTTTCATGGATTATTTATGAAAATTAAAGTAAAAAAAGTATTTCCAAATAATATTTATTTAACAGATAAAAGAGTTCTCAAAAAAGAAGAAAATATGCCACTACGCTCACTACAATTAGATGAAGAACAATTTGGGAAAAAATATATTTTGTATTCTCAAGATATAAATTTAGTAGAAAATATTTTTTCAGATAAGGTAATACAAGAATTATTAAGATATTATCACATAACAAAACAAAAATGTGAGATTGTTATCAAAGAAGGATATATTTATTTAATGTTCCCTAATACATATACATTTGGAAACATTATAATATATGAAAATAGAGAGCAAATGTATCAAGAACTATATAAACAATATGCAATACTAAAATTAGTATTTGATATAGCCAATGTGATATTGGAAGAAATAGAAAAATAGGGTTTGTTAGCTTTAACTAACAAACCCTATTTCTTTATTCTTTCAAAATTCTTTAGCCTTTCTGTGGTTTTGGAGGCTTAGGTCTTGAAACTGTTGGTCTAGCATGTAATGCTGCTTCAATAGAGTTTTTACACTCTATACAATAGTAATATACAGGCTTTTCAATCAAATTGTGGGTGGCAGAAGAACGAGACCAAACTCGCCACATCTTTGTTCTGGTAAATGTCTTTTTACAACAACTACACATTTTAGGAAAAAAGACATACTTAAGACGAAGATGTTTTAACCGCTCTTGATAATTAGCTAAATTCACTGTTTTCCTCCTAACAATTGTTTATTGAGAATAACTGAATTGCAACCTTCGCAATAGATAAAGTATACCACAGATTATGAAAAAGTCAATAGTCTTGTTCTTTGCAATGATGCCTTGACAAAAAGGTAAAATGCTATTATACTTAAATACTAGGAAATAAAATGATTATCAGAGGGTTTATAATCCAAATTACAAAGTTGGGCAAGATGCCAAAGTGGTCTCGGTTATATAAAATAATCGAGCTCTTTTTGACTTAAGAGGAGGTAGAAAAAATGAATAGAATTGTTACAATTAGTAGGGAGTTTGGGAGCGGAGGTAGAGAAATTGGAAAAAGATTAGCAGATGAGTTAGGTTTTGCTTATTATGACCGTGAAATTATTACAGAAATAGCAAAGAAAGTGGGAATGTCAGAGGAATATATTAATCATATTTCAGAAAAGGGAGTAACTCCTTATGCTTTTCAGTTTGCTAAATCATTTGTGATGTATTCAAATTTACAAAGTAGTCAAACAGACATATTAGTAGCTGAGACAAAGATACTAAAAGAGATTGCAAAAAAAGGGGATTGTGTGATTGTTGGTAGAGGGGCAAATCATATCTTAAAAGACTACAATCCAATGAATTTGTTTGTATATGCAGATATGAAATCTAAAATAAATCGCTGCAGAATGAAGCGAGAAGATGAAAAAATGACAGATAAAGAACTGGAAAAGGAAATTATGCAAATAGATAAAAATAGAAAAAATTATCATAGAATTATTTCAAATTTGGAGTGGGGAGATAAAAATGCTTATCATCTATGCATTAATACATCAGGAATAGAAATTAAAACAATGATTGCTCCACTGGCAAACTATATAGAAAACTGGTTTAGGAGGATTTAAAATGAGTATACAATTATCGGAACATTTTACATATAAAAAACTGATTAAATTTACAATACCAACCATTATTATGATGATATTTACATCAATTTATGGAGTAGTAGACGGAATTTTTGTATCAAACTGTGTAGGGTCAGATGCGTTTGCATCTCTTAACCTAATTTGGCCCGCTATTATGATTTTTGGGTCTATTGGATTTATGATTGGTACAGGGGGAAGTGCTTTAGTTTCAAAAACAATTGGAGAAGGAAAAAAAGAAAAAGCAAATGAATATTTTTCAATGTTAGTTTATTTATTAGTAATCATAGGAATGATATGTTCTGCTATAGGCATTGTACTAATTAAGCCGATTGCATCTTTATTAGGTGCAGACGAAACCTTATTAGCTGACTGTATCACATATGGTAGAGCTTTATTAATATTTTTAGTTCCTTTTTTACTACAAAACTGTTTTCAAAGTTTTTTAATTGTAGCAGAAAAGCCTACATTTGGACTTGTAATGTCAATTGTAGCAGGAGTGTCTAACATGATACTAGATTTCTTATTTATGTATGTATTTAAAATGGGAATACTAGGTGCAGCAGTAGCTACAGGGATGAGTCAATTATTAGGAAGTATTGTTCCTATTATTTTCTTTGCCCGTAAAAATGATAGCCTTTTACAGCTAACAAAAGCTAAGTTTGAGGGAAAAGCGATTTTAAAAGCTTGTACAAATGGTTCATCAGAAATGTTAACCAATTTATCTGCTTCATTAGTTAATATGCTATTTAACATGCAACTAATGAAATTTGCAGGTTCAGATGGAGTAGTAGCATACGGAATTATTATGTATGTAGCCTTTATATTTTCAGGAACTTACATAGGCTATTCGATAGGAACAGCGCCAATTATAGGGTATCATTATGGAGCAGAAAATACAGAAGAATTAAAAAGTTTATTAAAAAAGAGTCTGAAACTAATAGGAATTACATCTATTGTTATGACTGTTTTAGCAGAAATATTATCAAAGCTACTTGCTTCTATATTTGTAAGCTATGATGCAGGACTTTTAGAAATGACAACAAGAGCAATCAGACTATTTTCTATATCATACATTATTAGCGGATTTAATATTTTTGCTTCATCATTCTTTACAGCTTTAAATAATGGACCTGTTTCAGCAGCTATTTCATTTTTAAGAACGCTCGTATTTCAAATAACAACAATATTCATTTTACCCGCCATATGGGGAATAGATGGAATATGGTTAGCAGTAGTAGTTGCAGAACTATTATCACTAATAGTAAGTGGAGCATTTATTATTCGCAATAGAACCAAGTATCAATATACATAAAAAGTAACCAAGCTATTGAAACTTATGTAAATTTATGATAGAATGTCGGCATAATTCATATAATATGCCGATATTCTATTATTTTTAACTTTAGGAGAAAACCCCCAGCATAGTTGGGGGGGTTCTCCTAAAGTTAATGAGAGAAGAGCTCCTAAATAGGGGCTCTTCTTTTTGGAAAAAATTCAATATAAAATAATATCTTTCATTAATTAGCCATACAATAGTTTATAGATGGTTATCAAAAATAAGTAGATAGGAGGAAAAGATGAAAGTAT
>CATKGX010000153.1 GCA_949747775.1 uncultured Clostridia bacterium | reverse complement strand
GTATTGTTTTGTTGTCCAAAACTTTTATTAAAATAATTACCTTGCAATTTACAGTTGATTGTATTTGAAGTAGTGCTTGGTCTTGTAAGTACCATATTGGTAAATGCTAATTTGACATAGGGGATTAGTGTTTTAGATATTCGCTTACTTGCACTTTTTCCTCTACTGTCTATACACGATATTGTAAAGTCTCCACTTTCTACTCCATTTAAGGTATTACTTGCTGCTGTTCCTGTTTTATTTCCACATACAACTTTTCTACTACTAATTGTTGCACTATTTTTTGCATTTGCCACTATATCTACTTTTGCATTTGAAAAGTATTTGATAAATTGATTATTATCTCCTGTTAACGCGATGGTGGTTTGATTTATATCTTGTACTGTACCTGATATTGTAGGATCTGAATTAATAACAAATGCATTAAATGTACATGTATTTGTTCCTATTAATGTGCTTCCTGTATATGTTTGACATGTAATTGTTCCTTTTCCAGAAGTTGCATTTGGAATTTTGGTGTAAAAACTGGTTGGAATTGTCCATCCAATACTAGTATTAGATGTCTTTGTAGCAATTGTTCCTGTAAGTCCTAAAAACGAGTATGTAATGGTATGTGTAAAGCTTGATGTTGCTCTATTAATGTTAATGGTTGTACTACTTCCTATATTTCCATCAGCACAGGTAACTGAACTTGCTCGTGGTATCGTTGTTAGTGTCTTACTAGTACTTGCTGTTAAAACACCATTATCCAAAGTTCCCGTCATTCCTGTTTTTATAGAAAAACTTGCACTAACTGTCTTCTTTCCATCTGTCCCATGTGATACTGTTACTGTTTTGCTAAATAATTGTTTTGTTGAATTTGATGGAAATGTTGCTGTAAACGTGTATTTTTTTCCATCAATTGTTATTGTTCCTTCTCTTGTATATCCGTCGTAACTTGGACCAGACATAACTGCTTTTCCTACAACAGTTATATCACTTGTATTATTTGCTATATTTTGTGATTTTTGCGTAATTGTAATTGAGCCTGTAACCGCCATTTTACCCTCCTATCCAATGTATATGGGTTCGTTTCGTTCCGTCTACTTCTACACCCATACATCTTAAATTTCCGTATAATTGCTTCATTTTCAACAGTTAGATTATATATTTTTGCTCCTTCTTGTGTATATGAAGCTATTTCTTTTTCATATGATTTTAAATACACTCCGTGTATCATTTAATAATGAGCTAAATTCTTCTCCTTTGCTTACTTTAATTCCATCTTGGTCTATTCTTACTAATGTATTTTTTACATTTTCTACTCCTTCTGTCCAAATACTGTCTATTTGGACTTGTAATCCTTCACTTGTTAATTCCATTTTGGATTGTTGCTGTTTTATAATATCTAGTCCTTCTTTTATTGTGTTATTTTCTGCTTCTATTTGTTCTGCTGTTAAATAATCGTTATTTAACTTTGATACTGTTTCTCCTACTGTCATTGTGATACCATCTATTTCTTCGTTTAGTTCTGCAATAGAATGTGATATTGTATCTATACTTAAATCTGCTTGCTCTGTCTTTTCTGTTAATAGTGTTATTTTTTGAGCTTCTTGGTCTATTTGACTTTGTACCCTTCTGTTGATAACACTTTGGGATGGCGTCCTTATCATCGTTTCTTCTTTTTCTTTGCATTGTATTTTACTAGATATGTCTGCTTTAAATTTTCCTATATAATGGCTTGAGCCTTGATAAATTATATATTTTCCTTCTACAATAATGATATCTCCTATATCTAATGCTGGGTCTATAATACTACTTCCTTCAAAACTATATAACTCTAATCCACTTAATTTCTCATAAATATTATCGATTTGTTCTTGATTGGTTATATATAAATTGTTTTGATTAATATATAACGTATTTCCTAATTCATTTCCTTTTTCAAATAATTGTACACCATCTTCATACTTTACTCGCGTTAGTGTGAATTTCTCTCCCCATTTAAAGTTTTGAAAATATTTTAATGGTAGTTCTGCTTTATCTTGTCCTATTGTTTTAATATATAGTTTTCCATCTCTACCAATACTTGCAAACCCACCTGCTTGTTCTGCAATATAGCTAATATATGTTCTAGAAGATAATGTATTATCGTATACTGACACTACATTATCCATGTTCAAAAAGGATGTAACTCCTAAATCTACTCCCGCTTTTGAGCAAATGTCTTGCAATACTTCCATTAAGGTACATGGATAATTCAAATGGCTTCCATCATAATTTTGCTCAAATTTAATCATATTATCTAATAATTTTAGTGTTACAGTATAGTCGTCTTCTTTGCTGATTTCTTCTATATTAAAATAACCTATTGGTATTGTCTCTTCTCCTATTCCTGTTTGAATATATATGCTTTGAATTGTGTCTGGAATAGCTGTTTTATATAGTTTTAATTCTACTGCTTGTGATGTAACTCCTCCTAAACAAAATTCGTCATTACTAAAAAGTGTATTGGTAAGATTACAATCTAATATATATTTTGAGCTTATTTTTGTATCATTAATATATATCTCTAGTAAATGTCTTGTGCTTGCCTGGTATACTTTTGATTGATAATTTTCACTTGTTTGATACATTAGTTCACCTCCTCTACTACTGCTTTTTGTTCTTCTGTTAATTCCTTTTGCGTTAAACTAAAAGAACACTTCCATCTAGTTTTAGAAGTGCCTTCTGTTTTTTCTGTATCTATCATATCTATTTTTCTTTTTGAAACTCTAAATTTTGCATTTTGTAATAATCCACCTTGTACAACAGGAAGTTTGATTGTTAATATTAATGGATTTTCGTATGTTAGTTTCATTAATTTTTCCGCTTCTTCTTCTGAATTTAAATCCCACGACATAGACAGCTTTAGCATCCCTACTGCTATTACATTGTCTATTAAAGATCCATCTACCACAGACGAGTAACTGTCCATGTCACTATCTTCTATATCTGCACTATAACTAGATGGAGTAGGCAATATTTCATTTTCCTTTTTCCATAACATGTTTTCTCTCCTTTCCATACAAAAAAGACATCTTAAAAGATGTCTTTTTGTATTTTATTTTAATAATTCACTTTTCTTCTTTTCAAATTCTTCTTGAGTAATAATTCCTTCATCTAACAATTGTTTAAATTCTCTTATTTGATTTGCTGTACTGTCTGATTCTTTTATTGGTGCTGCATTACAAATTTCATTTACTTTTCTATTTATGATTTCGCTTATTTCTGCTGCTCCTTTTGGCTTTAAAAATATACAGTTATTATCTTTTTGCGCTTTTCCAACTTCTAAAATATTGTAACTTCTTACGTCACATCCTTTAGGAATAATTCTTAATATCCCTCCATGAACTTCTACACCTTGTATTGAATGATAGTATATTGTTCTATCTCCTACTAAACCAAATGCTGCAAATCCTCCAAAACTCTTTCTAGATAATACGATTCTATCTTCATATAAATATATAATTCCATTTGTTCCTTTTAATTGTGTTATCATTTTTTTCACCCTGAATTATTATATCACAATTTTTGGCATTTTTTGTCGAATATTGTATGTATGTGTATCTCATTTGTAATACGTTATCTATGCATAACCTACTCTTATTTGCGCTTTTCCTGTTTGTCTAGTCTTATCATTAATTCCTTCTATTAATTCATCTACTAAATTTTTGCCTCCAACTG
Organism: uncultured Clostridia bacterium; assembly: GCA_949747775.1. Classification (GTDB taxonomy): domain Bacteria; phylum Bacillota; class Clostridia; order TANB77; family CAG-508; genus CALXVA01. The sequence continues at coordinate 1,749 of CATKGX010000153.1, read as the reverse complement.
CTATTTGTACTCTTATTGGCTTACTCTCATTATGATTCTGGTACTTTGACATAACTCTCTCAAATGTTTCTTCCATAATATTCTGTGGAGTTACAATTTCTGGATTGTTTCTTGCTCCTGCATATTCACCTACTAATACTGCTGTTGCTTTTGTTAATACTCCTCCTTTTGACAGACGTGGTAATGAAATCATACTGATTTGTAAATTAATTGGATCTAACCCTATTAAAGAACCTATCGCATTTGCTACACTACTAATTCCTCTTAATAATATATTAATTCCTTTTATTGTTCCATTTACGAAACCTTCTATCCCCCCTAATATTAAATTAATAACAAATTTAATTCCTGTCCAAATTCCATTCCATACTTTATTAACAACACTTGAAATAATGTTCCACACTTTTGACCATACTTCTTGTATCTTTCCTAATGTAAATTTAATGTTTTCCCACACTTTTGTTATGATTGGCGATATAATATTCCATATTCCCTGAAACACTTTTGATACTAGCTGCCATACCCAATTAAACACTTGTGAAAATATATTCCATATTGAGCCTAATATTGTAGATATAATATTCCATATTGCTTCAAATATAGTTGATATCACTTGCCATATTGCATTTATAATTGGTGATATAATATTCCATATCCCCTCAAATACTGTTTTTACTATATTCCATATAAATCCTAGTATGGTAGATATCACTTCCCAAATTGCTTCAAATATAAATGATACTTGACTCCACAAGTTAGTAATATATTCTACAATAGCACTTACAACTATTGAAACAACTGCACATATTTCGTCCCAATATGTAATGCAAAGAATTATCACTGCTACAATTGCCATTACGCCTAAGATAATTGGTAATAAACTTATATTAAATGTTGTTGTTACTGCTTCCGCAATAGTTGTTGCAAAATTATATATATCAATTGCTATGCTTACTGCTTGTATTGCAATTGTAACACCAGTAAGTGCCTGCGTTATAGTGTCTATAATTTCTCCCGCATTTTCTCCAAATAAGTTTGTTACTAGTCCCTTGGATGATTCTATCTGGTCTATAATTGGGTTTATCATTTCTAAACTTTGTTTTAGCATCCCTCCAAGTTCTTCAAATTGAGCTTGTCCATTTCCTGTTTTAGAACTTTGTATATCTAAGCTTGCCATTCCTTCCTTTGCTGTTTCTAACAATGAACTATACTTTGCAATTTCATTATTTAATTTCTTTCCATCTGTTATTAAAGAAGTATAGTTTTTATCTGTATTTAATCTTAAGTTAGTTTCTTTTTGTATTTCTTTTTTCTTTCCCCCAGGCATCTCTTCTTTTACTTGTTGTTTGGTATCATTTTTCATTTTTTCTAGTGTTTCATTATTAATATCTAATTTCAATTGTCGAGAATTTATTTTTCTTTGTAGACTATCTATTTCTTTTTGAAGCTGACTTACCTGTTTTTGCGCATCTTGGCTATTTATATTTAGTTTGATTTGGCTATCTTTGTTTGACTTTTTCAAGTCGTCTATGCTTTTTCTGACACTCTGAACTGCTTGCTGTATTCTATTTGTCATTTGTTTCGTATCGATTTGTGCAAAATTCCTCTGTGCTTCTTCTGCAACTTTTTTTATTTCTGGTACTACTTTTCTAAACTGTTTTATTACTTCTTCCACTCTAGCAGTTACTATTATTTCGATTTCTTCTTTCATTTTTTTATTCCTCCTTTCTTGCATAAATAAAAACACCT
>CATKGX010000152.1 GCA_949747775.1 uncultured Clostridia bacterium | reverse complement strand
CTGAGCAAAATTGCTCAGAGTTTTACGTACCTGTTGAGCATCCCCGTTGAGCACCTGTTTTTTAATGCCTTGCTGTCAGTTTGATGATTAAGTCCATGTTGTCATCTTGTGCTGCTTTATTTCTGCGTAGTTGTCCGCATTTTTTGCAGCGAAAAGTAATGACATATCCCTTTTTGCTATCTATCTCTACTCCTACTGGTTCTAACACCCCATGACATGTTTCTGCTCTATCTCCCGGATAAATGTCTACATGTTTTGAGTGCAAACAATGTGGGCAATGATTTCTACAAGAATATCCTAATTTTTCTACTTTTTCCCCACAATTTTCACATATAAATTCTTCGTCTATTTCTGTAAATCTCTTTCCCACTTGTTTTCTCCTTCTTTAATTGGCTAAAATGAACATTGCATGTGACCAAGCTAGTCCATTTACCCACATTGAATTCATTGTCCCATTATCTACTTGTTCTGCTAAAAATCCATGTTCATTTGCACTATTTACAACAAAGTTAATACATTCTTGTGCTTTTTCATTTTCTCCTATTTCTTTGTAATACATTGCCATCCATAATGTTGCAATTGGCCAAGGATTTCTTCCTCCCATATAGTTATCTTCTTCAAACCTTAAGTAGCCTCCTGTATAAGTTCTTAATGTTAAGTTAATCTTTTCTACTGTATTTTGTACTGTTTTTTCATTTGCTCCAAAAAGTGCAAATGGAACAGCTACTCCTAACATACTAATATCTGTTTTTTGGTCTTTCGTATTTCTTAATAAACATTTTCGTCCTTCATCATATAAATGGCTTTCTATATACTTTTTAATTTCATTCACATTTTTTTGAATTTTATGTTTTAATTTTTGAATGGCTTCTAATTTTAATCTATTTTCTTGATATTCTGGCTCTACTTTTTCATAAATTTCGAGCATTGCTTTAAAAGCACCATGTATACTTGATAAAGAATATAAATGCACCCCTTCATTCATTTCCCATAAATCATAACTTAGTGGTAATTTATTTCTTTCTTCTGTATGATAAGTTTTCTCTATTTCATTTTTCACAATATCACTTGTGTCATGTGTTCCTAGAATATTGTCCATATATATACATAAAAATTTAGAAGCATTCTCACACATTTTTAGTGTTTCTTTTAAAAATTTGATGTCTTTTGTTACCTTATAATGTTCATAAATACCATAAACTACGCTTGCTGTTTCATCAACTTGATACCCCCAACATGGCGCTAGTCTACCATCTGTATAAAATCTTTGCTCCCACATTCCATTTTTACTTTGTGTATTTTTGCAAAAATTTTTATAAAACTTTTCTGTTTCTTTTATCATATTTACTTTGTCAAATGCCCTTGTTATAAATACAGCGTCACGTGGCCAGCAATAAGCATATCTTCCAGAATGTTCCATCTTTTCATCTGCTTCTATTGCTGCTGCTACACCTCCAGAAGTTTGGTTAGTAAGTAATGGAAATAGTAAAATTCCTCTTTTATAAATTTGATTAAATTTCTTATTATATTCACTATTTTCTTCTTTTAGTTCTATTTTTATATGCTCTTTAACATATTTTCTCCAATATTTTTCTACTGCATTTTGTTCTTTTATGACATCTTTTTTCTGAATACTTGCTATTTCTTGCAAAATGTCTTCTTCTTTTTTCTTTTCATGTGGCACTATATAAATAAATATATCTAGTTCCTTCTTTTCACCTGGTTTTATCGTTCCTAAATCATAACTAATGCTAGAGTCTGCACTCATTCCGATATAGTCTTTATCTTGTACTATGCCACTTCCAATATTTTCTTTTGTATCATTTAACTGATGTGACATCACCTCTGTTTTAGAAAATATGCATACCATATCATTATGGCAATATTGCATTAATCCATTTCCGCAAATTTTTGAACCTACCATATTATTTTCATTTGATAGTAGTTTAGAATGTATTAAAAAGTTAGTATTTAAATCAATAGAATTATTGTTTTCAAAAACATATCGCTTCACTAAAACACTTTCTTTTAATAATACAAAATCCGTTTGCTTTACTTTTAAATTAAAATATGTATTTTCTATTTCTGTATTTAATACATTAGTATCTTCACTATAATATTGTTTATATTTGTTATTAATATCATCATGTAAATAAATGATGCATGAGTCATTTATTTTGACGCCTGTATGAAAAAATTCTAGGAACTGCTTAAAATCTGGAGCATCATATAACAGTCTATACAACTCTCCATTTTTGCTATAACTTGCTGTAATCTCTTTTCCTCCTATGATTGCATCATTAAAACATCTATTTTTCATTTGTATTCTCCTTAATTCTATTTATTTTCTACAATTCTAACAATTTGATTTTCTAGTTCTTTTAACTTGCTTTTTAAGCTTACAATTTCACTATCAGATACATCACTACTATTTAAATAGTCTTCTGTTACAATTGTTTCCATATCTTCTAGTTCTTCTTTTAATGTCTTCATTCTATCAATAATCTCTAATCTTAAGTATCTTTGTTCTGCTTTTACCTCTACCATTCCTGTTAATTTAATTTCTTCATCTAAATCATATGTTTCTCCAAGAGATGGAATTGTTACAGGAATTTTAGCTTCTTGTTCTAGTTTTGCTTTTAAAACTTTTTGTCCTTCTGGTTCTCCATGCACTAAAAAGATATGTTCTGGCTTTTTTAGGAATGAATATACAAAATTTATAAGCCACTCTTGGTCTGCATGACCTGAGTATCCTTCTATATATTCAATTTTAGCATTTACTGCAATATCCTCTCCAAAAATTTTTACTGTTTTAGCACCTTCTACTAATTTTCTTCCTAACGTACCTGGTGCTTGATAACCAACAAACAAAATTGTACTGTTTGGATTCCACAAATTATGCTTTAAATGATGTTTAATTCTTCCTACTTCGCACATACCACTTGCAGAAATAATAATGGATGACTCATCTTTTTCGTTTAACTCTTTTGATTCATCTGCAGTCCTTGTAAATTCTAGTCCTGGAAACTCAAGAGGGTTATCACCACTTGCAATCATCTGTTGTGTTTCATCATCAAACAATTCCATGTTTTCTCTAAAAATCTCTGTTGCTGAAATTGCAAGTGGACTATCTACATATACTGGTACTGTCATTAACTTTTGGTATTTTTGATAAAACTCTGGTGAATGCTCTTCATCTTTAATTTTATTTAATTCATATAATATTTCTTGTGTCCTTCCTACTGCAAATGAAGGTATAACAACCGTCCCGCCTTTTTCAAGTGTTTGATATACTGTATTTAAGAAAAGTTCTGCTTTATCATCATTTCTTAAATGCAAACGACTTCCATAAGTAGATTCCATTACCAAATAGTCTGCATCATCAATCATGGTAGGTGATGATAATAATGGTATATCATTATTGCCTAAATCTCCTGTAAATACTATTTTCTTTTGTTCTTCTCCTTCTTTTATCCATACCTCTATAATGGCAGAACCTAGCATATGTCCTGCGTCATTAAATCTTACATGAATATTTTCATCAATTTCAATTAATTCATCATATTGCACAGGTCTAAAAACTTCTAGTGATTTTGCTGCCTCTTCTGCTGTATATAAGGGTGGAAGTGCATCTTCTCCCTTTCTTAGTCTTTTTCTATTTTTCCATTCACTTTCCATTTCTTGAATATGTCCACTGTCAGGAAGCATAATAGAACATAAATCACATGTTGCTTTTGTTGCAAAAATAGGTCTTCTATATCCTTCATTATATAATTTTGGTATTCTTCCTGAATGGTCAATATGAGCATGCGTTAGTAGCATGAAATCAATATCTCCCACATGAAAAGCAAATGGATCTGAATTTTCCAATTCTTCAGCTGCTGCTCCTTGATACATTCCACAATCTACTAAAAATTTTTTTCCTGCTCCTTCTACAAGAAAGTTAGAGCCTGTTACTGTTTTGGCTGCTCCTAAAAAAGTAATTTTCATAAGTATATCTCCTTATATAAATAATTTTATTTTTTTCTTTATTTTTACACTTTTTATTTCAAATTTTGCTTTTGTTTCTAATACATTCGTATCATAGTATTCTACATATAGTATGCCTTTTTCATATTTACATTCCATAAGAGCGTTTTCAAGACAAATCATTTTACAATCAAATAGTTCCTTTATTACTATATAAGTTAATTCTTCATTATCCGAAAATATATCCCAAATTTTATATTCTTGTGCTTTTTTTGTTAATACCCCAATCACCTCTTTAAAGATTTTTTCTAATTTTTCAACATCTTTTAAATATACATTCTCTTTAAAAGGCACATAGCGATAATATCGAATTTTATAAATCCAATTTACTAAAATACTTTTTTCTTCTACTTTCTCAATTTCTTCTTTTGCATATTGTAGTGTCTTTTGGCATACTTCTATCATGTTTTCTTCTATTATTTTGGGCTTTATCTCCACTTTATCTAAGAACTTAACTTCTTCTTGTACTTTTTGCTTTTCTATTACATATTCCCTTGGCTCTAATATTTTGTTACATTGCTTTATATTTTCTAAATATGTGTTTCTTTCCTTTTCTAACCTATCTGACAAATGGCTAATGCTAAAAATTTTTTCTTTATTAGGAAGTAATGCATTTCTTTTATGGTATTCTTTTTTTAGTAGCTCTGTACTATTCGCAATTTTATCAATCTCTTCAATTTGTCCCATATATGCTCTTTTTTCTTCTGCCATTTTTTCTACAAAGTCTTTTTTGTTTTTCAGCAGTTCAAAACGTGCCATTTTCTCTTTCTTTATTTCTTGAATGCGTTTTCTTGCTTGTTCTTCATATTGTATATATAAACATATTGAAGCTCTATTAATTGGGTTTAAAACTTCCCAAAATGCCTTATCCTTTTTATCAAATATCTTTCTATTTTGCTTTCTTATTTCATATTCTAGTAATTCTTCTCCATCTATCATTAATAAGCTTTGATACAACAAATTATACGGAATATTTTCTATTTCTTTTACAACACTATCCCAAGACCAACCATTAAAATCTCTTATGGTCTCCATTTGATTAATATTGCTACCAACTTTTAGCATTTCTTGCATTGCTTCTTTTAAATACGGATATGGGCAAGATATCCTTATTTCTTCTTCCCCCATATATAAAAGTGCCGATAAAATTGATTTTTCATTAGGATGACACAAAATACTTCCTTTTTTTCTGTCTATTTTAGGTTCTTGAGGTTTATCTGGATCAATCAATTCTATTTCAAAACATTTTTCTTTTATAATATGAATAATGTAGGCTATAAAATCTTTTTCAGCAAGAGTTTCTCTTTTTACTGTCATATAATCTTTATACGCGTTTTCAATTTTATATAACATACTTAATAAAAGATTTTTAACATCTGATGAAAATATTTTTGTTTCTAATATTTTTTCTAGTTCATCATTGTAGTTTTTGATATTTAATTTTGAAAAAATCTTACTTTTTTCCATGTTTTCCCCTCTTCTGCTTTTGTATTCTTATCTTTTCTCTTTTGTATTATTCTTCTGAACTTTTTTCTGCTACTCCACTCATCTTTAGTTCTTCCCAACGTTCTTTACTCATTAATACTTCACGTGGCTTACTTCCTTGAAAACCAGATATAATTCCTCTTTCTTCCATTTGGTCAATAATTCTTCCTGCTCTTGCATATCCTACTTTAAATCTTCTTTGGATAAACGATGTAGAAGCTTGTCTTGTTTCTATCACAACTTCTATTGCTTCCATTAAAAATTCATCTGCATCATCATCATTTTCTTCTTGCTGTGCTAATTCTTTATCTGTACTCCCTGCTCTTTCAATCTGCTGAATAATGTCATCATTATAAGTTGCATTGCTATTATCTTTTACAAAGTCTACAATCTTTTCTACTTCTTGGTCTGAAACAAAAGCGCCTTGTATTCTAGTAGGTTTTGCCGCTCCTGCTGGGTAAAATAGCATATCTCCTTTTCCTAATAGCTTTTCTGCACCTACCATATCTAAAATAGTTCTTGAATCTACTTGTGATGAAACAGCAAATGCTATTCTAGATGGAATATTCGCTTTAATTAATCCTGTAATAACGTCAACAGATGGACGTTGTGTTGCAATTACCAAATGCATTCCGGCAGCTCTTGCTTTTTGTGCTAATCTACAAATAGCATCTTCCACATCATTTTTTGCTACCATCATAAGGTCAGCAAGCTCGTCTATAATAATTACGATATGTGGTAATTTTCCCATACCTTCATCTTCTTTTTCTATTGCTTCATTGTATCCTTTTAAATCTCTTACCCCTTTTCCTGCAAATGCAGCATATCTGTTTTCCATTTCTTGTACCGCCCAAGCTAAAGCACCTGCTGCTTTTTTAGGGTCAGTAACTACAGGAATTAATAAATGTGGAATTCCGTTATACACAGAAAGTTCGACTACCTTTGGGTCAACCATAACTAATTTTACTTCACTTGGCTTTGCTTTATAAATAATACTTGCAATTAGTGTATTAATACATACTGACTTTCCTGAACCTGTTGAACCTGCAATCATCACATGTGGCATTTTTGCAATATCTGTCACAACTTCTTTTCCTGCAATATCTTTTCCCAGACCTACTGCAAGTTTTGACTTGTGCTGTCTAAATGTTTCTGTATCAATAATGTCTCTAAAATGCACAATTTCATTTTCCAAATTAGGTACTTCTATTCCCACTGCTTGTTTACCAGGAATTGGTGCTTCTATTCTAATTGTTTCTGCTGCTAAACTCAATGCAATATCATCTGCTAAATTTGCTATTTTGCTAACTCTAACTCCTTCTGCTGGTTTTAACTCATATCTTGTAATAGCTGGTCCTACAGAAACGTTTTCTACTTTTGCAGACACCCCAAAACTATATAATGTTTTCTGAAGTCTTGTTGCAGTATCTGTTACAGCTTTCTTACTTCCTTTTACCTTTTTATCCCCTTCACTAAGCAGTTGTACTGGTGGGAATTCATAGTGTTCATCTTCTACTGTAATGGTATGCTCTAACTGTAATACTTCTTTTACTTTTTCTTCTTTTGTTTCTTGCTCTGTTTTAAATAAGTTTGCATCTATTACATCTGGATTAATTTCTTTTTGTTCTTCTGCAATTTTGTTTCTTCCTTTTCCTATATTAAATGGTATTAAATTATCTTCATCATGATTATATGTTTTTAATTTTTTCTTTTTACTTTCTGGTTCATCATTTAAGTTAATGGTGATTTGTTCTGCTAATTCTTCTGCTTGTCTTCTTTGTTCTTCTTTTTCTCTTAACCTACGTTCTTTTTTGCTTTCTTTTGGTAATGCCTTATCTTCGTCATCCTCATCTAGTCTTTGCCTTCTTGCCATTCTGGCTTCACGTTTTTCGCTTCGTCTTTCTTCTCTTTCTTCTCTAGCATTTTCCATAAAGTCACTAATAATTTCTGCTGGTCGTATTCCAAACATAAATACAAATAGTAATACTGCAATTCCAATGCATAAGACAATTGTGCCCATTTCACCAAGCATTCCTATTAGTACACTTGCCAGCATTGTTCCAATTGCTCCTCCACCAATATTCTTCTCACCTAAATAATAGCCATCTTTTACGACTTCCCCTAGTTCGTTACTAATGTTAATATTCCCCTTTGATATTTGACTAACACTTAATACTACAGCAATACATAATAAGAAAATACCATATTGCATCATTTTCGAAAATAAATAATCTTTATCTTCTGTTGTCATGTAAATGGCTATTATAAATGTACCAATTGGTATAATGTATTTAATCCCCCCCATTACACCACCTAAAATTGGACTTAAATGTTCCCCTATATATCCTGATTTTGTATATATCAAAACAGCAAGTAGTATACTTATAAAAAACATTGCTACTACTGCAACATTAATATCTAATCTTTTTTGCTTTTTCTTTCTTCTTTTTGCTTTTGCCAAAACGATTCCTCCTTTGACTTTTCGTCTTATTTTCTTATCGAATTATATCATAACTCCTAAAAAAAACAAATATATCTTTTCACAAAAGAAAAAAAGTCGGAAATCAACTTTTAATTGATTTTTCTATTTCTCCGACTTCTGATTTCCTTTACTTATTATTTTAATTCTTTTCTATTATTTTTAATCACTCTTAGCGCATCTTCTAATGCAACTTCTATTCCTGCTAAAACACCATCTGCATATTCTTCTGTTCCATTTTTTATTTCTCTTGACATTTCATTTGCTGTTTCAATAATTTCTACCTTTTTTTCATATGCTTTTCTGGTAATTTCATGTTCATCTATCATAGATATAATTCTATTTTCTGCTTCTTTAATAATGTCGTTTGCCTCGTTTTGCGCTTCTACTAAAATACGTTGTCTTTCTTCTTTTATCCATTTTGCTTGTTTAATTTCTTCTGGTAATTTTAGCCTTATCTCTTTTATAATATCTAAAATTTGTTCTTTATCTACTATACATTTATTAGAAAATGGAACACTTCTGCTTTTTTCCATAATATCTTCTAATTCTTCTAATAAAGTAAATATTTCCATAAGTTTACTCCTTTCGATTTAAGAACATAAGATGAACTCTACCATATTTTCTTAAATCATAAACGTTTAAGTTTAATTTTTCCAATTCTTTTAATTCTCTTTGCTCATCATCGGTTTCTATAATTATAATTCCATCTTTTTTTAGTGAATCTAGTTCTAATATTTGTTTTACTGCTTCTACTGCTATATCTTCTTGGTAGGGTGGATCTATATATACAATATCAAAAGTAATTTCTTTTTCTTTTAACATTTTTAAACCTTTTTTGTAATCTTTTTGTATTACGATAGCATTATTTAAGAATTTTGTTTTTTCTAAATTCTGATATATCATTTTAGCAGCTTCTTGTGACTTTTCACAGAAGTATGCTTTTTTAGCACCTCTGCTAATACATTCAATTCCTATAGCCCCACTACCTGCAAATAAATCTAAAACTGTACTATCATCTATTTTCCCTTGAATCATATTAAATAATGACTCTTTTACTCTATCTAATGTAGGTCTTGTTGCCAAGCTTTCTATTGAATTTAGTTTTGTTCCTCTAGCTTTTCCACTTATTACTCTCACAGCTACCTCTATTATCTATATTTTATATTCTTTTTGACATATGTCAATACAATTTACACAATTGTAACATACTTTTAACATATTTGTCACACTGTTATATTTTTGTAATATATAGTAGAGTCATTATATAATAAATTCTATCAAT
>CATKGX010000151.1 GCA_949747775.1 uncultured Clostridia bacterium | reverse complement strand
GTGTAGGCGTCGGATCGGGGTCTACAGGATCGGGTGTAGGCGTCGGATCGGGGTCTACAGGATCAGGTGTAGGCGTCGGATCGGGGTCTACAGGATCAGGTGTAGGTGTCGGATCGGGGTCTACAGGATCGGGTGTAGGTGTCGGATCAGGATTCTTGCTCCAAGTAGCTACATAGGTCACATCTTCTGTCACCTTTGCGCTTACTGCAGGGGCCCAGCCTTCGAAGGTATAACCTTCGCGACTCGGAGTTCCCTGGAAAGCAGGAGTATCACTCCCTTCTTTCAAGCCATCATAAACCTGATCAGCAAAAATAACTTCTTCCGCTACGCCATCAGTATAGGTAACAGTGCAAATCTTTGCCCATGTCGCCGTATAGGTCACATCTCCAGTAACAGTTTCACTCCATGCGGGAGTCCAACCGTTAAAGACATAACCTTTTCGGGACAAGCTCCCGATATATTCCGGGGTCTTGCTACCAGCTTCACACTTGTTATAGACCAGGTCTCCAAAAACCTCTCCGTCCAGACCATCAGTATATCTGACAGTATAGATTTCAGCGTTCTTGCTCCAAGTAGCTACATAGGTCACATCCTCTGTCACCTTTTCGCTCACCGCAGGAGCCCAGCCCTCGAAGGTATAGCCTTCACGTTCTGTGCTTCCCACAAAAGCAGGAGTATCGCTATCTTTTTTCAGGTCTTCGTAGACCAAGTCTCCGAAAACCTCTCCACCCAGGCCATCCGTGTATTTAACAGTATAGGTTTCCTTTTCCCAGATTGCATACAGCGTTTTTCTAACAGTAGCACCCGCTTCCCAATTAAGGGTAATCGTTTGACCGCCAGAATAATCCGCGCTTTTAGCCTCTGGATCTTCAGACCAACCTACGAACTTGTAACCTTCACGAGAAGGCTTCGTTGAACTAACCGTCAGGTCTGCCTTAGTATTGGCGATATTCCGCTTAATAGTTGCGCTCGGCATATTGGTTACTTTGTCACCGTTCGCAGCATAATTAAGCTCATAATCTGCTGTTACCGTAACATCAAAGTTGTCACCATAAGCATGCCAAGTGTAATCCCGAGGAACGGAAGTAGCTCTTCCACATGTTCCACAGTACCCGGTTTCTGCCATAACCATAAAGTTAACATAGTAGGAAATCCCTACATTGGCCCTGCCCGGCTTCAACGCTTTATAGCTAGCTTCCAAGCAACCTGCTCCATTGGCACTACCGCCAGACCATACGCCAGAACCATAAGAAATATTGCCTACCACTTCGCTGTTAGATACGCTAGTGGAAAATCCGCAATAGTAGTCTGGTGTATACTCTGCTACGATATGCCCACAGCCAGCTCCTATGATGCTGTTGATCGGGCATCTGCGGTAAAAACCGCTTTCGCCAACTTTTTTGGTTACACTACCACCATAGTTATTCATATTGCCATTACTGCCGATCTGTCCATAGGTCCACTCTCCCGGCTGCGTGTCAGGTGAAATTGTGACTCCACTAGCTGCAAAAGCAGACAAGGGAATCGACATTACCACCATCAGCACCGCCAGCAGGCATGCACCTACTCTAGACCACTTCCGTTTGAACCGTTTTCCATTCATACTATCGGCCTCCTTTAGAGATATAAAATTTTAAAAGTGCCCTGCGCTTTCGCGCGCTTACTGGTTTATTATACCACCATTTACATAACATGTCAACACTTTTTTTTGCATTTTTTTATTTTTGATTTTCAACCACAAAATTTCCTCAGTCAAATCAATTTATGTTACCCTTTCCCCGTGCTATTACGCTATTTTTCGCATAATATTTATGTGTTCCATCTATTTTACATTTTATATTTTTTACTTTAGACTTTATTGCTACGTATTACATTTTAATTATTATTATCCATACAAAGTATATAAAAAGAACACCATATTAATGGTGTTCTTTTTATATACTTTAGTTTTCAATCTTCTTTGCAACAATAAACAATCTTCCATCCGTTGCCCATCCATCACATGTACACAAAGTAATTAGTTTATCTCCATATTTCGCCGTTGTGTCAATGTCGTACCATCCCTTTTGTTTCGCATTACTCACATAAGCATTAAACTCATCTTCTGAATCCAATTCAATATGCTCATAAAACAAATACTCATCTTCTGGCTTTGTATCGTAATATACTATTCCTTTTGATACACTTATGATTTCATAAGTTTGCTTTTCATAAATTGTATCAAATTGAATGTATTTATGGCTTTCATAATAATTTGGATCTTTATAATATGACAAAGATCCAAACATAGAATAGTCAGCCATTTCATGTCCATACACAATAGTGTTTTCACTATCTTCTGTTGTCCAGCCATCTATCCAAATACAAGTACCAACACTAGCATAACATATTTCTTTGTTCCAATTTTTATCTTCATAAAAATTAGGGTCGTTTGGCGTAAACATCACTGGATAGTCAATTACTGTTCCCTCTATTTTTATCCAGCCATACATATCACTATTTTCTTCGTGCAACGCTTTATACTCAGGCAATATAGGTCTTACTTTAGGTTGCTTTAGGTTTTTTACACTGATAAGTGCTTTTATTACCTCCATACTATCTATCTTTTCTTTTGGTTCTGTTTCTTCTGCTGTTGTTTCTTCCTCGTGCATTACCGTTTCGCTTGCCTGTTTTTTTTCTTGCAACTCTTCTAGAAGTTTGCTTTCTTCTGTTCTATGGTACCACCTGTTGAGTAGCGTTCCTGCTGAAACGCCTATACATATCAAGCATACCAAAATTCCTAAAGTATATGCAATTCCCTTAAATCTTTTTTTCATGTTGTTATCCTCCTGTTGTATCAGATTATTAGAATTTAAATATAAGAATAGCTTTGTTTATTGTAACATATTTTTCATTTT
>CATKGX010000150.1 GCA_949747775.1 uncultured Clostridia bacterium | reverse complement strand
TCAGAAGTAATATCGTACTCATTGGTAAGGTCATTAATGCCTCTTACCATAAGTGTTTCTTCTGACTCGCCAGGGTAGGTCTCACGGATTGCATCAATGCGAGTTTCCACCCTGAAGGGATTGCGCAAAGTGCCAGACTCTTGTGCAGAGCCTACCAGTATTAGTGTCCGCTTGCAAAGAGCCATACAAGTGTCAAACAAAGATACGTGGCCGATTTGTTCATGACCAAACCTACCACAGACTACACCAAGGTCGTAAAATTTGTGATTGCTCATAAGTTGTTTCCTCCTTGACACAAAAATGATAATAAATTATGTGACATTATAACATTTATTATATCATTTATAGCATATTATGTCAAACAAATGAATTCATGTCTGATAGAGTGCTTCAAAGTTATAAAATAATGATATAATGTTTATATTACTAATTATTTTGTGGTATAATAAAATGAAAAAAATAAGTGAGAGAAAACAATAGAAAGGCTGGAGGATGTGAGAATACAGACGATACTATTGGTAGAAGATGATGAGAAATTAAGAAATGAGGTAGAAATATTTTTAAATAATAATGGGTATCAAGTAGAAGAAACAAATAAGTCAATGATTGAAAATGTTATTTTGTATATAAAGGATAATGGAATAGGGATAAAAAAAGGAGAAATTGCACGAGTATTTGAAAAAGGATTTACTGGAACTAATGGAAGGTTAGCGAATAAGAAATCTACAGGAATAGGACTATATTTGTGTAAAAACTTATGTAATAAACTAGGAATTATGATAGAACTAAATTCAACAGAACAAGAGGGAACACATATAAGATTAATATTTCCAAGAAACAGTTATGTTTGTTGTATTAGCGATATGTAAGAAGATAACATTTAAATAGAATAATTTAAAAATTTTTATCATAAGCTTTAATAGTTGGTGATTTAAGTGAAAATATATGTTTTAATTCCAAAGCAGGTATTAGTAATAAGTGTTATTATTTTGTTAATGGTAATGGGAAGTTTATATTTAGTTTTTATCAGAAAAGAGAATGTATTGCCTGTAAATAGTAACCATATGGGAGCAAATAAATTAGAAGAGAGAATACAAAGTATTACAAAAAATCAAGAAAAAATAGCCTTTTTAACGTTTGATGATGGACCGAATCGTAATGTTACGCCCAAAGTGTTGGATATTTTAGAACAAAACGATATAAAAGCTACTTTTTTTGTAATTGGAAAATATGTAGGAAATTATCCTGAAATTGTAAAAAGAGCCTATGAAGAAGGACATTACATAGCGAATCATAGTTACAGTCATAATAATACATTTCTTTATAAAAATGACGAAAGCTTTATAAAAGAAATACAAAAAACAGATGAGGCAATAGCAAAGGCAATTGGGAAGGTAGATTATCACTCATATTTATTCAGATTTCCGAATGGCTATATGGCTCCATTACACAAAGTAGAAAAAGAAAGATGTGCAAGGCTTCTTACTAATATGCAATATACCTATATAGATTGGAATTGTTTAAATAATGACTCTATGAAAAAGTATAATAAAATGCAATTATTAGAAAATTTAAAAAAGTCTGCTAAAAATAAGAATGTTTTAGTAATTTTAATGCATGATACCAAAGATGTTAGTGATAGTTCAGAAGTGCTACAAGATTCTATTGATTATTTAAAAGCACAAGGATATATATTTAAAAATTTTTATGATTTATAAAAGAGAAAAGACGATCTAGAATCTTACAAAAGTGTAAGGTTAAGATCGGAAGAGCGTCGT
>CATKGX010000149.1 GCA_949747775.1 uncultured Clostridia bacterium | reverse complement strand
TCATCTCCACCAAATAATAACAATTTACGAATGATATCGTTTATAAGTTGTTTTCTGCATATGAAACTAAAATGTTCTCTTTCTGGAAAGGAGAATATTTTTTTGCTCGAATTAAAAGTAATAATAAAGAAAAAGGTGAGTGATTACATTGATAATCATTCATTTTTATGCTATTATGATTTTAAATAGAAATTAGAGGTATATATGAAAAAAGGTGAAAAAATAAAACTAGACCAATTATTTAAAGAAATGAAACAAGGAAATGCACAAATGATTCAAGAAATCTATAATAGATATCATAGGTTAGTATATGGAATAGCATTTAGTATATTAAAGAATAAAGAAGATGCAGAAGATGTAATGCAAATAGTATTTTCAAAGCTATATAGTATAGATAAAAGTAAGTTACCAAAAGAAAAAGCAGGAACTTGGCTATATTCAGTAACTAAAAATGAAGCATTAGCAATATTAAGAAGAAAAGGTGAGTATGTAAGTTTAGAAGATATTTATAACTGTGAAAATACTAGGAATGAAATAGATAGCTTTATTGATAAGGAGTCATATAACAAATTAATCAATAAACTAAGCCAAAAGGAACAAGAAATTGTTTCGTTAAAAATATTATCAAAATTGACTTTTCAAGAAATAGCAGAAATGCTAGGAGAATCAGAAAACACTATAAAATGGAGATATTATAAAGCCATTTATACCTTAAGAATAACATTAAGCAATTTGGGTATGTTTATAATAACTTTTGTATTAGGAATCGTAACATTAAAAAATCAAAAGAAAGAAGCTGAAGATACGAATAAGGTTAGCGATGAAGTTGAGATACAACCGAGTGAACCAGTATATAGAGATGATGAAGAAAGTACCTCAAAAGTAGAAGAAATGGAAAATACAGAATTTATAGAAAATGTTATTGTAGAGTATCCTACTAGCAATACTACAAATTATGTAAGTACTGGAATATTCGGTATTTCAGCCATATTTTTAATATTAACAATAATTTTTTCATTATCTTTAGTAAAATACCAACTGAATAAAAGAAAAAAATGATTTGAATAAATTAAGTGCAAACAATTATTTAAAATTACATGTAGTATATAATAAAGGGAGGAATAAAATGGCTACAACAAATGAATATATAGAATATGTATGTGAACAAATAAAAGGTGTAGGAGAAATAAGATATAAAAAAATGTTTGGGGAATTTATGGTATATGTTAATGATAAACCAATTATTATAGTTTGTAATAATGTGCCTTTTGTTAAGCAACTAGATTGCATTAAAAATGTAATGGAAAATGCCGAAACAGGTTTTCCATATAAAGGGGCAAAAGAACACTATATATTAGATATTGATAATAGTGAATTTTGTAAATCTGTTATTATTGAACTAGAGAAAGTAACACCAATACCAAAAAAGAAAAAGAAATGAAAGCATTTATTTAAAAGTCAAGATTAGTTTTGAAATAGGAATTTGAAATAGAATTCCTATTTTTTCTGTATAGAAACAATAATAAATGATAGTGATTCGCAGGATAAAGTGATTTATCTGTTTAAAGAAAAATAGAAAAAGAAAAGAGCAGAATAAAAAGTTGAAAATATATAATGTTTAATATATAATAACACTCGAAGATAAAAATTTGTTGTGTATATAAAAGAATAGATTTATTTTTGTGAAAGGATAAATAAGAAATGAAGGAAAATAAGGTAATTGTCATTACAACAATATTTAATTTAATTGTAGCTATTTTAAAATTAATTTCAGGAATAGCATTTTCATTTTCTACATTAATTGCTGACTCAATTCAATCATTTATAGATTTTGTTACAGATATTACTAGTTTACTAGCCAATAAAATAGGAAAAAGAAGAGCCAATAAGACCTATCCATTTGGATATGGGCAAGTATATTATCTTGCTAACCTTTTTACAGGGTTTTTGTTATTTTTAATTGGAATATTTATACTGTATCAATTCTTTTTCTTTGATGGGAAATTTGTGCCTAATTTAACTTTAGTTATCATAATTTTAATAGTTTTGATTTTAAAAGGAATAGTAGTAAATTTATTACAATATTATGGGAAAAAACTTAAAAATGAATTAATGGTAGAAGCGGCTAAAGAATCAAAGGCTGACTTTATATCAACATGTGTAGTATTAGCAGTAATAATATTTGCATTTTTTGAAAAGTATATACCAAGTTATATTAGTATTGATAAAGTTGGCAGTCTTGGTATGGCAATATATGTATTTTATACAGCAATAAAAATGGTAATATCTAATATAAGGGGAATCCTTACAAACGATGAAGAAAATGATGAGCTAAAAGAAGAAATCATTAATAAATTAAAAGCATTTGAAAACTTACAATTTAAAAAGGTTAAAGTAATAAAAATGTCAAACTATTATAGTGTGTTTTTGCAGGTAAGAGCAGATGAAAATTTAACAATAAAAGAATATCTGGCTATTGAAAAGAAAGTGAAATCTCATTTAAAATCACGAGATAGGGCAATTAGGTTTATAGATGTAGAGTTAGTATAAAATTTATAAAAAAAAACAGGAAAATATGTTATAATCACTTTTCTCCCCAAAAAGGGGAGTTTTTTTGGGAGAAAGAGTGAGAACGAAAAGAATTGGTAAAAGAATTTATTTTAAAATTTTGCTTGCACATTTTGGAATAGTATGCTAATATAATATAGTAGTTTCAAATAGGGGTATAGTGTCAATGGTAGCACATCGGTCTCCAAAACCGCCTGTGAGGGTTCGAGTCCTTCTACCCCTGCCAAACAAAACTTACAACTACAAAAGTTGTAAGCTTTTTTATTAAAATGGAAATAAAATAAAAAGGAACATTTGAAAAATATAAAGTAACAAATGAGTGAGTGCGAAATGGAAAAGATAAAAGAGCTAATAAAAAAAGTGTGTACAAGAGAAACAATATCATATATAGTATTTGGAGTTTTAACAACTGCTGTTAACTGGGGAACTTTTTGGGTACTAAATTCTAAGATGAATGTAGAAGAAAATACAGCAAATTTAATTGCAATTATAGCGGCAGTTTTATTTGCTTATATTACAAATAAAATTTGGGTATTTCATTCAGAAACAGAAGGATTTGGAGAAAATGTAGTAGAGTTTTGCAGATTTATTTTAGGCAGATTACTAACAATGGCTATTGAATGGGGCGGATGTGCATTTCTATTTAAATATGCACCAATACCACCAATGATAAGTAAGGGAATTATCTCTGTGGTAATTATCATTCTTAATTTCTTTGTTAGCAAATTTTTTGCTTTTAAAAAAGATTAATGTAAATCAAATATTTCGGGGGCTATTAGATAAGGAGAATATATGTCTAATAGTTTTTTTATGCCTTTTAGGCAATTAATTTTGATAATAATGTTCATAACAATTAGTATATGTTGCTTATTTTTGCCAGTTTTTTACGGAAAAGAATTTAATAAAAATTTAGAAAATGGTTATTTCATTCAAATTGGTAATGGAAAATATGTATGGCCTACACCAGGCTATACATCTATTAATTCATATTTTGGGAAAAGAAGTTCTCCTACAGCAGGGGCATCGTCTTACCATAAGGGGGTAGATATTGGAGCACCACAAGGTGCAAAATTTATTGCGATTATGCCAGGAAAAATCACTTATACAGGTTTTTTAGGAGGAGGCGGCTATACAATTACTTTAACTAATGGAAATATGAAAGTAACATATTGTCATGTATCGCCCGAATATATTGTAAAAGAAGGCGATACTGTAGAAAAAGGAGAGGTTATACGGAAAAGTAGGTCCGTTAAATGTGTATGGCGTAAAAGGTAATCCATATACAGATGAATATGGAAGACCCACCAATGGAGCAACCACAGGTCCACACTTACATCTAGGCGTTAGAATAGAAGATGAATATATCAATCCACTAAGCTTATTTGACTTAGAAGAGTAGTCAGAAGCAAATATTGGTGGTGGCAAGGGAACTTTTAATGCCCTTTGGACTATTGTAGAAGAGCAAACAATGAAAAAATGTCCAAAAACCCTTGCAATTGGAAAAAATATGCAGTATAATAATAGATAGCATAATAATTTAGTAGAAGAGTGGGAGCAAATTCCACTCTTCTATACGTAAATAAGCAAATAAATAAGGAGTGACGACTTATGGCAAGTATAGAAGAAAGAGTGGAAACTCTTATCAAGAGCAAAGTTGAAGACTTAGGATATAGCCTATATGATGTACAATATGTAAAAGAAGGACAAAACTATTTTCTGCGAGTATTGATAGAAAAGCAAGCTGGAACAATAGACTTAAATGATTGCGAAAAAGTAAATGATGGTATAAATGACATTTTAGACACAGCTGACTATATAAAAGAACAATACTTTTTAGAGGTTTCTTCAACTGGAATAGAAAAGGTACTTAGAAAAGATAAACATTTAACAGATAATATAGGAAATGAAGTAGAAATAAGACTATTCAAACCAGTAAACAAACAAAAGGAATTTGTGGGAATATTAAAAAGTTTTAACAATGAAGAAATATTACTTACCATTTCAGAAGACGAAGAAATAACATTAAATAGAAAAGATATATCACTAATAAAAACTGTATTTGATTGGGATAATATATAAAGGAGGAATTTGGAAAAATGAAGAAGAAAGTAGAAAAGAAAAATGGACCAGCAATAGATAGTACAGAACTAATTTTAGCAATGGAGGAACTAGAAAAAGAGAAAGGAATTAACAAAGACTATTTATTAGAATCAATAGAAACAGCACTAGTAACAGCATATAAAAGAAATTTTGATTCTATCGAGAATGTAAAAGTAACAATGGATAAAGAGACTGGTGAAGTTCATGTATATGCAGAAAAAACAGTTGTAGAAAAACCAGAAGATATAGAAGATACAAGACTACAAATTTTATTAGAAGATGCAAGAAAAATAGATAGTAAATTACAAATAGGAGACATCGCATCTATCGAAATTGTACCAAAAAACTTTGGTAGAATTGCAGCTGGAACAGCAAAACAAGTTATTATTCAAAAAATAAGAGAAGCCTCAAGAAATTTCTTGTTTGACGAATTTAATGAAAGAAAAGGTGAAATTGTTTCAGGAATTGTGCAAAAAGCAGATGGAGGAGTTGTTGTTTTAGACTTAGGAAAACTAGAAGGTGTTATGCCAGTAAAAGAACAAATTCCAACAGAGCATTATAAAGTAAATGATAAAATAAGAGCATATGTGTTAGATGTTGAAAGAGGTGTAAAAGGAGCACCACAAGTTATTGTATCAAGAGCACATGCAGATTTTGTAAGAAAGTTATTTGAACTTGAAATTCCAGAAATTTATGAAGGTGTTATTGAAATAAAAAGTGTTTCAAGAGATGCTGGCAATAGAAGTAAAGTCGCAGTATATTCTCCTAACGAAAATATTGATCCAGTTGGTTCTTGTGTAGGACAAAAAGGAATCCGTATTCAAAATATTATAAACGAATTGAATGGAGAAAAAATAGACGTCATAGAATGGTCAGAAGACCCAGCAATTTTCATTTCAGCAGCACTACTTCCAGCACAAGTTATGGCAGTAGACATCAAAGAAGAAGAGAAATTTGCACAAGTGATTGTACAAGATGACCAATTATCTTTAGCAATTGGTAAAAGTGGTCAAAATGCAAGATTAGCTGCAAGATTAACAAATTGGAAAATTGATATTAAAAGCGAATCTCAATTTAGAGAAATGCTTGCAGCAAAAGCTGAAGAGGAAGAAGAAATAGAAGATGGCGAATAATAATATAAAACAAGCCTGAATACAATAAGAAAAGGGAGTGAAGTTTTGAAAAGTTTACCACAAAGAACCTGTATACGGATGCAATGCAAAAAAGGACAAAACAGAACTAATTAGAGTTGTAAAAAACAAAGAAGGCAACATTCGTATTGACAAAACAGGGAAAGCAGCAGGGCGAGGGGCATACTTATGTGATAATATACAGTGTTTAGAAAAAGCAATAAAATCAAAAAGACTAGAAAGAACATTTGAAACAAAAATAAGTGAAGAAATTTATAATGACTTAAGAGGTGTAATGATTGACAAATAATAAATTATGTGGGCTATTGGGGCTTTCTACCAGAGCAGGAAAAACTGTATTTGGAACGGAAAGTTGTCAAAGTGCAATAGAAAAAAGAAGAGTAAAGTTAATTCTAGTGGGAGTAGATGCTTCCGAAAGAATGAAATTGAATTTTAGAAAAAGTTGTGAAAAATATAAAATACCAATATGTGAGGCTTTAACAGTAGAAGAAATAAGTACAGCAATCGGAAAAAATAATAAGGCTGTTGTGGGAATTACAGATATAAACTTTTCAAAAGAGATATTAAAAATAATAAATGGGGGTGAAGTTATTGGGTAAGATAAAAATACATGAAATAGCAAAAGAGATAGGCTTAGCCAGTAAGAAAATAATAGAAAGAGCACAGGAATTAGGAATTGCTGTGACAAGTCATTTAAGTTCAATAGACGAAGGGCAAGCAAACCAAATTAAAGAAAGCTTTGGAAATAGCAAAGAGGAGAAGGTAGCAAAACAAACTAAGCAAAAAGAACCAAAAGAAGCAAAGAAGGATGCAACTCCTGTTATTATTAGAAGAGAAGTTATTATTTCAGAAGAAGAAATAAATAATGAGTCAAAGCAAAAAAAGACAGAAGAGCATAGAAAAGGTGTTGGGTTTGTTGAAAGAAACAATAATAAAGACTACAATATTGTATATAGAAATAAACAAGCAAAACCAATGACTGTAAATGAGCTATTTGGAATTAAGCCAAAAGAAGAAAAAAAGGCGGCTCAAAAGCCTGAAATAGTAAAACCAGTAGAAACAATAGAAAAAGCAGAGCAAAGAGAAGAAATAAAGACAGTAGAGGATGTAAAAAAAGAAGAGATGCCAATTCAAAAAGAAGAACCAAAAAAAATAATAGAAGAAGTAAGTCAACCAAGAGTTCAAAAAGAAAATAACTTTACCGCTGGAAAAGAAAGAAATCACTATCAAGAAAGAAATAATAACAATTATAGAAATAACGATAGATATAACCAAAATGGTAGAGATGGTAAAGATAATAGAGGAAACAACTACAATAATCAATATCGTGATAATCGAAATAATGGTTATAGAAATCAAAATGGGGACAACAGAAATAACTTTAATCGAAATAATGGTTATAGAAATGGACAAAATGGAGATAATAGAAATAATAACTACAATGGCAATAATTATAACAATAATAACAATTATAGAAATAATGATAGATATAACCAAAATAATAGAGATGGTAGAGGTGGCTTTAACAGAAATAGACCTTTAGATGATAAAGGAATTGATAAGAATATTAAAAATATAATGACAACTGAAATTGTAGAAAAAGAATTGCAAAGAGACTATTCAAGCAAGGTAATAGAAAAACAAAAAGCCAATAGCAAATTTGACGACAATAAAGCCAATAAGAAAAATAGTAAAACAAGAAAATCTGGTAGATTTGAAGAAATAGATGGTGGAAAATTAAAAGATTTAAAACAAGTAGATAGATTGTCTAATATGTTTAATGAACAAGATGGAGGAATGCTTGAATACTACGATTTAACAACAGCAAGAGGCAAGAAGAACAAAAAGAAGATGCAAAAAAATGATGAAGAAAGAAATAAACAAAAAATCTTCGAATTAAAAGAAATTACAATCCCAGCCAATGTGACAGTAAAAGATTTAGCAGCAGAAATGAAGAAAACAACAGCAGAAGTTATTAAAAAGTTATTTAACTATGGAATTATGGCTACAATTAATAATTCAATTGACTTTGATACAGCATACCTAGTAGCGAGTGAATTTGGAATTACAGCAACCAAAAAAGAAGAAGTAAAAGAAGAAGACATCTTATTTGATGAAACAGAAGACACAGCAGAAGAATTAGTAGCAAGACCTCCAGTTGTTGTTGTTATGGGACACGTTGACCATGGTAAAACATCTTTACTAGATGCAATTAGAAGTACAAATGTAATTGGCGGAGAAGCAGGAGGAATTACACAACATATTGGTGCATACCAAGTAAATATTAATGGAAGAGATATTACATTCTTGGACACACCAGGACATGAAGCATTTACAAGTATGAGAGCAAGAGGAGCGCAAATTACAGATATAGCGATTCTTGTTGTAGCAGCAGATGATGGTGTTATGCCACAAACAATAGAAGCAATTAACCATGCAAAAGCAGCAGAAATTCCAATTATTGTTGCAGTTAACAAAATTGACTTACCAGGTGCAAATATTGAAAAAATTAAGCAAGAGCTAATGGAATATGAACTTGTACCAGAAGAATGGGGTGGAGATACAATCTTTGTTCCAATTTCAGCAAAACAAAAAATTAATATTGAAAACCTATTAGAAATGGTACTACTAGTTGCAGATATGAAAGAATTAAAGGCAAATCCAAATAAACAAGCCAAAGGAGCTGTTATAGAAGCAAGACTAGATAAAGCCAAAGGACCAATTGCATCAATGCTTGTACAAAGAGGAACTCTTGATGAAGGAGATACAATTGTTGTAGGAACTTCTATTGGTAGAATAAGAGCTATGAAAAATGATAAAGGACAAAAAATTAAAAAAGCAGGTCCTTCAACTCCAGTAGAAATTATGGGATTAACCAATGTGCCAGAAGCAGGAGACATTTTCTACGAAGTTAAAAATGAAAAAATGGCAAAACATTTAGTAGAAAGACGTAAACGTCAAGAAAGAGAGCAAAGAGTAGCTGCGAATAACCAAGTAACATTAAGTAACTTATTTGAAAAAATGGAAACAGAGAACTTAAAACAACTAGGATTAATTGTAAAAGCAGATGTTCAAGGAACTGCAGAAGCGTTAAAGCAATCACTAGAAAAAATATCAAATGAAGAAGTAAGAGTAAAAGTAATTCACTCTGGTGTTGGTGCTGTTAACGAGTCTGACGTACAACTTGCAAAAGCTGCAAAAGCTATTATTATTGCATTTGATGTAAGACCAAATATATCAGCAAAAGATATGGCTGAAAAAGAAGCAGTAGAAATTAAGCAATATTCAGTTATTTATCAAGCAATTGAAGATGTAGAAGCTGCAATGAAGGGAATGTTAGATCCTGTATTTGAAGAAAAAGTAATTGGAAATGCAGAAATTAGACAAACTTTCAAAGTTTCAAATGTTGGTACAATTGCAGGATGTTATGTATTAGATGGAAAAATCGAAAGAAATGCAGGAGTTCGTGTTATCCGTGAT
>CATKGX010000148.1 GCA_949747775.1 uncultured Clostridia bacterium | reverse complement strand
GTTGCAAAACAGTATCCTTCTTTACAAGCAAGTGATGTTATAATTGCATATAGTAATTTTTCATTTGCTTTTAGTTCTTTATTATATAAAATTGTTGCTGGAATTACTGAATAATACCCAACATTCTCTTCTTTTTCTTTCATATACCACTCCAATTCTAGCAGTAAAAATCCAATAAAAAATACAGAATATTTCAGCTAATTCGAAATACTCTGTAATATAGATGATTACTGCATTTTATTCATTTTATTTTGTGGTTGGTATATTTTTAATACCACAGGTGTGGATTTAAACCTACAATTCCCAGCAAGATGGTACCGAGCAAGAGAAATAAAATTTGCACAAGGATATAATAAACCAGGACCAAGGGACTACGTAGGAGAAGGACCATTAACAGAACCAGAAGCATTAGCAATATATAGTTTTACATTAATGCATAATTTTAGACTAATTTTAGCATATCATACACAAGGAGAAGTCATATATTGGAAATATGGCAATTTTTTACCACCAGAATCTGAATATATAGGAACAAGATTTGCCGATTCTAGTGGATACACATTAGACATTACTCCACCAGAATCAGCCTATGCAGGATTTAAAGACTGGTTTATTTCAGAGTATAATAGACCAGGATACACAATAGAAGCAGGATGGGGAGAAAATCCTTTGCCAATTTCACAATTTGATAAAATATATACAGACAATATTGGAATTTTAGTGTTAGGCGCAGTTTTATAATAAAAAAGTAAAAAATGGATATAATAAAATTACATATTGAAAAAAAAGAATAAAGTGATATAATCAAGAAAAACAGAAGGGAGAAAGCAAAAATATGGAAAAAAACGAAGGTGAAATTTTAAAAGAAAAATTATTTAACAAGAAGGAAAATGGGTGGAATAGTAAAAACGAAGAGCAAAGAAATACCATTTTTGAATATGCAAAGGGATATATCAATTTTATGAATGCATCAAAAACAGAAAGAGAAATCATAACAAGTAGTAAAAAAATAGCAGACAGCAACGGATTTAAAGATATAAAAGAATATGAAACACTAAAACCAGGAGATAAGGTATACTATATCAATAGAGAAAAAAGTATGTATTTAGCAATCATAGGAGAAGAAAATATTGAAAATGGTGTTAATATTATAGGAGCACATGCAGACTCTCCAAGACTAGACTTAAAACCAAATCCTTTATATGAAGATGGAGAATTTGCCTATTTTAAAACACATTACTATGGAGGAATTAAAAAATATCAGTGGACAACAATTCCACTTAGTATACATGGAGTAATTGTAAAAGCAAATGGAGAAAAAGTAACAGTAAATATAGGAGAAGACGACAATGACCCTATTTTTACAATTACAGACTTGTTACCACACTTAGCACAAGACCAAATGGAGAAAAAATTAAAAGAGGGTATTTCAGGAGAAGACCTAAATTTATTAATTGGAAGTATACCATATCCAGCACAAGTGGCAGAAAGAGTAAAACTAAATATTTTAAATATTTTAAATCAAAAATATGGTATTACAGAAGTAGACTTTTTAAGTTCAGAGCTAGAATTAGTGCCAGCTATGAAATGTAGAAGTATGGGATTTGACGAAAGTATGATAGCAGGATATGGGCAAGATGACAAAATCTGTGTATATGCAGAATTAACAGCATTAGTAGATATGAAACAAACACCAAGAAAAACAGCAGTGTGCATTATTTCAGACAAAGAAGAAATTGGAAGTATGGGAAATACTGGAATGGAATCACACGTATTTGATACATTCATGGCAGAGATTTTAAACAAGCTAGGAATTAATAAACCAAACTTACTAGACAAAGTATTTTGCCAATCAAAAATGCTATCAGCAGATGTTGATGCAGGAGTAGATCCAATATATGCACACGTATCAGAAAAAAATAATGCATCATATTTAGGAAGAGGAATCGGACTAAATAAATATACAGGAGCAAGAGGAAAATCTGGTGCATCTGATGCGAACGCAGAATTTGTAGCAGAAGTTAGAAATATATTTGAAACAAACGATATTCGCTATCAAATAGGAGAGTTAGG
>CATKGX010000147.1 GCA_949747775.1 uncultured Clostridia bacterium | reverse complement strand
AGATTTTTTTTCGTTTTCTTATCTTTTTAAGTTATCTTTTGCAACTGTCATTAAAAGTTTAATTCTATTTGTTTGGTTTGCCTCACTTGCACCTGGGTCATAATCGATTGGAGATATATTTGCTTCTGGAAATTCGTTTCTAATCGTTTTTATAACACCTTTACCAACAACGTGATTTGGAAGACAAGCAAATGGTTGTACACAAACAATATTTGGAATATCATTTTCGATATATTCAATCATTTCTGCTGTTAAAAACCAACCTTCACCTGTTTGATTTCCAATAGATAATATACTTTTAACCTTTTCTTCTAATTCCCATATATTACAAGGTGGTAAATATCCTTTTTTAGAATTTGATAAAGCAATTCTTTCATCTTTTTCTAAAATATCAATTAACTTAATAGCTGTTTTAAATAGCTTAGCTTTTAATTTATCTGTTTTTATTAATTGATTAAAGGTTACTTTGTGTGTTGCAATAAATTTAATGAATCCCATAAAATCAGGAAGAACTACCTCGGCACCTTCTTCTTCTAATTTATTAGCAACGAAGTTATTTCCGAAAGGATGATATTTTATAAGAACTTCTCCTACAATACCTACCTTAGGTTTTAGGATGGAAGTATCTAATTGAATTTTTTCGAAATCATCCACGATATCATAAATGCTTTGTTTAAATTCTTTCATTGTTGATTTTTCTAAAAGTTTTTTACAAGTATTCATCCATTTGTCAAATAATGCTTGTGATTCACCCTTATTTATTTCATAGGCTCTATTTTTAGTAAGCATTTTTTGCAATAAATCTGCATAAACTACCATTTTTAATAATCTTTCAATTAAAGGTAGAGTGATTTTAAAACCAGGCATTTTTTCCATACCAACAACATTAAATGAGATAACTGGAATATTTTCAAAGCCGGCATCTTTTAATGCTTTACGAATAAAACCGATATAGTTTGTAGCTCTACAGCCACCACCTGTTTGTGACATAATAAGTGCAGTTTTATCTAAATCATATTTTCCAGATTCCAATGCTTCTATCATTTGGCCAGTGACTAGTATAGAAGGATAACAAGCATCATTATTTACATATTTTAGTCCTGTTTCAACAGTATGATCAGTGCATTCTCTTAATAGTTCTACTTTATATCCAGAAGAACGTACTGCTGATTCAAGTAACTCAAAATGTATTGGAGCCATTTGAGGAATTAAAATAGTATAATCATCTTTCATATCTTTGGTAAAGATTTTTTTATGTTGTTCATAGTGCCCCTCACCTTTTTGTAATTCTTTATTTGCTAAGCGCTTGTTCATACTAGCTAATAATGAGCGAATACGAATTCTAACAGCGCCAAGATTATTAATTTCATCTATTTTAATTAATGTATACATTTTTCCAAAGCTAGTTAAAATTTCTTCAACTTGATCTGTTGTGACAGCGTCAACTCCACATCCAAAAGAGTTTAATTGTACTAGTTCCAAGTTATCATGCTTTCCTACATAGTCAGCAGCAGCATATAATCTAGCATGGAACATCCATTGATCAACAACTCTTAAAGGACGCTTTGCTTCAGACAAATTAGCAATACTATCTTCTGTAAGAACGCATAGCCCCAAACTTGTAATTAATGTATCAATACCATGGTTTACTTCAGGATCCACATGATAAGGCCTTCCGGCTAAAACGATTCCTTTTAAATTATTTTTTTCAATATATTCAACTGTTTCAAGACCTTTTTGATGAATATCATTTCTACATTTTTGATACTCTTCTTCTGCTTTATTTGCTGCATTTATTAATTCTTTTTTTGTAAAGTTGTATTCAGCAAATTCAGGCAATTCCATAATTGATTTTACTAAGTTTTTAATATCAAAAGGTAGGAAAGGATTTAAAAATTTGATATCCTTATTATTTAATTCCTCTACATTATTTTTTAATACTTCTGAATAAGAAATTACAATTGGACAATTATAGTGATTGTCTGCTTTCTCATATTCTTTTCTAGAATATGGCATACATGGATAGAAGATAGTATGTATACCTTGTTGAATTAATCCTATGATATGTCCATGAGAAAGTTTTGCAGGGAAACATACTGATTCAGATGGCATTGATTCCATTCCTTTTTCATATGTTTTTCGATTACTTTTTTCTGAAAGAATTACTCTAAAGCCTAGATTTGTTAAAAAAGTAAACCAAAAAGGATAATCTTCATACATATTTAAGACTCTAGGAATGCCAATTGTTCCTCTAGGAGCGTCTTTTTCATCTAAAGGTGTGTAACCAAAAATTCTATCATATTTATATTTTACTAAGTTAGGTAATTGAGTCTTTTCTCCCACAATTCCAGCACCTTTTTCACAACGGTTACCAGAGATGTATCTTGTTCCATTACTAAATTTGTTAACAGTAAGTAAACAATGATTTTCGCATTTATTGCAACGAACGTGAGAGATGTCAATTTCTAGTTTATCTAAGTCATCTATTTTAGAGAGTGTAGAGATATATTCCATATCCATGTTTGCTTCAAATTGTTCTTTGGCTAAAAGTGCTACACCATAAGCACCCATAAGTCCAGCAATATCAGGTCTTACAACGTTTCTTCCAACAATTAATTCAAAAGCTCTTAAAACAGCATCATTATAAAAAGTACCTCCTTGTACTACAATATGAGCGCCGAGTTTTTTTACATCTCTTACCTTCATAACTTTTTGAATTGCGTTTTTAATAACAGAGTATGAAAGTCCAGCAGAGATGTCTCCAACGCAATAGCCTTCTTTTTGAGCTTGTTTAATTTTAGAGTTCATAAAAACAGTACATCTAGAACCTAAGTCGACAGGTCTTCTTGATTCAATTGCCGCCTTTACAAATTCTTCAATTGAAATATTGAGACTTTTGGCAAATGTCTCAATAAATGAGCCACATCCAGAAGAACAAGCCTCATTTAACATGATATTGTCAATAGCACCATTTTTCATCTTAATATATTTCATATCTTGACCGCCAATATCAACAATACTAGTAACTTTTGGCATGAACTTTTTAGCAGCAGTATAATGTGCAATTGTTTCAATTTCGTTTAAGTCTACATTTAAGGCGGTTTGGATTAATTTTTCACCATATCCTGTAACACCACTATATCGAAGAACAATATCATCATTTAGTTGACTGTATAAATCTTTTAGCATCTTAATAACACTTTGAAGAGGATTTCCTTCATTACTTCTATATAAAGAATATAAAAGTTTTCCCTCACGGTCAATTAACACTAACTTTGTTGTGGTAGAACCTGCATCTATTCCAACAAAGGCATCTCCTTTGTAAGTTTTTAAATCTGCTTTTGGAACCGTATCTTTATCGTGTCTTTGTTTAAATTCATCATATTCTGCATCAATTGAAAATAATGGTGCTAATGGGTTAGAAGTATCGTCGTGTGAAATTTTTAATACTTCTATTTTACTTTTTAATTTTTCTACTGTAATAGGGTTGCTATCAATAGAGTCTAAAGCAGCGCCTTTGGCTACAAGTAGATGGGCTTCTTTCGGAATAATGATACTCTCGTCTGTTAGATGTAAAGTATCAATAAATCTATTTCTTAATTCTGAAAGATAACTTAAAGGACCACCTAAAAAGGCTACTTTACCTCTAATTGGTCTTCCACAAGCTAAGCCACTAATTGTTTGGTTAACAACAGCTTGAAATATAGAAGCTGCAATGTCTTCTTTAGCAGCGCCTTCATTTAATAAAGGTTGTATATCAGTTTTGGCAAAAACGCCACAACGAGATGCAATTGGATAAATCATTTTATGCTTTTGGGCAAGTTCGTTAAGACCAGTAGGGTCAGTATGTAAAAGTGAAGCCATTTGATCAATAAAAGCTCCAGTACCACCTGCGCAAGTACCATTCATACGTTGTTCTATAGATTTATCAAAATAAATAATTTTAGCATCTTCACCACCAAGTTCAATAACAACATCAGTTTGAGGAATATATTTTTCTACTGATCTTTTACAAGAAACTACTTCTTGAATAAATGGTAAATTTAGAAAATTAGAAGCAGACATAGCGCCAGAACCAGTTAAGGCAATTGTAAAAGTGCTATTCGGATACATAGTTGCTAGATTTTCTAAAACATTGCATATTGTATTTTTTGTATCTGAAAAGTGCCTTTGGTAATCACTATGTATTGTTTCTAAGTTTTCGTTCATAACAACAATTTTTACGGTAGTAGAACCAACGTCTAGTCCTACATGTAATAAATTACTCATAATAAAAACTCCTTATAATGTATGTATAAAACATATTAATTTTCTATTTTAATTTCATTGATTCATTTTACGAAATCAACAGAATAAATCAACTCTATTTTATACGGAAATAAGGGATTTGTCAAATGAAAATTATGTGAAAAGTGTGGATAAATGGCAGAAGAATGGAAACAAAATTGGAGATAAAAGTAATAGTTCTAAAAATGACTTGTCTAACATAAGTATGATAATAAATTAATAAACAAGCTTTAAAAAGCGAAAAAACAGAAGGGGGAATTAATATGAATAAAAAAGTAATCATAATACTAGTTCTTATTTTGATATTGGTGATAGGAGGAATACTATATTTTAAGTCGGGAAATAAGTCAAAGGAAGAGACAGATAGTTATCAGCCACAAGAAGAAATATCAGATGAACAGCTAAGACAAACGATTGTATCTTTGTATTTTCAAAATAAAAGTACGAAAGAGTTAGTTCCAGAAGGAAGACTAATTGATGTTAAATTATTATTAAATGAACCATACAAAACATTAATGCAATTTTTGATAGATGGTCCTAAAAATGATAAATTAGAAAAGGTTATTCCAGAAGGAACAGTAATACAAAAAATCGAATTGAAAAAAGATATTTTGTATATAGATTTATCAAAAGAATTTATTGAAAATCATCAAGGTGGAGAACAAGCAGAAAGTAACACAATTTATGCAATTGTAAATACGATGACAGGACTTACAGAAGTAAATGGAATAAAGATATTAATTGAAGGAGAAGCAGACAAAGAATTTAAGGATGGCAAAATAAAGTTTAATGATGCCTTTGTTAAATTGGACAAATAGACTATCTTAATATTTTATAAAGTTTAATTGTATTTAGCACTTTTTTTAAATCACACAAAAAGTGTTCTACTTCAAAAAGGGAATGAATGGTATTATCTTTTTTTTGGATAAAATCTATTTTATTTCCTTTTTTTATTTCTTTTTTTTCTGTTAGTTGTTGATTTTTTTCAGTGCCCATATAAAACCTTTCTATTACATTTGTAAATTTTATAAATCTAATATATAATATGTAAAAAAGAAGAATTTGTTAAAGGAAAAAATAAATGAAAATTAAATTAAAAGAAGGCGAAAGAATAGATAACCTAGAGATAAAAAATATGAAAATTATTCAAAATAAAGATGGCTTCTGTTTTGGAATGGATAGCATTTTACTTTCGAATTTTGCTAAAGAAGTAAAAAAGGGAGCAAGAGTAGTGGATTTAGGAACAGGAACTGGAATTCTTGGACTTTTATTATGTGCAAAAACAGAACTATCTCAAATTATTGGAATTGAAATTCAAAAAGAAGTAGCAAATATGGCAAAAAGAAGCATAAGACTAAATGGCTTAGAAAATCGATTTCAAATTGTTAATATGAATATAAAAAGAATCTTACATCAAAAAGGTAAAAGGAAGATCAAAATAAAAGGAATATCAAAACATAAAAAAGCATATCAGTTAATTCGTAAAATAAATTTGCAAAAGGAAAGTTTTGATTGTATTATTACGAATCCCCCATATAAAAAGTTAAACACAGGAATGATAAATGAAAATAAGAAAAAGCTCATTTCTAGACATGAGTATACAGCAAATTTAAGCGATTTTATAAAAACAGCAAAATATTTATTAAAAGATAAGGGAAGTTTGTTTATGGTACATAGACCAGAGAGATTAGTGGATATTATAGAAATTATGCGAAAAGAAAAAATAGAACCAAAACAAATTAGACTTGTTTATCCTAAAGTAAATGAAAAACCAAATTTAATTTTAATTAAAGGAATCAAAAATGCAAAACCCTTTTTGAAAGTAGAAGAACCACTATATGTATATAACAAAGACGGAAAATATACAGACGAAATTTTAGAAATATATGAAAAAAGTGAAAGAGAGGATATATACTAGGAATGAGCGGAAAAATATATTTGGTAGCAACACCAATTGGAAATCTAGAAGATATTACATTCAGAGCAATTCGAGTGTTAGAAGAAGTAGACTTAATTGCAGCTGAAGATACAAGGCATACACTAAAATTGTTAAATCATTATCATATTTCAAAACCATTAATAAGTTATCATAGACATAATGAAGAAATAAAGACAGAAATATTAATAGAAAAAGTGTTAAAAGGTGAAAACATAGCAATTGTAACAGACGCTGGAACTCCTGGCATTTCAGACCCAGGAGAAGAAATTGTAAAAGAGGCAGTGAAACAAGGCATATCCATTATACCAATACCTGGCGCATGTGCATTTATTAATGCTTTAATTTGCTCAGGAATTAATACAAAGCAATTTTCTTTTTATGGTTTTTTACCAGTTAATAAAAAACTAAGAAAAAGTACATTTGAAAAAATGCTAAAAGAAAGCAAAACAGTTATATTATATGAAGCTCCACATAAACTACAAAAAACATTAATAGACATTTTAGAAAATATTGGAGATATTCAAGCAGTAGTTGCAAAAGAATTAACCAAAATGCATGAACAATTTTTAAGAGGAAATATATCACAACTAATAGAAAAATTAAATGAACCAAAAGGAGAATATATTATTCTGCTAGATTTAAACAGCATAGTGATAGAAGAAGAAGGGATAGAAAATAAATCAGTAGAAGAGCAATATGAGTTTTATCAAAAACAAGGACTAGAGAAAAAAGAAATTATTAAGCAAATTGCAAAAAATAAAAAAGTAGCTAAAAATGAAATTTATCAATTATTTTTATAAATATAACGGACTATTTATATAGTCCGTTATATTATATATTATT
>CATKGX010000146.1 GCA_949747775.1 uncultured Clostridia bacterium | reverse complement strand
TTCCATAGCAAGTTCTTATCTTCCTTTTGATACCATTCTACAATTGGCTTGCTAATTTGTTTTACGTTATTTTCCATTGTTTTATTTCCTTATCTATTCTTTTCCAAAATATTGTATCACATCTTTTCTTAATCTTCAATTCAAAAAGGCACCTACTTTACAGTAAGTGCCTTTTTTGATTATATATCTATATGATAATGCGTTACTACCACATTACCCTTTTTGTCTTCCGTTTTTTTAGACTTCCATTCTGGCTTCCATGGATATATGCTCTTTACAATAAGCAATAATAGTACCAATCCAATCATCAGCCAAATCCATCCTGGATTTACTCCTAGCAAGTGGGAAATCTCCCGTATTCTTTCTAGCATAGTAAACCTCCTAACTAAATTTATGCTATTATTATATCACTTTTGGGGTCTTTATGTCAATTTCTAGAAATATATCTGAATACTTTGTAATATATTATGACTCCACATTTATTTTACTCCATTTCCTTATTGCCCTGTACTTCCTCTTTCTGATGTTCTTTTTTTCAAAAATATAATTTAATATTTCTAATATATCTTTAAAATTTTATTCTTCTTTCCACTGGTATAAACTTAAATCTACCTTGTTCTTTATTACCTTAATTCCGTTCTTTCTCCAATCTTTCCTTTTGAACCTCTTTTCCTCCAAATACAAACGCTTCTGCAAGTTCCCCTTTGCTATTTAAAACTTTATAACAAGGATATTTATTTCCATCTGGATTTTTATGAAGAATATTTCCCACAGCTCTTGCTAGTCCTTTATTTCCTAAACTCTCTGCAACTTGCTTATAAGTAACTACTTTCCCTTTTGGTATCATTGTTAAATATTCATATACCTTTTGACACAAATTCTCTCCTGTCATACCACATTTATTTCCTGTTGATAGCTGGTAGCTATTGTCTATCAAATTAAATATCTCTTTTGTCTCTAAGCTTCCATCTAATTTTATTGTTATCCAACTTTTTTTATTCATATGATATCCTGGAAAAATCTTTTTATTATCTAACATATCTTCCATTTTCTCTTTTTGATATCTCAAGTCAATTGCTTCCACTATCTTATCTGACGTAAGCTCTAATTTTCTTTCAGATATTGTTAATAAAATACCATACCATTTACTATTTTGCTTATTTCTCCAAATAGCATTATTGTCAAATTTTTCCCATAAAAATTCTAACGTATCGCCATATTTTTGTTCGATGTAATTTATAATTTCCTTTGCCTGTTTACTTTTAAAAACCTCTTTGCTAGTACACTTTATCACAATATCTTCTATTATCTTACTGTAATCTTGTTTTAACTGCCCCACAAATTGTCCACTCGATGTTTCAAAATCTACAAGAATAAATTCTGTTTCATTCTCTAAATCTATCATCTTTGCATAGCTTTCTTTATCTGAGATACTTACTTTTATTGCAAATTGATTATTTTGCATTTTTACTTGATAAATATATTTCTCTTTTTCTTTTTTGAATCCGTATTTTAATAATTGTTCATAATGAATTTTTCTATTTTTCAGTTTATCTTCTAAATTTCTCATAACTATTCCATCCAAGTCGCTTTTAACTGTTTCAAATTCTTCGATAATGATATAAGTTCTGCATTTATCTCTATCAATTCATTATCCACTATAACATAATTTGTTATGCATATATTCTCTAAGTTCATCATCTTCTCTAACTCATTTCGAATATAATGCACCTGTATACAATGTGGAGATTTATCTACTGTTGCAAATACTATATTTTTAACTTTCCCTGTTCGTATCATTCCACCTATCTTTGTTATTGCCATGTTTATGTGCGTTTCTTCTAAACACAACTCATATATGTTTTGTGATATTTTCTTGATTTTCTCAAATCCTTCTGGTTGCATATTTTTTAAACAACTTCCTACTATTATTATTGTTTCATCTATGTCATAAATATTACTTTTTAATAAATCTTTCATTTTTGACCTTCTTCCTAAATTTCATTCTCTATAGAATTTTAACATAAAAAGTCATCTTTTTAAATACCTTTACCCATTATATTTTACATCCACAAATACTAAATTTCTTACCTAATAACTTTATCTCTTGTAATTTCATCCCTCTTCTTAAGATTTCCTTTGATGCTTAATTGCTACATTTTATCCTATTTTTTGTTTTAGATCTTCTTGTATATATTTAATATCTTCTATTGATTTATCAATATTAAATCTCCCATTTCCTACTGGATAATATACAGAATAAAATTTATACTCCTTTGAATTTATTTTATCTGTAAATAGCTGTTTTCTACATTGTGAAACTGATATCTTTTTATTCAATACTATAGAACTAACTTGATTTCCAAATAAGACTATTACCTTTGGATTTACAATTTCTATTTCTTTTTTTAACAAATCCAGATATTCTTCATAAACACTATTTGGAAGTTCCCTTGCATCTACTTGTGTACACTTTCCTAAATTTGTAATAAAATATTTATGCTTTTTTACATCATTATATACTTCTTCAGCAAATTCTTCTGTCCATTCTGATCCTTTAATTTCTTTTATTCTTTTATAAATTTTTTCATCCATTAAGTCCAATTTATAAAACAAATCCCATATATTCTTAGTTCCAATCCAAGGAGATTTTATTCCTTGCCATTCTTTTGATGATGCTATATTTCTTCCAGTTGGATTCATAAAAACAAAACATATATCAGGATTTTCAGTACATCCTCCATTATAAATAGAGTCTAACTCTTTTGCTCCATATTTTCTTTGTAATTTATCATATTTCAATTTTAAGTCTTCTAATTTCATATATTGTTACCTCTTCGCTACTTCTGTACATTTTTTATTATAAATTCTATTACATTATCAATATTGTCTTTCTTTTTATATTGCTTTTTATCTTCCTCTGTTAACTCTACTAAATATTTATTAAATTCTGGAACAATGCTAATAGAATCTAATGGATACCCTTGGTTTCTCTTCTCACATGGCGTATCTACAAAATAAAAATGGTCTTTAGTCCATGAATATTCTTCTTTTCTGTTATTATCACAAATTACCATTCCATATACCCATTTTGCTGTTAATTTCCCTCCATACTCTTTTACTAGATTAGTATAGTATTCTATCATTCCATCATCAGTTAATTCTTTACCATTAACTCTTCTTACATGAGTTTTGGGTTGTATTTCATCTGGTAATTCTTCTATAAATAAATTATTATCCATTCCAATCGTTGTTATTCCTGTTGCTTCATAATATGCTTTTGCTTTTATATATGCATTTTCAATTGCATCTTTTCCATTTTCTTCGATATCTAATTTTAAATTTAAATCTTTTATTGTAATTAATTCTATGCCTTTTTCTTCTAATGCTTTTTTATACTTTCCAACCTTTGCTGGATTTGTTGTTGCAAATAATACTTTCATTTTTTTACTCCATCTTATTTCTTTAATAAGTATTTTTCAATATTAATAATATCTGGAAATACTAAATTTCTATTTCCTGCTTTTACTAACTCTAGCACTCTATTTGCTTTTGTATTTAATTCTTTTTTTAGATCATCATTTACTGTTACTTCTTTATTTTGTTTTATGTATTCTTCTTTTATGTACTTTGTTGTTACTGGAAACATATTTTGAATTAGAAATACACTTTTCCTTCCATATATGTATCCAAATACTATCGTATCTACCCTTTTATATCTTGCTAGTTTTTTATCATATATTGATTTATATTTTTCTACTTTACTGCTAACAGGAATAAACCAGTATAATCCGTTATT
>CATKGX010000145.1 GCA_949747775.1 uncultured Clostridia bacterium | reverse complement strand
TTGGTCATTTATGTAAGCTATATTTTTAACATTTCCTGTTACTTTTTCTGTTACTGTTACTTCAAATTCAACCGTTACTGTTTTTCCAGCTTTTACTTCAATATCAATTCCTGATTTTAAAGCTTCTTCATTATTTTCATAATTTGCTTTTTCACCATCGATTGTTAATGAGTCTAATACAAACTGTGTTCCATTTGGTGCAGTATCCTTTATTGTAACTGTTCCGTCTTTTTCTCCATTATTGGTAGCTGTAATTGTATATGTTAATGTATCTCCAACTTTTACTTCTTTTTCGTCTACTACTTTATCAAAAGTAATAACTGCTGTTTTTGTTTCGTTTGTTGGTTTATCTTTTTCTGTATCATTTACAACTGCTATGTTTGATACATTTCCCTCTATTTTTTCTGTTACTTCTACTGTAAATTTGACAATTGCTTGTTTCCCTTGTTCTACATCTACCGAAATTCCCTCTGCTAAGTTTTCTGCTGTTAAATCAGCTTTACTTTCTTCATTAACAACAATGCTTCCTTCTACAAAGCTTGTTCCTTCTGGAATTTCATCTTTTATAATTGCTGTTCCATTTGCTGTTCCACTATTTGTTACAGTAATTGTATATGTTAGTTTTTCTCCTATGGCAACAATTTCTTTATCAGCTGTTTTATCAGCTGTAATAATTGGTCTTATAATTGAAACTTTTGATGCTATATTTGCTTTCATTGTTTCTGCATCTATAGACATTCTATTCCATTCTACCATGTAGTCTTCACTTACCAGAACTTCTTGTTGTTCTATTCTTTCTGTTACATATTCTTGGTTTGGAACATCTTCACCTGTTACAGTAGTTGTTGTTCCTGTTGTACCATTGTTTGTTGCCCCTGTATTTGGTGTTGTTGTAGTATTTGGATTCGTTGTTCCATTATTATTTTCTTCTGGTACTTGTGCTCCTGTTTGGTTTGGATTTTGCCCTTGGTTTTCTTCTGGGTTTCTTGCTGGGGTTTGTGTTCCCTGCCCATTATTTTCTTGTCCTTCTGTTTGTCCATTGTTACTATTTTCACTAGCTTGCATATTGTTATTCGTAAATGCAGCTGATGAATCATCATTTCCTTTTATAAAGAAATATGCTGATGTTGCAATAATTGCTAATAGAGCTATGATAATTACTGAAATTATAATATTTCTCTTACTCTTATAGCTAAGTCCTGATTTCATTCTGATGCCCCCTTTTTCAAATTATTTCTCTTGCTTTTATAACAAGTCTATTACTTCTTCCGTTTGTACAAGTAAGTAAAGTAATCTCCCTCGTATTTCCTTGTACACTTTTAACACACTCAACATCGTTTGGATCAATTACATATTTTGAAAATATTGCATATTCAATTGTTTTTCCTGTCAAATCTGTCATTTCAATTTTATCACCAATGTTTAATTTCTTTGTTCTTCCAAACATTGTACCATCTAGATAATTATGTCCAGCCATTGTAAGGTTTCCAATATCATTTACGTTATTTCCCCAAAATCTTGTAATTGCAACTTCCATTGCTTTGTCGCTTGTTTTATCAATAATCGGATATTCAATATTAATTGTTGGAATTTTTATGATTCCAACTATATTGTATCCGTTATATTCTACTTCAACTTTTTTAGTATCTGATTTCTCACTTTGTTTAATATTTTCTATTTGAGTTTTTACCTCACTAACTACCTCTTGTAATTTTTCTTCTTTTATTTGATTTCCGCCATATTTTATTGCAATAAGTACAATTGTTATTACGAATGCAATTCCTAATACAGTTAAAATAATGTTGTATATTTTATTTTTCATAAATCTTATTTTGTATCTTTTTTATTTTTTATTTTTAATACTACAATTGCGATAATGAAAGCTAAAATAACCCCAGCGATTACAAATAAAATAATGTTATCTCCTGTAATTGGTAGTTTGGTAGTCTGTTTTATAACAACATCTTGTTTTTCGTAATTTTGTGCATAATCGTTATTACAATCCATTATTTGAACATCTATTGTTGGTTCTTTTCCAGCTTCTTCTTTTTTAAGCCATACTAAGTATTGATCACCTTTTTTAGAATTTTCTGGTTGTTCAATTGTATTGTCTTCCACTTTCGTCCATTCTTTTGCTGTCGTTTTTGGCATTATTTTTGAATATACTTCTTGAAATTGTTCATAAATAGATAATTGCTCAAATATATTTTTGTTGTTATCTAAATCATTCATTGCTTTTGCTATTCTAATAAACTCTTTTGAATTTGTATCAGTAGCTTTTACAATTTTATATGAATATGTTGCTGCTGTATCATCTTTAATAATAATTGTTCCTATTTTGCTAGTAACTTTAACACCATTTTTATCTTTTACTGGTAATTCTTTTTGTCCTGCTTCTACTTTAATTGCTTTTGTTACTAAGTTAAGTTTCTCTATATCATTTTCTGATAGAGCATTTTTTAGATTTACTTTTTGTGCTTCTACTTTGTAGTTTTCTGCTTGTTTTACCCATAAATATGTATCTTCTTGATTTTTAAAATATTGTGTATATGTGTTAGAATCTACATATGCAATATAATTTCCATTTTCTGCATTATCTAGTGCAGCCTTTTGGAATACAAGTGTATCTTTTTGTGCTGCTACATTGTTCGAAAATGCAAATTCAAATTCTTCGTTTAGTAAATTTGATATATATATCATGTATTCTTCTTTACTTTTTTTGATCATTTGTAAATTTTCACTTTGAGCATATGAAAATCCTTGTAGTATTGTAATTGCCATTACAATAATTAGTAAACATAATAGTATTTTATTTTTTAAAGTTTCTCTCATTTTACTTTCCTCCTTTAACATTTACGGATTCACGCCGTATGACCATTATTATATTACATTCTCCGTCTTTTGTAAACAGTTTTTGGCAAATTCACTATATTTTTCCGTAAAATTTTACCATTTTTTCTTTTTTCTTATGTAAACCTTTTTCTATGTTTTTATTCATTATATGTTGTATTTTATTTTTCTATGTTTTACCTATCGTTTTACTAATATCAAAAATCCAACATATTTTTATATGTTGGATTCTTTGCTTTTATTTATTTGTAATATGAATATTATTAATTTCTGCTTTTAACTCTCTTGTCACAATATTTTGTACTTGTGCAATTTGTTCTGTTTTCAGCTCTTTTGCTTTTATAATTACATTAACACTCTTATCATTAATAAAAATTACTAGGTCTTCAAATCCTTTTGTCTTAATTAAATTTTCTGTTATCATAATCGCATTTTTTTGTTCATTTACCTTTGTAATTTCTTTTTGTGCTGTTTGTTTTTGACTTTCACTAATAGTTGTTTTATCTAATATTTTTTGGTAACTTTCTATCATTTGTGAATACATCGTATCTCGTTCTAATCTTGATTTTGTAAAATATTCATCCTTGGTAGTTGTTGCTACTGTTTCTGTTGTTTTGTTTTCTTCTGGTTTTGCCTCTTCTTTTTTGTCCTCTACACTTTTACTTTTTTCTGGCACATTTGTTGCTGTAGTTTCTTTTTGTTTGCTTTCTGGAGTAGTACTACTTTCTTCTGATAAATTACTATCATTTGCAGGCTTGCTACTTACTAGCTGTGCATCTCCTATTTCTGCCATATCTATTGCATCTGTTAAAGCACCTGTTTCAAGCATCTGATTATTATTTGCTTCATTCGTAAAATTTAAATATCCTGCCACAATAAACATCAAGCCAATTACTGCTACTACTACTTGATTTCCCTTCATAAATTTCATAATTACCTTCCTCCTTTTTAATCTTTACTCATCTCAAATACTTGTATTTTATGTGTAGCAATCCCTGTAACAGCTTCTACTGCCTGAATCAAATTTGCTTTTACTGTAGCACTTCCTGCTCCTTCTGCTGTTATAATTGCTCCTTCTATTACTGGACTTAACACACTTTGGGTAATAGGTACCTTTTGCCCATTTTCTTCTTGATAAATAATCTCTGTTTTTGTATCCGTTTCTTTAATCTTTCTTGTTCCTCCTTGCTTGTCAGTTTCTTCTGTATTTTTCTCTGAAGAATTTTGATTATACAAAGGGATCGTTTTACTCGTTTGCGAATATGTAAGCATCACTTGTACTTTTCCAACTCCATTTATTTTTGATAAAATTTTTTCTAAATTGTTTACCATAGTATCTTGTGTATCATTATTACTTGTTTCTATGCTTTGTACCTCTTGCGCTAGTCTTTTGTTCTTATCACTCGAAGGTTCTTTTGAATCTCCTTTTTCTTCCCCTTTCCATATAACATTAATCATAATAATTGTAATAATTAGAATAATTAAAAAAACGACTAAATTTTCAATTTTCTTTTTGTTTGGTTCTCCTTCTTTTTTTTGAATTAGTTCTTTTACTTTATCTGTTAACATCTCGTCCCTCCTAATTATTAATATTTAGGTTTTATGGATTACCTACAACCTTTTCATCTTCTATCACAATATTTTTTTCATTAATTTCATAAACGCTACTTAAATATTCTTTTATCTGTTTTTGCTCGGTACTCGATATCCTAGCTTTTTTTCTTTCTTTTGTTACATCATTTTCTTCTTGCTGCCATGTCCCAATGTTAACCTCATTAATTATTTCTATCTCTTGTTTCGTTTCGTCTTGTGCTTCTTCTTGGTTTTCTTTTTTTGATATACTCAAAATAATCTTACGTAATGTATAGTTATCATCATTTCCTACATCTAAAATAATATTGGTTACGATATACCCTTTTCCTTTTAACTTATTTTGAATATCTGCTTTTAAATTCCCAATATAAATCTCTCGAATGCTTGCTGAATTCTCCTCTTGCAGTAAATTTTGCTTAAGTTCTTTTTCTTTTACAGTATCTATGTATTCTTCTATCTGCAAAGTTTCAGATACCGTTAAAGATTTATCTGTAAATTTGGTAATAACTGGTGAAATAATTGTAAAAAGTATATAAACTCCAACCACTACTTTAATATATTTTTTGCTACTACCTTCTGGTAATATCATTTCAATTATGATGCCAATGACCACTGCAATAATAATTGCTTGTGCCCAACTGCTAAGCCACCCAATCATTTTCTACCTCCTAACGATACATCAGTCCACTATTGGATATATTCATTACAAGAGTAACTCCTATTATGAACATAACTGATACACTGCATAAAATTCCAAGTAATGTTTTAAATGTATCTCCCATTTGGTCTAATAATTTAGTAATCTTGTCATCAGCAATTGGTTGGCAAATAGCTGCTCCTAAATAATAAATCGTCATCAAAATGATAAGCTTTATAATAGGAAGGACACAAATTCCTATTACAATAATAACGCCAACCAATCCCACCGCATTTTTTAAAATCGAGCTGCATCCGAAGTACAGTATCTACTGCATCTCCTAAAATTTTTCCTACAACTGGAATAAAGCTAGAGACTGCCGCTTTTGTTGTTTTAGCTGTAATCCCATCCACACTAGAACTAAGAGTGCCTTCTAAAGATACAATTCCTACAAATAGAGTAAGGCTAACTCCTAATATCCACACAACACTAGATTTAAAAAACTTAGATAGCTTGTCTATTTGTACTCTATCTGATACTTTTGATATAATTCCTAGTGCTGTTCCTACCAATACAAGTGGTAATACAACTCCATTTATAAAGTTTCCTACCAAAGTTATTACAAATAAAAGAATAGGTTGCAACATGCTTGCAGATGCAATACTTCCTGTTGTTAAAATTAATGTCATCAAAATAGGAATTAAGCAATCCATAAATCCCACTAAATTTTGAATAGAATTTCTTATCAAGTCTATT
The DNA here is from genome assembly GCA_949747775.1 of uncultured Clostridia bacterium. Lineage (GTDB taxonomy): Bacteria > Bacillota > Clostridia > TANB77 > CAG-508 > CALXVA01. The sequence goes on along the minus strand of CATKGX010000145.1, from coordinate 3,516 downwards.
ATTTGCGCAAAATTAGTCATAATTAAAGTTACAATTAAAATGTACTGTACATAATATGTAATTTGCGAAATTCCTTTGTTTTCCAGTCCATCACTAATACTTTTTAAAATACTATGAATTACAATAATAACAATAATGCTTCCTAATACTGTAATAGAACTGACTACTTCTTTCCCAAGCAGTCCTACTACACTTTTTACCATTTTTTCATTATCTATTTTTCCTTTTAAAGCTGAAGTAAATAATTCATTTATATCTATGTCCTCATAAACAGAACTAGTATACTTCTGTGCTTCTTCCAAAAAAGAAGCAATTCCTAATGAATCTTGTTGCGATTGTAATATTGTCCCTGTATCTGCAATTTCCTCTACTGCATAACTAGCAGGAGGAAAAAAAACAAATACCACAAATATCATAATTATCATTAAAACAACTTTTCTCATTTGTTACCTCTCCTTTTGCCTTTTCCTAAACTTGTCCTATTCGTGTCACTTTTGTCATATTAAAAACACTGTCCCCTATGCAACAACTTATGGTAAAACTTGGATTACTGTTTCTAGGAGGCTTGCAATAATTGGGATTGACATTGAAATAATAATGACTTTTCCTCCCATGTCCATTTTACTGGCAATTGCTGTTTCTCCTGCATCTTTGCAGATGCTTACTGCAAATTCAGTTAAAAATGCGATTCCTGTAATTTTAATTAATAATATTAGAAACTGATTATTAATTGCTGTTTTATTGGATAGGCTTGTCAGTAAATTAATTACTTCTGAAATTTTATCAAATACGAGCATTAATATAAGTGCTCCTGCTATAAGCGATACATAAATTGTAAATTCTGGCCTATACTGTTTCACTATAATAATAATGATTAATGCAATTAAACCAATACCAATTATTTTTACAATTTCCATAAACATTCCTTTCTTCATAATCCAAATATTGTTCTAACCGTAGTAAATAATGTGCTAATTTCTTTTATTACCATTGTAAGTACTATTACAAGACCTGCAAGTGTTGTCATCATAGCCTGGTCTTCTCTTCCAGCACGCACTAATACTTGATGAAGTACTGCCACTAAAATTCCAATAGCAGCAATTTTAAATAACAAATTAATATCCATATGTACTAAAAACCCTTTCTTTAATTTTTTTATATTTTATATTTTCAATCCTATTAAATTAAAATAATTACTAATGCCAGTCCAATAATTCCCCCTAAAGTTTTATACATTTTTTCATTTTTCTTTCTGTCTTGTTGTGCTAATTTTATTTGTGTATCTAAAAAGTTGTCTACTAATTTAATTTCACTAATTTGTCCCTCTACATTAGTTTTTCCAAGCATTTTCCCCAGCGTTTTTAGAATTGTTTTGTCTTCTATATTCATATGTGTATTCATTGTGTCAATACTTTCATTCCATGCCTCACCTGCAGACTTTTCCTTCATTTTATCTGATGCTAATTTGAATGTTTTACCAACTTCTTCTGGTATTTGTCTTGAAATCTCTTCGAATATTTCGGGCACTGTCTCATATGTATACTTTATTTTAGTTTCAAACATATTCAGCGCATTTTTCATATTTCTTAGTTCTATTACTCTACCCACATATTTTTTAGAAACTAGAATACCCAACCACAAGCTCGAAATAAATACTAAACTTAATATAAATAACTTAATAATAATCATATTGCCTCCTTTTTCTGTGTTTCGTCATATAACAACTCTATTTTTCTATCTGGCTTAATTGTTAATATTCTTTCTATCATATTGTTTTGATAAAGTTCTCCCAAAATAGGACTTTTTATAATGTCTTGTAGTCCTAAACCATGTGCTGTAAAAACACCTTTTACACCAGAGCATGCTGCATATTTTATTGCTTCTACATCCTGAAGTGTACCAATTTCGTCTGCTACAATAATTTTAGGATTCATTGAACGAATTAGCATTCTCATTCCTAAATCCTTAGGCACCCCATCTAATATATCTGTTCGCATACCTACATCATTTTGCGGAGCTCCCTTATACATCGCTGCAATTTCTCCTCTTTCATCTACCACCCCTATATTTACTCCTTTAAAGCCATATTCTTCTATTCCATTACTTAGCTTTCGTACTAAATCTCTTAATATTGTAGTTTTCCCTCGCCCTGGTGGTGAAATAATAATAGTATTATGAATACTATTATTCGGTAAATCCAAAATATATTTTAAAGAAGAATTACTACAATCTAAAACTTGTCTTGCTATTCTAAAGTTAAGACTATAAATATGAGAAATATTAATAACTTGTCCTTCTTTTATTACAACATTTCCTGTAATACCAATTCTATGTCCCCCTTTAATGGTAATATATCCATTACAAATTTGGTTTTGATATGTATAAATAGAATTATCACAAATTCTTTGTAATATTTCTAAAATATCCTCTGTGTTTGTTATGTAGTTAATGTACTGTTCTACTTGTCCTATTTTTAACAATATTCCTTTATTGTTTCGTATTCTAATTTCTTCTAATAGATTTAATCTTTGATGTATTAATTTTTCTCTTATTTTAATGGGAAAATAAGATAATATCTCTTCCATACTATTTTTCTCCTATAAAAAAACAACATATATATTAATATATATGCTGTTTTTTTTATTTTAGAACTATTTTTTATTTTATTCTTCCCAGTTATGGTATACATTCATAACATCATCTAAATCTTCTAGATTATCAATTAATCTTTGCATTTTTTCTGCACCTTTTTCGTCTAATGCAACATATGTTGATGGAACTAGTTGAACTTCTGCTTCTAAAAATTCTAGTCCTTGATTTTCTAGCGCTTCACGAACTGCTCCAAAATCTTCAGGTGTTGTACTAATTTCATAGCACTCATCTGTTGCTTCAAAATCTTCGGCTCCATTATCTAATGCCAACATCATCATGTCATCTTCTGATAAATTAGTTGTTGTTTTATCAATTACAATAACACCTTTTTTAGAAAATAAATATGATACACATCCGCTTGTTCCTAGGTTTCCACCTGCTTTGTCAAATGCATGTCTAACATCTGCTGCTGTTCTATTTTTATTATCTGTACTTGCTTGTACAATAACTGCAACACCATTTGTACCATATCCTTCATATGTAATTTCTTCGTAATTTTCGTTATTCCCTGCTCCTGCTGCCTTTTTAATTGCATTATTAATTGTATCATTTGGCATATTAGCTGCTTTACATTTTGCAATAACATCTTTTAGTTTAGAATTACCAGCTGGATCAGGTCCCCCTGCTTTTACTGCAATTAATAATTCTCTTCCTAATTTTGTAAATATTTTTCCTCTTGCAGCATCTGCTTTGCCTTTTTTAGCCTGAATATTATGCCATTTTGAATGTCCTGACATTTCTTCTTCCTCCTTTTTAATTTTTCTATCTATTTTCAAGGCTTTCGAGCCTCTAACCACTTGATTTGCTCATTTTTTTGCTTTGTTGAACTTTGTTGATTTTAGTGGGTTTTGGTAGTTCTGTGTT
>CATKGX010000144.1 GCA_949747775.1 uncultured Clostridia bacterium | reverse complement strand
ATGACAAAAAAAAGCCCCATTACTGAGGCTAATCATCTATTATTCTGCTGATTCTTCTGTTTCAGGAGCTTCATAAGCTTCTAATATAGCTTTTTGAATTTTTTCTCTTGTCTCAGGATTGATTGGATGAGCTATATCCTTGAATTCTCCGTTAGGAGTTTTTCTGCTTGGCATAGCGATGAATAATCCATCTTGACTTTCGATAACTTTAATATCGTGTACAACGAATTCCTTATCGAATGTTACAGAAGCAACAGCTTTCATTCTGTTCTCTGAATTTACTTTTCTTAAACGTACATCTGTTATTTGCATTTGTGCACCTCTTTCCACTGTTTTAAATATTTGTACATTTTTTGTATTTTCTATGTACAATTATATTATTCGTCAAAAAATATTTTTTTCCTTCTTGTTTTTACAAATTTAATTATTTTTTATATTTTACTTTACTTTTTAACATTTACTTTCCCTTTTCATATATTATTAATGTTAGTAAAAGTATTGAATATTTTATGTAAAAAGTATATAATATGCGAAAGAATTAGGATATTTAAATTCTTTTTACGACTATTTCAAAGGAAAGGAGTATATAATCTATCTAATAGGTTATATAGAATTACTATGGCAAATATTGAAGATTTAAAACAATATAAACATATACATATGATTGGAATTGGTGGTGTTAGCATGAGCGGTATTGCCGAAATCCTAAAAAATTGGGGATTTACTGTTACTGGCTCTGATCACATAAAATCTGAAAATACAGATAAACTAATTCAAAATCATATTCCAGTTACCATTGGGCATAACCTAGCAAACTTAGAAACAGCAGATCTTGTTGTATATACTGCTGCTATTCACCCAGACGATATTGAACTTACATATGCCAAACAACAAAACATTCCAGTTATCGAAAGAGGAGCTTTTTTAGGAAAACTAACCAAAGCTTTTCGTAATACAATTTGCGTTTCTGGAACACATGGAAAAACTTCAACAACTTCTATGTTGTCTATCTGCTTTTTAGAAGCTTGCAAAGACCCTTCGATTCAAGTTGGTGCTTATTTAAATGCGATTGATGGAAATTACCGTGTGGGAAATAGTGAATATTTTATTATAGAAGCTTGTGAATATGTTGAAAGTTATTTAAAATTATTTCCTAAAACTGAGATTATTTTGAATATTGATAATGACCATTTGGATTATTTCGGAACTTTAGAAAACATTGTAAAGTCATTTGGCACTTATGTTAGGTTACTTCCTGAAGACGGATTATTAGTTATTAATCTAGATGATGAACATTGTAGAACTATTACAAAAAATACAAAAGCCAAAGTTGTTACTTATGGAATAGAACATCAAGTAGCCAACTTTGTTGCAAGAAATATTGCATTTGATAGTAATGGATTTCCTACTTTTGATGTATATTATAATAATAATTTTTATAAAACAATTAGTCTTTCTGTTCCTGGAAAGCATAATATATTAAATGCTCTTGCTTGTATTTGCGTTTGTCATGAATATGGTATTGGAAAAGAAGATATAAAAAATGCACTTCATAAATATACTGGTGCCCATAGAAGATTTGAATATAAAGGTACTTTCAATGGAGCAAGTGTATATGATGACTATGGACATCATCCCACAGAAATTTTGGCTACTGCCAATGCTTTAAAACAAAAAACATATCACGAATCTTGGGCCGTGTTTCAACCACATACATATAGTAGAACAAAAAGCTTACTAGATGACTTTGCATACGTGCTAACAAACTTTGACCATATTGTTCTTACTGATATTTACGCCGCAAGAGAAAATAATATTTATAACATTTCATCTAAAGATTTAGCAGACAAAATTATTGCTCTTGGCAAGACTGCTGTTTATCTTCCTAACTTTGATGACATTGTAAAACATTTGCAAGAACATGTAAAAGCAAATGATATTGTTTTAACACTTGGTGCTGGTAATGTTACACAAATTGGTCCAATGCTTACTAGTGAAGCTTAATAGAATATTAATATATTCTTAAGTGAATCTCAATGGTTTTTCTGATTTACATACTATATAATAGCTTTATCTTAAGTAGCTTTAGAAGTATCCTTTCATAAAGAACGCCTGGGTATTCATGTAAGCATATAACAAGCAAAAACAATGGAATTTTAAGAGGTGATATAAAATGAAATTTTTAAAAAGACTCATATTTCTACTAATTGCTTTAGTAATCATTGTATCAATTATATTTGTTTTAAATGGTAAAAAACTGTACGAAGACGTTATTTCTCAAACAAGCCTAGTTGATACCATTCAACAAATTCAAAATAGTAAAAACTATGTAAAAATAGAAGATTTGCCTAAAAACTATATTAACGCTGTCATTGCTGTAGAAGACCACAGATATAAACAGCATGGTGCTATTGACCCAATCGCTATTTGTCGTGCATTTTGGACAAATCTAACTCATTTTGAACTTCGCGAAGGTGGTAGTACAATTACACAACAAGTTGCTAAAAATTTATTTTTTATTACCGAATCTGATGCTGCCACTCGAAAAATTGCTGAAATATTTGCAGCTATTGACTTGGAAAAACACTATTCTAAAGATACTATTTTAGAATTATATGTTAACACCATTTACTTTGGTGATGGATATTATGGTATTAAAGAAGCTTGCAAACGGATACTTAAATATAGAGCCTAGTAAAATGACACTATATGACTGCACTATGATGGCAGGTATTCCAAACGCTCCTAGCGTATATGCTCCTACTGCTAATCCTGAGCTTACCAAAAGTCGTCAAAAAAAGGTAATCTCAGATATGGTAGAGTATGAATACTTAAGTCAAGAAGAAGCAGATAAAATATTTCAATAATAAAATAGATGATAGAAAAACTCTATCATCTATTTTATTATATTTATACAAATTCTTCCCAAACTATATTAGCAAAATCTAGTCCTTTTTTAGTTAATCTGATATAGTCTCCATCTATTTCGATTAACTCTTCATTTACCAACTTTTCTAATTCTTTTCTATACAAATAAATTGGATTTTCTGAAAATTTCTTCTTAAATTCTTGTATTTTCACTCCTTCAATTTTCCTTAATGATAGTATCATATACTCTTGCATCATACTTTTCAGATTTTGCTTTTCATGAAAAATTAAATTATCTTCATCATGTCCTTCTTCGAAATTTTTGATATACTGTTCAATGGTATCTACATTTGAAAATCTTACGTGGTTTGTATATGAATGAGCAGCAGCACCTATTCCAATATATTCTTCTTGATTCCAACAATTCATATTATGTTTTGAAGCATATCCTTCTTTTGCAAAATTAGAAATCTCATAATGTGCATACCCACTTTTTTCTAGCATCTCCTTTACCTTCCAATACATACATCTTTCTAATTCTTCTGATGGTAATTCTACTTTACCTTCTTCTACATCATTATATAATGGTGTTCCTTCTTCTACAATTAAAGAATACACTGAAATATGTTCTGGCTGATAAGCAATTATTTTATCTAATGCATCTTGTACATCTTCTAAACTTTGTTTTGGAAGTCCTATCATTAAATCTACATTTATATTTTTGAACCCAACCTCTTTTGCCATTTGAAAAGCCTGCTCAAATTCCTCATATGTATGAATTCTGCCTAATTGTTTTAATAATACATCCTTGCTACTTTGAAGTCCTATACTAATTCTGTTTACTCCTGCTTTTATATAGTCTTGCAGTTTTTCTTTTGTTACTGTGCCAGGATTTACTTCTATTGTTATTTCTGGCTTTTCAATTAAAGTATAGTGATTCCTAATCGTTTCTAATAATTGTACTATATAGTGACTTTCTATATAAGATGGCGTTCCCCCTCCTAGATAAATTGTATCTATTATTGCCAATTTATCTAATCCATTTTCATAGTCTAACTTATTTCCATCACCTACTATGATAAGTTCTTGATTTACCCATTTTATATAGTTTTCTATGAAAGCTTCCTTGCCTGAATAAGATTTAAAATCACAATATCTACATTTGTGTTTACAAAACGGTATGTGTATATATATTCCTACATTTTTTGTATTCATATTTTTGATCCTTTTCTAAAATTAATTTTCTTGTATTTCCTCTGCTAATTTCATAATTGCTTTTAACCTATGATTCACACCAGACCTTCCAATTGGTGGATTTGTCATTCTCCCTAATTCCGTTAGTGAGGCTTCTGGATTCGCTAACCTAAGCTCTGCCATTTCCTGCAAATTATCTGTTAAATTTCCAAATCTTCCACTTAACTTAATTTGTTTAATGGCTTCAATTTGTTTTACGGCTGCATTTACTGTTTTACTTAAATTCGCTGTTTCGCAATTTACTAAGCGATTTACATTATTTCTCATATCTCGGTATACTCGTATATCTTCAAATTTTAGTACTGCATGATTTGCCCCAATAAAAGCCAAAAACTTTGATATTTCCTCTCCATCTTTCGAATAAATAGAATAATATTTCGTTTTTTCTAATAATTTAAAGTGAATATCATACTTTTCAAGTACATTTAAAGCAAAAATACTATGGTCTTTTTGCTTAAATATGATTTCTATATGATATTTATTTTCTGGATTATTAATAGAGCCACTCCCCAAAAAGCATCCTCTTATAAACGCCTTTTCCTCCATATCATTTTCCATATGTATTTCCGCTTCATCTTCACAAATTTTTTTTAATTTCTCAAATTCCACTTTGTTCTTTACTATAATAACATAATTTTTTCCTTGTAATTCTATTTGATAATGATTCATTTGCAAATTATTCAATAATTTTGCGAAACGATTTATGTTATATTCACTTTCTGTTGAAAATCTAAGTACATTATCCACAATTGATACATTGCATGTTTTGCCATACCCTACGAACTCCAATTTCACACATTGTTTATTCGCTAAATTATTTAATTTGCTTAGTTCTTCTTTCACATCAATTGAAAAAGACATTTCTTTCTTCCTCCTTTTGCATATTGGGGAACAGGACTTTTTACACCACTCTTATCTACTTTTGGACCTGCCCTAACTATGACATTTCATCATTCTATTGTTATTTTCTAGGTCTTTGGTGCATTCTATTTGCTTGTATTCTTTTTGAAAGATATTGGTTACAGTATCTTTTTGGTTATATCCTATTTCTGTTAGAATTTTTCCTTTTACCTTTAAATATTGTTTGCTTTCTTTGGCAATTATTCTATAAAAATTCAAACCATCTTTTCCTCCATCTAACGCTAAGTGTGGCTCTGCTTGTACTTCTTTTGGTAACTTTTTAATGATATCTGTTTCGATGTATGGCGGGTTTGATACAATCATGTCAAACTTTTCTTTTCCAGCTTCTTTTATATTTTGAAACATATCTGATAGGATAAAATTTATTTTTACTTCATTGAATATTGCATTTTTCTCGGCTATCTTTATTGCTTCTGTACTAATATCTATTGCATAATATTGTATGTTATTATCTGCTAACATTTCAAAATGTTTTGCAATTGCTATGATAATTGCTCCGCTTCCTGTACATAAATCTAATATTCTTATGGTTTGTTCTGGCTTAGTTTTTCTTATTTGCTTTATTTCTTTAATTGCTTCTTCTACTAATATTTCTGTATCTGGTTGCGGAATTAAAACATTTTCGTTAACATAGAACTTTAGCCCCATAAATTCTGCTACATTTGTTATATATTGTAAGGGTTTTCCTTGTATTAGTTCCTGCACAAGGTGGCTATATTGCATTTCTACTTCATGCTTTATTTCTTCTTCACTATTTATGATTAGATAACTTTTTTCTTTTTTTAGCACATATTGCATTAATGTTCTTGCTTTTATAGTACTATCCTCTATTCCATTTTGTACTAATATTTGTACTGCTTGTTTTAATAATTCTCTTATTTTCATCGCTCTGTATCTTCTATTCTTTCCATCCCTTCAATTTTTTCTTTTATTCCATTTAATAGCATTAATCTTTTTTCAATTTTATCTGGATGATGCGCTTTTGCATCTGCAAATTGTATTTGCAATCTCTTTTTTATCATTCCTATTGAATTATCTAAATGAGTCGTATCGATTGGTGTATCATGTTCTTTGACTAAATAATAAACATCATGTATAAAGCTTTCATCATATCCTAACCTTTTTAGTATTTCTTGTGTCATTTGGGCAGATACTTCTGGATGTCCGTGAAAATGCCTTACTTCTCCTTCTTGATATGAAAATGGTTTTCCTATATCGTGTAATAATACTGCCAATCTTATTGTAAAATCTGAACTACTATTTTTTAATGCCTCAACTGTATGCCCATATACGTCTAAATGGTGATGTGGATGTTTATGCTCAAACCCTATCATTGGTTTTATCTCTGGTATAACTTGCGTTAGAAAATCTATATTTGTATGAATACTATCTTCTATATTGTCTTGTGTTAGTATGTTATTTAATAAATCTCTTTGTTCTTTTAATTCCATATTTTTTCCTCTTTTTCTACATAAAAACCCCGCCTTAGCCGCAAGATGAGTGAAATTTTAAGAGCCTGTTTGCACAGGTGGGTGTCTTGTTGAATGCTTCTGGGTTTCTTATATAAATACAAGCATACACGCCACATTCAAAGGCGGACTCCCTTTAATCTTATGTTGGTTCTAAAATTCCAGTCTACACGTACCACGCAGGGAAAATTAATTTCTTATTTATTTGTATCTTTATCTTATCACATTTATTTTTAGTTTTCAACTATTATTTCTCTTTTTAATAAAGTATTTTTTACCAATCCAATTCCTATAAATGTACTACCATTATAAATTCTATATAATCCATCTTTCAAACAATATGTTAATTGCACACCATTTAAAAACAGGTTTAATTTCTTCTTATCTAGATTAATATCCTTATTTTTATTGGCAAAAAAATCTTCTATGGTTATCACATTTTTTTGTATGTATTCTTGGTCATTTTTGTTTTGTTCTAATTCTTCTATGGTAACACTATCTTCTATTCTAAAATTTCCTACCATAGTTCGGTTTAATTCCTTCATATATCCTACTGTTTCTAATTTTTCCGCTATGTCTTCACACAAACTTCTAATATATGTTCCTTTTGAGCATTTTACATGGAATATGATTTGTTTTTCTTCTAATTTTATTTGTGATAATTCCATTTTGTAAATTTCAATTTCTCTAGAAGGTATTTCCACCGTTTCACTTTTCCTTGCATACTCATATAGTTTCTTTCCCTTTATTTTAATGGCAGAATACATAGGAGGAGTTTGTTTTTGCTTTCCAACAAAAGATTGGAATACTTGCTCTACATTCTTTTTCGATAGTAGCTCTATTGGTACTTCCTTTTCTTCAATCATATTTCCTTCACTATCTGCTGTATCCGTTTTGATTCCTAATTGCAAAGTGACTGTATATTCTTTATCATGCTCTACTAAGTAATAAGATAACTTTGTTCCCTGTCCAATTAAAAGTGGTAAAACTCCTGTAGCATTTGGATCCAAGGTGCCAGTATGTCCTACTTTGGTATTAAAAATTCTTTTTACTTTACTTACAACATCATGTGATGTACAACCTTTTGGTTTATTTACTACAACAATTCCATCCACAAATTATTTCCCCTTTACTTTAAATCTTATCTTACCACTTTCCTATTGGCTCTCCTATCACTACTTCTTTAGAATAACAAAATAAGAAGAGAGGAATGGTATTATTTTTGCATGCCACTTTAAGTAGCTAGAGCAAAACAGCAACAAAGGTTATCACTAGAAATAACCTTTGCCCACATTTCTCTATTTCAATTGCCCTCTTACCTGATATAGCAATTTTTCTTTTACTTGCTCAATGCTT
>CATKGX010000143.1 GCA_949747775.1 uncultured Clostridia bacterium | reverse complement strand
TTACTTTAGTTTATCTGGCACTTCTTCTAAGTCTATCTTTCCTGCCCTTGTAATTGTGTTATAGCCATATTTATCTTTAATTTTATCTATTACTGCATCTAGTTTTTCTTGTTTTTCATTTGATTTTGTATCAAACATAGATAGCTGCACTTCTTCTTTATGAGTTAGTCCGTCTACTCGAATACCAATTAACCTGATTGGTATCCCTTTGTATAATTCCTGTAGCAATTTTTTTGCCTCTTCATAAATTACTTTTGTACTATTTGTTGCAGTAAGTAATTTCCTTTGATGAGACGATACTTTAAATTCATTTGTCTTTAATTGAACATTTACTACTGCTGCATACATTCCTCTTTTCCTTAGCCTATATGTGGTTTGCTCTGTAATACTTAATAATACCTCTTGCAACTTTTCTATGTCTGAGAAATCATATGGTAATGTTACTGAATTTCCAATACATTTTGGGTCTTCTTGTTCATATATTACTTCTGAATTGTCTATTCCATTAGCATACTCCCATATCGTTTTCCCATATTTTCCAAATGCTTTTATTAAATCTTTTTCCTCTTTTTTTGCTAGGTCTCCTATTGTTTTAATTCTCATTTTTTCTAATTTTGGTAAGCTCTTTTTTCCTACCATAAATAATTCTGATACAGGAAGGACCCACATTTTAGATTCTATTTCATTTTCATATAATGTGTGAATTTTATCTGGTTTTTCGAAGTCAGATGCCATCTTTGCTAACAATTTGTTACTAGCAATTCCTATATTTACTGTAAAACCAAATTTTTCTTTTACCCTTTTATTAATTTCTAATGCAATATCATATGGCTTTCTTCCTCTTAGGTAATTTGTCATATCCATAAAACATTCATCAATAGAAAATCTTTCTATTTTGTCTGTGTACTCACATAACAGTTGATATAGTTGATTCGAGTAATCATAATATACTTTAAAATTACTTCGAAACATTTGCACTTTAGGACACTTTTTTCTTGCAAAATAAATTGGTTCACCTGTTTGAATTCCAAACTGTTTCGCAATAGGACTTTTCGCTAGAACAACCCCTTTTCTTTGCTTTTCATCTCCTCCAATAATTGCAGGTATTGTTCTAATATCCAATGTTTCTCCATGTTTTAGTCTATCTACTGCTGTCCAAGACAAAAACGCATTATTAACATCCACATGCAATATTGCTCTTTCCAATTTATTTCACCACCTCGCCCTTTATTTTACGAACAACTGTATTGTATCATCTCTTTTTATCATTTGCAACATTTTTTCAAAATCGTTTTTATTATTTATGACCAATCCATCCGCTTGAAAGCATTCCTCTAAAAAACAACTATTTTTCATACATAATTTATTCATTTTTGCAGATAATACTAAAAAACAATAAAAAAGGAATTTTAGTTAAATGAAGAAAATAAAAGAAATTTTAAGAAGCATATTCTTAGCAACACCCGAGAAAGATTATGATTTTTTACTAACCGATATTTCTACCCTTGCTGAAAACAGCGATAATGTTGCAAATGATTTACACAATTCATCTTCTAATTTTACTACTTTAGATGAGGTAAAAAACATCTTTCCTAGTATTGATGTAAATTTAGAGTATATTAAAGTTAAGTATAATACACTAATTAGTAGTGATGTTATTGTTCGTGAATTTGATTTAACTGCTAGAAATCGCCATTATAAAGCATTTTTACTATTTATTGATGGCCTTTCTGATACAGATTTAATTAATAACTATGTATTAAAACCGCTTATGATGAAAAATCCAGCAAATTCATTTGATGGAGACCAGACTCGTATTCTTTCTGAAGCTGTTACGAATAATATTACTGTTAGAAAAGTGAAAAAATTTGATATTGTAGAATATATTTCTAATTGTTTACTTCCTCAAAACAGTTTAAAAAAACAAACTGAATTTAGTAGTGTTTTTTCAGGAGTAAACAGTGGTAACTGTGCTTTATTTATAGATACTTTAAATATTGCTTTTGACATTGACGTAAAAGGTTTTAAGCAGCGTAGTATTGACTCTCCTAATAATGAAATTGTAATTCGTGGTCCACAAGAAGCATTTGTTGAAAATATTAGAACGAATACTTCATTGGTAAGAAGAATTGTGAATAATGAAAACCTAGTCATTGAAAATATCCGAGTAGGAGAAATTAGTAAAACGCATTGTGCTATTTGTTACCTAGCTGACATTGCCAATAATGATTTAGTAGCAGAAGTAAAATATCGTATCAATAATTTAGGAATTGATTCTCTTCTTTCTTCTGGCCAGTTAGAACAGTTAATTGAAGAAACTAATAAATATAGTATTCCTCAAATTTTATCAACAGAAAGACCAGATAAGGTTACAAAATATTTATTTCAGGGAAGAGTGGCTGTTATTGTTAATGGTAATCCCTATTGCTTAGTTATGCCTGCTACCTTAGTCGATTTTGTTTCTTCTCCTGAAGACACAAATTTAAAGTTTCAATTTGCTAATTTTTTAAAATTTCTAAGATTAATTGCTATGGGAATTACGCTACTTCTTCCTGCTTTTTATGTTGCTATGACAAATTTTCATCAAGAACTAATCCCGACAGAATTGCTATTTTCCATGATAGCTTCTAGAGAAAATGTACCATTTCCTATGATTTTTGAAATATTAGTTATGGAAATATCTTTTGAACTAATTAGAGAAGCTGGACTTCGCGTTCCTTCTCCTCTTGGCCCTACTATTGGTATTGTTGGAGCTTTGGTATTAGGACAAGCTGCGGTTAGCGCAAGCATTGTTAGCCCTATTTTAATTATTGTTGTTGCAATTACTGGTATTGCTTCATTTGCAATCCCTGATTTTTCATTCGGATTTCACTTAAGACTGTTAAGATTTGTATTTCTTATACTTTCTTATCTTTCAGGATTCTTAGGTGTTGGAATAGGTCTATTTGTATATATTACCATTTTATGTAGTTTAAAATCGTTTGGCGTCCCATATATGGTACCTTTTGCACCTATAACCAATTCTAAAGGAGATGGTTATTTCGTATCACCTATTTGGAAACGTGAAAGAAGGCCAGATTATTTAAATACTAAAAAAACTGATAGTCAAAAACACATTAGTATGGAATGGAAATATAGAAAGGAGTAAGATATGTCACAAACAACCAAGATTGGTAACATTGAAGCAATATTTTTAATTGTTACTATTATGATAAACCATATTATTTTAAATTTGCCTAAATTTTTATTAGATAAAACGCATTCTGGTTCCCTTTTAAATATCATTTTTATTACCCTTATTGTATTGGGAATTGTATATTTTATTAGTAAATTACTTAAACGCTTTCCGAATATGGATATTTTAGATATTTCTGAATTTTTAGGTGGTAAAATATTAAAATATACAATTGGTATTTTATTTATGATATATTTTTTATTTTTTGCAGGTGTATTTTTAAGAAGTTTTTGTGAAAGTATTAAAATTATTTACTTTCCTACAACACCAGTTATGTTTTTAATCATCTTTTTTATCATAGGAATGATGATGACAAATCGTTTGGGAACAAATGCAATTATTCGTGCCAACTTAATCTTTATTCCTGTCATACTGTTTACTATTATTCTCATTTTTTTTGCTAATATAGGAAATTTTACAATGCAAAGAATGTTTCCATTATTAGGCAATGGCATTATGCCTACTTTTTTAAGTGGACTTAGTAATATATTTGCTTTTGGTGGAATTGCTTTTTTGTACTTTATTCCACCATATTTAAAAGATGCTAAAGAATTTAAAAAAATAGCAATCACTTCTGTTATTTTATCTGGTATTTGGCTTCTATTTAGTATTGCAACATTGTTATTCATTTTTCCTTCAATTGTTACAACAGACGAAATATTACCATTATACTTTGCTTCACGCTTTATTCAATTTGGTAGATTCTTTCAACGTTTAGATGCTGCTTTTTTACTAATTTGGATTATCTCTATGACTTCATATTTAAGCATTACACTATCTTTTGCAACAAATATATTTAAAAAAGTTACTAGTTTTAAATATCCTTATTTAATTGTATATGGAGGCTGCCTTATTGTTTTCCTTCTTAGTTTAATTCCAAAAAACTATGTACAAGTTCATTTTTTGGAAACAACTATTTATCAATATTTTGTTTTAAGTTTAATTTTTGCTATTAGTTTAAGTATTCTAATCTTTGCAACATTTAAACGAAGAAAACAAATAAGAGTGAAAGGAGATGGTTTCATTGAATAAATATGTAAAATATACTATATTAATTATCATTGTACTAGTCGTTGCCATTCCTTTTAGTGGATCTTATAGTGTACAAAGTATTGACGACCTTGCTTATTTAGTTGCATTAGGATTTGATAAGCGGTGATACCAATGAATTAAAAGTCACTTTTGAATTTACCAAACCTAATTCTAGTGGTGAAAGTGCTTCTTCTGAACTTGCCCCTACTATTATTAATTCCGTAGAAGCTACTTCTTTAGATTCTGCTATTAATTTAATGAACACTTATGTTAGTAAAGAAATCAATCTTTCTCATTGTAAAGCAATTGTTATTTCTGAATCTTTAGCAGCCAGTGGCATTTCTAAGCTACTATATAGTTTAATGAATAAAGTTCAAATACGTCCTGATACGAACATCATTATTAGTAAATGCTTTGCAAAAGATTTTATTCAAAATACACAACCTAATTTAGAAAACCTTGTTGCAAAATATTATGAAATAGCACCTGTCTCTAGTGAATATACGGGGTATACTGTAAATGCTACTATTGGTGATTTCTTTAATCAATTCTCTTGTCAAACTTGTCAGCCAACAGCCACCTTGCGGTGCTATTAGTACCCCTAACTCTTCTGGAAACAATTCTTCTAATAGTATGTTCTCTTCTCACACAGATGGCTCTAGCTTAGCTGGCTCTACTTCGCTTGAAAACACAGGTAATTCTGAAATGATGGGACTTGCTGTATTTAGTGGAGATAAGTTAGTTGGAGAATTGTCTGCTGAAGAAACCCTCTGTCATCTGCTTATTGGAAATAATCTTGAAAGTTGTAATATTTCTATTCCAGACCCAGATAACAACAATTCTTCCATTGATTTGTTTGTTTCTAATAGGTCTAAGCCAAAAATAAAAGTAAAAATAGTAAATGGTACACCGTTTATTTCTGTAAAATTAAAATTGGAAGCCAAGGTTTTATCTGTTAACAACACTTCCAATTTTATTACAGAAAAAAACTTAACTGAAATTTCTGATTCTGCTAATCAATATATTAAAACCATTATTTGCAACTACTTGTATAAGACTTCCAAAGAATTTTCTACTGATATTGATGGATTTGGAAAATATGCTTTACCATTGTTTAAAACGGTCCCTGAATTTAAAGAATATAATTGGTTAGAAAATTTTACGAATTCATTTTTCGATGTAACCATTGATACCAATGTAGAATCTGCGTTTTTATTAAGTGGAAAATAGTATACTAGCTATTTTAAGTAATTCGAGCTATATAAGGATATGTACTGAAAAATCAATTTTCCCATGCTTACAGGTATTCCGCAGCCTAAAACGGATGGAGAAATTGATTTTTCAGTACATATCCTTTATTGCTCTCTATTCTATTGTTTTTGTATTGCTATCTTGTATTTTACTTTCGTTTTGTTTCTCGTTTTCTTCTTGCTCTTCTACTTTTTCAAAGTCTATTTGTCTGGTTATTTTGTCTGCTCTAGTTACTCTTATTTTAATTTTGTCTCCTATTTTATACATTGTTTTGGTTTGTTCTCCTAAAAGAGTTTTTCTTTCTTCATCATAGATAAAATATTCATTTCCCAAGTCACTAAATCTAACCAACCCTTCTACTGTGTTTTCTAACTCCACAAACATACCAAAAGATGTAATGCTAGATACAATGCCATCATACTCATTTCCAATTTTATCTTGCATATATTCTGCCATCTTAATATCTACACTGTCACGTTCTACTTTTTGAGCAATTTTTTCTCTATCTGATGACTGCTTTGCATATTTTACAGCTTGTCCCTGACATTTTTCTATTTCCTTATCTGATAGATTGTATCCTTTCTCAATATACTTCGAAATCATTCTATGAATAAATAAATCAGGATATCTTCTTATTGGTGATGTAAAATGGCAATAATATTTACTTGCAATTCCAAAGTGTCCTAAATTCTCAGCTTCGTATCTTGCTACTTTCAGTGTTCTTAAAACCAAATTTGATACAACTCTTTCTTCTGGTGCTCCTTTTACTTTTTCTAATACTTCTTCAAATGCTGTAGGATGCACATTTTCTTTTGTACATTTTACTTTATATCCAAAATTAAATAAAAATTTGTTTAACTCTGATACTTTCTCCAAATCTGGCTCCTCATGTACTCTGTATATAAATGGAGCCTCTAACCAGAAAAATTTCTCAGCAACAGTTTCATTGGCAGTTAGCATAAATTGTTCTATAATCTCATTAGCAAACGATAACTCATATTTTGTAATATCCACTGCATAACCATTTTCGTCTAGAATTACTTTTGTTTCTGGTATATCTAAATTTAAACTTCCTGCTTTATTTCTTCTTTCTTTTAAGACATGCGCTAATTCTTCCATACATTTTATATGTTCTTTGTAATTTTCATACTCTTTTACAACTTCTATATCATTCTTATTTTGTATTTCGGATATCGGTGTATGATAATAATCTAAAGTCTTTTGAACCCCTTTATAACTCATCCTTTTGGTAACATGAATGATTGTTTTTCTAATATCTGAAGAAATAACCTTCCCTTCTTGATTGATTTCCATGAAAACAGAAAGTGCAAATCGATCTTCCCCTGCATTTAAGCTACAAATTCCATTCGACAATTCTACTGGAAGCATTGGAATTACTCTATCTAGCATATATACACTTGTTCCTCTAATAATTGCTTCATTATCTAAGAAACTGCCTTCTTTTACATAGTAACTTACATCAGCAATATGGACACCTAATAAATAAGTTCCATTTTCTGTTTTTTGCACTTCTACAGCATCGTCTAAATCTTTAGCATCTTCACCGTCTATTGTGAAAATCTCTTTGCTACGTAAATCTAAACGATTTTTGATTTCTGTTGGTTCTATTTGTTGTTTTATATTTCTGGCCTCTTGCAAAACTGGACTTGGAAATTCATAAGGCAGGTCATATTCTTTAACTAATGATAGCATATCAATTCCTGCTTGATTAATACTTCCTAGTACTTCTACTATTTTTCCCTCTGCCTTTCTATCTTTTTCTGGCATTTTGGTAATTTGCACAACTACTTTTTGATTATTTTTTGCTTTGCCAAAATCTTTTTTAGAAATAAATATGTCTGTCCCTATAACTCTTTTTTCGTCAGGCACTACGAACCCAAAATTCCTATTTTTATTAAAAACGCCTACTACTGTATCGTTTTCAATTAAAACATCATCTTTTTGGTATTTAATTAAATGAATTTTCTCTTTTACTTCTTTTTTCTTTTTATCTTGTTTTTGAGACCTATTTCTATGTCTCATTGCTTTTGAATAATATCTTTCTTTCATAATCTTTCCTTTTCATATTAAAAATGGAGCATATATCTTCTTATATGAATATATGCCCCTTTTGCTTTCTTTTTATACATTACATTACAAATAATATTGAAAGTGCTATTGCTAATACTACAAATGCTACTCCACAAATGATAGTACTTCTTTTTAGCATTCCTTCTTTTGTTCTCCCTTTATTTTTTTCATAAAAATTATTTGTTGAAGAACCTGTAATTGTTCCTGATGCACCATTTGCATCTTTTGTTTGCATTGTTGCTAAAATAATTAAAGCAATACAAACAATTGCATATATTACTAATACAATATTTCTTATAACTACTACCATGTTAATCCCTCTTTCTTACGACTTAATAACGTTATTTATTGTATCATATGTATTTAAAAAATGCAAATATTTTTCGAAATTTGTTTTGATAGTTATTGTATGGTAAATTCTTTCCATAATATATCTTTGCCATTTTCTAAACATCTAAAAATCCTTTATCTTCTGCATTTTGTTTCGTTTAATTCTACTATATATTCATATATTTTAGTCCAGTTATTTAAATCTACTATGTATTTATTATTGCAAATTTCATTACTAATTCTTATTACTCTAATACCTTCTTTTGAAACATCTAAACAATTATTTAACTGGTCATCTATAAATAAGTCTATATTTTCATTTTTACATACTGTTCCCTTTTCTCTTGCATTTACTATTAATTTATCATATTCTATATTATTTTTGTCTAACCAATTTTTACTTAAAAGGTATGGATCTTCATGAAACTCACTATCTCTTGCTGTTATTATAAATATTTTATGACCTTCTTTTCTTAATCTATTAATTATTTCTACTGCATTATCTCTAGGCTCTGCCTTATTGGTAATTTCTTCTTGAATATTCTTTAGAAAATATTTTAACTCATCATAAGAAAACTGAAATTTCTTTTTATATGTATCTCCATTGTTTTTTATATCTTCAAAAGGATTATCATCATTCTTAATATTCTTGCCCAATTTTATTGCATATTCATAAGCTGCATTGTTTAGTTCTTCCTGAACTTCTGTTATTGTATTATCTATGTCTATTCCTATATTCATATTTTACTCCTTATGATATTTATTCGCTTTTACTTTCCTTCATCTTAAAAAAATATATTATCTTCTAAATCATCTGGATGTTCTAATTCTGTTTGTAAATCTTCCCA
>CATKGX010000142.1 GCA_949747775.1 uncultured Clostridia bacterium | reverse complement strand
ATCTTAGCTTCATAATAAAATCGGCTGAATTTGCTCTCTATCTAAAGCTTTTTCCAATGTTGGTATGATGTATTTTGGGTCAAATACTAAAGAGCGTGGTTTTGTAATGGGATTATCTTGCCTATATGGTACAAAGAAAAAGTTATTTCTATTTAATAGTTTTCCTATATTTTCTGCAGAACCTGCTAATCCATCATTTGTAGAAATAGCAATTACTAAAGGATTTCCATTTCTAAGATGTGACTTAATTGCCATAGTAGCTGGTGTGTCAGTAATTCCTGCTGCTACTTTTGCCATTGTATTTCCGTGATGCAGGAGCAACTATCATAATATCTGTCATTTGTTTTGGACCAATTGGCTCTGCCCCTTGTATTGTATGAATAATCTTCTTCCCTGTTATTTCTTCAATTTGTGTTATAAAGTCAGAAGCCTCACCAAACTTTGTATCTAACTGATATGCATTATATGACATAATAGGAATGACTTCTGCTCCTTCTTTTATGATATTTTCCATTTGAATAATGGTATTTTTAAATGTGCAAAAAGAACCTGTTAATACAAATCCTACTTTCTTATCTTTTAGTTTCAATCTTTCACCTTCTTTCAAAATGTACTTTATATATAATATGACATTATGTAAAATTAGTCCTATCCAAAAACTAAAAAATAGTGATTATAAGAAAAAGAACCAAGATTGTTTAAATAAAAGTTTAACAATCTTGGTTCTTTTAACCCTATCTTTAATAGTCGCTTTTTTATTACATTGGCGGATATTGATTATAGAATTCTTTGTATGTCTTTGTTTGTATACATGCAATCTCTTCAGCATTAACCACTATACTACTGCCTTGTTTATATGGATGATAAATTTCAATTTTTCCTTCTTGATATTCATTCTTTTTATATTTTTCATATATATCATCATCAATAAATAAATCCTTCTGCTTTCGAATAGCCAAGCCAAGTCGAGTCTCCATACTCAACCTTTACTAAAATAGTTGCATTCTCATATTTTATAAAATAGTCTTCTATTGGTGTATTATTACATCCACCTAACATAGTAGCTATTACAAGAATTGCTACTACCATTGTAAGAACCCGCCACACGCATTTTTTCATTTGCTTGCCTCCTTAAATCATAATTATTTTTTAAGATCAAAACAGTTCTATTTTACAATAATAGCACATTTGTGTTTTATGTCAAGCAACACAGTAAAGATTTTCCCTTTATATCTAATTCTATTCAAACATTCTTTTTACTTTTGGCAATAAATAGTGACTGCCTCCTCTATCCTTTACATCTTCTATCATATTAATAATTAACAATTGTTCGTCTTTCATATTGCTTACTCTAAATGCATTAAACCATCCAAGTTCTGTACCATTTTCATCATCTTGTGAGGCTTTAATTTCTGCTGTTCCTGTCTTCCCTGCTATTGTCATGCCTTGAACTTTAGCTTCGTGCCCTGTTCCGTTTGCATCTTCCACTACTTCTATTAAGTTGTTCTTTATCGTATTTGCTGCTTCTTTTGTAAATGCGTTTTCTATCCAATATTCTGGTTTAGTAGTACTTGTATATTCTATGTATGGTTTTATCATACTACCATCATTGACAAATGCAGAATAAATTGATGCCATATGAAGTGGATTTACTAATAACTTCCCTTGTCCATATCCTGTGTCTGCTAATTGTACTTCAGAAGCAAATTGATTGTTATTTGCAAATTGTGATTTACTCATATTTTGAACAAATGGATTTTCTTTATCAAATCCTATTTTTAGTAATTGCTCAGCAAATGTATTGCTTCCTATTTTTAATGCTGCCTTTCCAAAGTAAATATTGTCTGAGTAAACAAGTGCATTTCTTAAATTAGCTACTCCTACATATTCTGTTAGTGTACTAATTTTATAAGTACCCCAGCTTTCATTATTTTGCCAACTTAGTCCACTTTTTCCAAAGTCTTCTGAACTACTAAACTTCTGTGTTGAAAGACCGATACCTGCTGTGACTGGTTTAAATGAAGAACCTGGTACCCATGTACTTTGGTATCTGCAAAACATAGGATTATTCTTATCATTGTTTAGCTGATTCCATTTATCAGTAGTAAATCCAATAATAAAATCATTAGAATTATAGGTAGGTGTACTTACCATTGCCAATACTTCTCCTGATTTTGGATTAATGGCAACAGATAACCCATTATCTCCGTTTTAATTCTTGATAAATCTTATTTTGCAAATTAACATCAATTGTAAGTTTGACATCTTTTCCTGGTTTTTGCTGAATTGTTGCTATTGTTTTTAGCTTGTTTTCATTCGAATCTACAATATAAATTTCTGCTCCATTTGTCCCTTTTAACTGTGCTTCAAATATTTTCTCTATTCCAGATTTACCAATTAAACTGTTAGAAGTATAATCTTTATTACTATTTTCTTTTAATTCTTCTTCCGAAATTCCTCTAATATATCCAATTAAGTGTGAAGTCGCTTCCCCATAAGGATATACTCTATCTTCTATGTCTGAAATCATAATTCCTGATATTGCTAAAAGTTTGTCTTCTATTTTTTCTTCATCCTCATTAGACATTGTTTTAATTGGTACAAATGTGTCTTCTTGCACATAAGAAGCTGATAACTCTTCTTCAATAAATTCTTTTGACACTCCTAGCAATTTTGAGGTTTTTGAAATAACATCTGACCTATTTTCCATTTTTCCAGGAACAAGTCCAACTCTTTTAATAATGCCTTGCTCTGCTAAAACATGGTTGTTTCTATCTAAGATTCTACCTCTGGCTCCTTGAGTAGTTGTCACACGAATTTTATCTGTGTCCCCTAAATCTGGAAAAATAAGTGACGAGTTCCAGTTAATATAATACTTTTTATCCTCTTGTCTTGTAAAAGACATCGTATTTTCAAAACTAATTTTTCCTGCTAGTGTATTCATTTCCATTTGATATGTAATCTTTGATTTGTCCTGTTTATCAGCTACAATTGTCTTAACTCCTAAATTTTTAACTTCAATTCCTTCATAAATATTTTTATTTCTTGCTAAAAAATCTTCTTTGGATGTTTTTGATTTGCTTTCTATTGATAATAATTCATACATTTTATCATATTGCTGTTCATTAATGTAAGCAACATATTGTTTTAAAACATCTTCTGGCTTATTAACATCTTTATTTGTAAAGTACACTATACCACCTATTGCTAATATAATTGCTAAAATAGCCACTACCATAATTACAATCCATTTTTTACTTTTCATAAAACTTACTCCCTTTATTACAATAAAAGCCATAGAATAGTTCTCTATGGCTTTTGTTTTTTGTATTACTTTGAAACTATATCTCTTGTGTCTCTAGCAATCATTAATTCTTCGTTTGTTGGAATACAATATACTTTTACTTTTGAATTTGGTGTAGAAAGTTCTACTTCTTCTCTTACAATCTTGTTCTTTTCATCATCAAACTCTACTCCCAAAACACCTAAATATTCGCATATTGCTTTTCTAATTCTAAATGCGTTTTCTCCAACTCCACCTGCGAAGGCAATGACATCAACACCTTTCATTTGAACAGCTAATTTACCAATATACCCTGCAACTTGGTACGCGAAGTTATCAAGTGCTAATTTTGCTCTTGCATTTCCTTCATCTGCTGCTGCTGCAATATCTCTATCATCACTGCTTACACCTGATAGTCCTAATTTACCAGATTTTTTATTTAAAATAGTTTCCATTTCTTGTGGTGTTAAATTTTCTTTTTCCATTAAGAATGTAACAACAGATGGATCTAAATCTCCAGACCTTGTTCCCATTGGAATACCTGCTAGTGGTGTTAACCCCATAGTTGTTTCAACTGATTTTGCTTCTGAAATAGCACATAAGCTTGCTCCTTGACCAAGATGACAGCTAACAATTTTTAAGTCTTTCACTGGTCTTCCCATAACTTCTGCAACTCTTCTTCCAATAAATCTATGAGATGTTCCATGCGCACCATATTTACGTACTTTATATTTGTCATAATATTCGTATGGAATTGGGTACATATATGCTTTTTCTGGTAATGTTTGATGGAATGCTGTATCAAATACCACTACATTTGGCTTTCCAGGAAATTTACTTTGGCATGCATAAATTCCTTGAAGATGTGCTGGATTATGTAAAGGTGCAAATTTGATAGCATCTTCTATTCCTTTTACAACTTCATCTGTTACAATAACAGATTTTGTGAATTTTTCTCCACCATGCACGATTCTATGTCCAATTGCGTCAATTTCGCTTAAATCTGCAATTACACCATAATCGTTATGTAATAATTGTTCAATTACTAATTCCATACCTTCTTCATGGTTCTTAATTACTTTATCAATTTTATGACTTTCTCCCTTTGCTGTATGTGTTAAGAAAGAATCTGGTAATCCTATTTTTTCTAAATACCCTTTTGCCATTACATTTTCTGTTTCCATATCAATTAATTGATATTTTAAAGATGAACTTCCGCAATTTACTACTAAAACCTTCATAAAAACCTCCATTATATATTTTTATTGTTCATTTGCTTGTACTGCTGTAATTGCTACTACACCAACAATGTCATCACTGTTACAGCCTCTTGATAAATCGTTTACTGGTCTTGCTATTCCTTGACACAATGGTCCATAAGCATTTGCTTTTCCAAGTCTTTGTACCAATTTGTATCCTATATTTCCTGCATTCAAGTCTGGGAATATTAATGTATTCGCCTCTCCATTTACTGTACCATCTGGCGCTTTTGATTTTGCAATTTCTGGTACAATAGCAGCATCTAATTGTAGCTCTCCATCACATATTAAATTTGGCTCTTTTTCTTTTAATAATTTTGTTGCTTCTACTACTTTTTCAGTTAATTCAGAATGAGCACTTCCATATGTAGAATATGATAGCATTGCTACTTTTGATACTTTTCCTGTTAATTGTTTAAAACTTCTACTTGATGATATTGCAATTTCTGATAATTCGTCTGCTGTTGGGTTTTCTACTAATCCACAATCTCCAAAAACAAATAATCCATTTTCTCCATAATTGCAATTTGGTACATCCATTAAGAAAAATGCTGATACTAGTTTTGTTCCAGGAGCTGTTTTTAATATTTGAAGTGCTGGTCTTAAAGTATTTGCTGTTGAATGACAAGCACCAGATACTAAACCGTCTGCATCTCCTTGTTTTACCATCATTGTTCCAAAATACATATGATCCTTTAAAGTTTCTTTTGCTTTTTCTATTGTCATACCTTTTGCTTTTCTTAGCTCATAAAAAGCATTAACGTATTCTTCATATTTTTCTGATGTTTCAGGATTTATAATTTGAATTCCTTCAATATTAATATTATTTTTATTTGCTAATTCATTGGTTTCATTTTGACTACCAATTAAGATAATTTTGGCAAAACCTTCTTTTGTAACTTTTGATGCAGCTTCTAAAACTCTTACATCTTCACTTTCTGGTAAAATAATTGTTTTTATATTTTCGCTTGCTCTATTTTTTATTTGTTCAATAAAAGACATCTTGTACCTCCTTTAGTTCTTTATAACACGTATATTATATAAGTAATTTCAAAAAAGTACAAGATGTTTTATTAATTTTATTTATTTCCTAATTTTCTACATTATTTTTAAACATATTTGACATTTTATCTAAAAATTCTTCATTACTTTTTGTCATTACCATTTGCTCAATTAATTGTTCTGTTACTTCTGAAATTGATTTTGTTGACATTGCTTTTCTTAAAGCAAATACAACTTCAAGTTCTTTTTGTGTTAGTAACAATTCTTCACGTCGTGTTCCAGATTTATTAATATCAATTGCTGGGAAAATACGTTTTTCTGATAATCCTCTGTCTAGGTGTACTTCCATGTTACCTGTACCTTTAAATTCTTCAAAAATAACGTCATCCATTCTACTTCCTGTTTCAATTAATGCTGTTGCTAAAATTGTTAAACTTCCACCATGTTCAATGTTTCTAGCAGCTCCAAAGAATTTTTTAGGTTTATGTAATGCACTTGGGTCTAAACCTCCAGATAAGGTTCTTCCTGATGAAGGAATGACCAAGTTATATGCTCTAGCAAGTCTTGTAATACTGTCTAGCAAAATAACAACATCTTTATTTTGCTCTGTAAGACGTTTTGCTCTTTCTAATACCATTTCGGCAACTTTTACATGATGTTCTGGTAGTTCATCAAAAGTAGAGTAAATAACATCTCCTTTAATGGAACGACGCATATCTGTTACTTCTTCAGGTCTTTCATCAATTAAAAGTACAATTAGCTCTGTTTCTGGATTATTTTGTGTAATGCTATTAGCAATCTTTTTTAACAAAGTAGTTTTTCCAACCTTAGGTGGAGCAACAATCATACCTCTTTGTCCTTTTCCTATTGGTGAAATTAAGTCTATTAATCTCATTGCATATTCATTTGGTGCAGTTTCTAAACGTAATCTTTCATTAGGATGAATTGGTGTTAAATCGTCGAATTTTCTTCTTCTATATGCTCTTTCAGGAGCTTCACCATTTACTTCACCTACATAAATTAATGGTGGGAATTTTTCTCCTTCTTTTGGCACTCTAGCAATTCCTTTTATTTTATCCCCCTTGTCCAATCTAAACCTACGGATTTGAATTGGTGAAATATATACGTCTTTTGGACTAGATAAGTAATTATTTCCCCTTAAAAAACCATATCCATCTGGTAGTACTTCTAATACACCTTCTACAATTTCATCATCTTCGTTTGTTAATTTGTAGTCCATGTTACTAGAACTATTTTCAACTTTAGGTGTTCTTGGTTCTGTTTTTATTTCCCTTTCTTCTACGTTATTGGTAACAGGATTGTTTGCACCAACTAAAGGATTTAGCATTTCAATTAACTCATCTTTCTTTAACTTTGAAACGTTTTTAATGTTCTTTTCTTTAGCTAGTTGACGTAACTCAACTAAAGTGTAATCTGATATATTCATTTTTTGACCCCCCTATATGAATTATAATTTATTAAAACTTGGTTTTTGGTTTATCTTGGATAATTTATAGATAGTAAAATGAAAAGAAATAAGGTAAAATAGTTACAAACAGGAGTGTATAAAACTCCTGCTATTTTCCTATATCAATATAGACACGTTCGTTAGGCAAATACATATCTAATTTTTCTCTTGCTATTTGTTCTATGTATTCATTTGAATTAATATTTTGTTTCGTTGCTATTAATTTTTCTTGTTCTGTTTGTGCTTTTTGTATTTCTTGTTGATATTTGTTTTCTTCCGCTTTATATGCATTTAATGTTTGTTGTTGCATAACAAAAGTATATATGACATATACCATAAAAACTAAAATTAGTAATCTTTTATATAACTTTTTAAAATTAATTTTTTTCATCTGTACTTTTCTCTCCAGTTTTCAATCTGTATATTTTTTTCTACATTTTTCCATAAAATCCTTCTTTTATTCGTCTATTTTATCATAAATCTTTGTTATTTTGTTCTTTTTTGCTTTTTTTATTGCTATTTTTGTAAATTCTGAGCCTTTTTTTGAAATTTTGTCAAGTAAAAAATATAATGGCTTTACTATAAATTTGTTTATGATTTGAATTGGATAGTATACTATTTTCTTTACAAAATTTAAAATAGCAACATTTACTTTAATAAAATATTTGCTAAGTGTTAACAAATAAATGATTAATCCAAATAATAATCCAATAAAAATATAAACACGTATTTCACCATAGTTGAAGGTAAATATAGAAAACAATAACACACAACCTGATAAAAACCAAAACAAGATATCTTCTATATATGTAATAAAATCTGACGTTTTAAAACTTTTCCTAATAATTCTAAATACGTCAAATAAAATCCCAATCACAATTCCCGTAATAACAAATATTAGTAAACTAAATAACTGATTATACTCACTTACCTTCAAACTAAATTCCCCTTTTATCTAAATATTTTGCCTAGGAATCCTCCCGACTTTTCACTCATATCTTTTTCACTATATCCCAAATTATATATTTCTCCATCTATGATTACTTCTGCAGTATCTAAACTTAATTTGTTAATTCTTAAGTTTTCTCCTTTTACGGTTAAAAGTCCTAGTTCTGTTTCTAAAATAACAATTTGGTCATCAAAACTAAGTACATCTAATACACCAGAAATACTTAATTTTTCTCTATTTTCTAAAATGAGATTTTGTAAAATACTACTTGTATTATTTAAATTTCCTTTTCTTTCTTCTATTGTCATAAAAACCTCCATTCAAGCAAATATGAAAATGGTTCTTTTACATATTTGATACTTTATAAATATTCTAAATTATATATATTCATAACTTGTCTGTTTTAGAACATAACTTCTGCTTTGTTCATACAAAATTCACAAAAAAACAGAAAGAAATTGTACTCTTTCTGTTTTTTATTTTCATATTTTATGCAATTAATTTGTGGTGTAATTGTTCTAATATTTGACTTGAAACTTTCTCTTTTGTCATAATAGATATTTTACATTCCTCTACTTGTATTGATAAAATTTCTATTTTATTTAAGTAAAATAGACTTAGTATTTGCTTCATAATTTCTTCATTATTTGAAATTCCATATCCAACAAGTGATATTCTTGAAATATTCGTAAAGCTAGAATGAAGCATTTTTAAGTCCTTTTCTAATAGTTGTTGGAATTTAGCAAGATTTGCAGCTTTTATTGTAAAACTAATATTTAAACTACTTACACTATTATTAATAAGAGTATTTAAACCCACACCACTTTCAATTAATGTTAAACAAATTTTGTCAAATAACTCTTGACCATATGTTTCATGTTTTAAAGTTACTAAAAATAAATCATCATTTTTAACGATACTTTTAACTGCGCTTTCTTCAATTTTGTCACAGATAACAGTTCCTACATTATTATTAAAAGTAGAACCTGTTTCTATTGGTACTTTATACTTTTCAGCAATTTCTACACATCTATTGTGTAGTACTTTTGCACCTTCGTTTGATAGGTCTAACATTTCTTCATATGAAAGAACTTCTAATTTTTTAGCTTCTGTTATTTTGTTTGGGTCTGTCGAATACACTCCATCTACATCTGAAAAAATATAGCAATGGTCTGCTTTTATAGCTGCTGCAACCGCAACTGCTGTTGTGTCAGAGCCTCCTCTTCCTAACGTTGTAATATCTTCTTTCTTGTTAATTCCTTGGAATCCTGCAATCACAACAATGCGATTTTTCTCTAACTCTTTTTCTATTCTGCTAACATTAATTTGCTCAATTTTAGCCTCTCCATTGGTTTCTGATGTATAAATTCCAGCTTGCCATCCAGTTAATGAAATTGCCTCATATCCCATCCTGTTTAATAAAATACTTAATTTTGAAATAGAGACTTGTTCTCCTGTACTAATTAACGCATCTAATTCTCTGTCATTTGGTACATATGATAACTCCTTTGCTTCCTTAATAAGCCTATCTGTTGTTTTTCCTTGAGCTGAAACAACAACAATTACTTTTTTCTTTTGATTGTAAAATTCTACAATTTTGTTTGCAACAATATTTAATTTGATATTGTCTGCAAGCGAACTCCCTCCAAATTTTAAAACGATTGTTTCCATTTATTTATGTCCTTTGTATAAGTGTTATAGGCAGATATAATTATAAATTGCCTATACTATATTTTATTTTGTTATTTCGATAAAGTTCTATTTTACTAAACTTTTTAAATAACAATCAATAAAACCATTTAAATCTCCGATTCATAACGCCTTCTACATTTCCCACCTCATAATTGGTACGGTGGTCTTTTACTAGTGTATATGGACAAAATACATAAGAACGAATTTGACTTCCCCAAGCAATGTCCATTTGAATTCCTTTTAATTCATCAATAGTGTCTTTATGCTCTTTTTCTTTTAGATGTAGTAATTTTGACTTTAGCATTTTCATAGCTGTTTCTCTATTTTGAATTTGTGACCTTTCCGTTTGGCAGGCTACTACAATATTAGTAGGAATATGTGTTATTCTAATAGCAGACGATGTTTTGTTAACATGTTGCCCACCTGCTCCTGATGCTCTATAAGTATCAATTCTAAGGTCATCTGGATTAATATCAATTTGTATATCTTCTGTAATTTCAGGTAATACTTCTACTGATGCAAATGATGTATGTCTTCTTCCCCCTGCATCAAAAGGAGAAATTCTAACTAATCTGTGTACTCCCTGCTCTCCTTTTAAGTATCCATATGCATACTCGCCTGAGACCGAAAAAGTAACACTTTTAATTCCCGCTTCGTCTCCTTGCAAATAATCTAATTCCTCTACCTTATATCCATTATCATTTGCCCATCTTGTATACATTCTATATAACATTTGCACCCAATCTTGTGCTTCTGTTCCTCCAGCTCCTGGATGTAATGTAATAATCGCATTATTGGCATCATATTTACCAGATAATAAAGTAGATATTTCTAATTTTTCTAATTTACTTTCTATTGCCTTTATTCCTGCTATTAATTCCTTTTCTAGTTCTTCTTCTGGTTCAAGTTTTAATAGTTCGTTTAACTCATAAATATTATCAAACTCCACTTTTACTTTTCTAAAACTTTCTATTTTAGATTTTAAACTTGTCATTTGTTTTAATACTATTGCACTATTTTGTGAATCATTCCAAAAATCTGCTTTTGTTGTTTCTTTTTCTAACTCAGAAAGTTTTTTTTCTAATCCACTTATGTCAAAGTGAATCACCTATTTCAGCAAGCTTTACTTTTAAAGCCTCTAGTCTTCGAGAGTTCTCCTCTAAGTCTATCATTTTCTCACTCCCCTATCTTTTTTACACACAAAATTATATCTTTATCCCTTTAAAATGTCAATATAAAAGTACGCTCCAATTATAAAGCGTACTCTTCTTTGCTATTTGCTTATTCTTATACATTCCTCCATTCCCAAGACTGCTACTTCTACTTCCTCACGCCTTGGAGTTTCAATTACCATCTTCTGCAAGAAATTGCATTTACCTCTTGCCCACAGGTACATGGATACAATAATACTTAGTGCTATCCAAATCAGCTTTAATGCTAACCAAGGAATATACCACACTCCTGGGAGCATAATTGTTATGAAAACCATAATGACAGCTATCACAGTAGAACCACACCTAATAGATATACAGCTCATTTGCATAATCTTATCATAATCAAGTATTTCATCTGTATACTTATCACAATAATTTAACACTTTATGCTCAGCTGCATGGTATTTCGAGAGATTTGGAGTAGCAGGGTTCTTCGCAACAATATAGTAATATGCAAAAGTTCCACCCCACATTAGAGGTAATAACAAGACCTTCCGTAGTTCCTCTATACTGCAAAACGTACTAAGAAAGTTATATACGATTGCCAGTATCAGTGCTATTGCCAACAATATGACGGTCTTGATTGCTTTGAAACGTTTATCTGTCTTTGATTTAACTTCTGCTTTTCTACTTTGAGTTACTACAACTCTTCCATCTTTTCCTCTCCTAGCACTCACAACAATGTTCTTACCAGAAACGAAGAAATCTATCCCATCATTGTATGACCGTGCTGCCGAATTCTTCATTATATGGCCTCCTTAAGTATAAAAATAAGTCTAGTCTATAAGATTTACATAATTTTATTATACCATAAATTTCCTTTGCCTTCAACCTAATTTAACATCATTTTGCCCTTCTCTTTAGTTGTTTTTATATCTGATTGCTAATATCAATATTATCAAACAAAAACTTAATTCTAAACTTGTTTCAAAAATAAGCATAAAATCTTTACTTACAATAAGTGCATATATTGTATATGCTAAACTACTAGTAACCCATAGTATCCATGACTGTATACTTAAATCATTTGACTTTTTGGTTTTAATTAGTTTTACTGTTTGTGGGAAGTACGAAATAAACGTACATATTGATACAATGGCTAATAATACATTTCCTAGCATAGATCTACCTCCATATTTCCTCATTAATATACTTTGTTAAAGCCATCATAAATGCCATTTGTGTTAAATCTATTCTTGAAACTTTATTATGTGTTAGTAGTTGTATGCCTCCACCTCTATTGTGCCTTTCATGATCTTCTACAAATAGTTTGTTCATTACTTGGCTTAAGTCTGTATCGATAATTTCTTGTACTAACCTGTCTGGTACTGGGAAAGATGGGCTACTTCCATAGCTTTCAAAATTCGCATTGTCTTCAATAATGGCAATATTCGTAATCATCCATCTACCTAAAGAATTGTTAATTCCACTTTCTATTGATAAATACAAATCCGCTTCTATTCCATTTTCCCTTGCATATGCCTTTAAATTTTTTACTCTGTTTTTTGCTCCTATATATATTTCATCATTAACTGGTTGCTCTCCTACATTTGACTCTACTGGTATTCCTTGAATGTCTATTTCTTCAAAATAATTTTGTAATGCCCTTTTGGCACCTTCTATTTTTCCTTGATTTTTTGTTCCAATTAATACTTTCATTTTACTCACTTTTCTTTCTAAAGTATTCTTTCCCTACGCCACATATTGGACATTTATAATCCTCTGGCACTTCATCACCATAATAAATATATCCACACATAGAGCAAACCCAAGCTGTTTTTCCTTTGGCAGTAGTTACTTTTAATAACTCATCTTTGTGTTCTTGATAATACCCATAGCTCATTGCTTCTTTCTCTGCAAAAACATCTGCTTCCACTATTTTACCAATAAATAATGTATGTGTATCATTATCAATCCAGTCTACTATTTCACACACCATATATCCTAATGAATCATTAATTACATTTACGCCTTCTACTTGTGTTGTTTCTATTTTCTCAAATTTATTAATATCTCTTGCTGATTGAAATCCAAACGTTTTTATCATTTCTGGATTTACATCTGTCCCTAGAATAGAAAGAGCAAATTTATGATTTGCTCTTAGTAACTCATTTGTGTAATTCTTTTTCATAACAGAAACTGCTATAAAAGGATTTTTGCCTGCACTAATTTGCGATACTGCATCTACAATACATCCACCATTTTGTGTTGTAAGTACATACATTCCTTGTGTAATTTTCCTTGTAATATTGATATTTTTCATTTTATCTTTTCCTCCTATATTTGATTTCTTATCAAACTATACAACTTCTGCTACTGCTAATACTAATATTCCGAACAACTACACTTGCAATTGCGCTGTATTGTTTTAAAGTCATCTTTTCTTTTAAGAAGATTCTAGCTAGTATAATAGAAACAACACATACAGATGACACAATTGGTGCTGCTATAATTGCATTTCCACTCATCGCATATACATACATTAGTTGGCCAAAGGTTTCAAAAATAGCTGCGCAAACTTTATTTTTTTGTTGTAATACGTTAATTTTTTCTCCTTTTATTTTAATATAGATTGTAAAAATAATTGCAATTAACACATAGGTTAATTCATATGATGTATTTGCTACAAGTTCAATTGTCTCTTCTGTAACTCCAATTAATGGTGTTTTATCAATATCTAAAAAGAATGCGTCTAAAAGACCTCCTGTTGCATTAAAAATTGCATAACCAACAACCATAAAAAATGCTATCATTAATATCTTCTTTGATACTGCTTTTGTTTTTGCAGTATCGTCTTTTGCCTGATTAATTCCTAAACAAATAACTCCTATTGTAACAAATATAACACCCAATAGTGATAACATACTCATTGTTTGTCCTAATACCAAAAAACATAATATTGCTGTAATTGCACCTGATGAATTTTCAATAGGAGATGCAATAGAATCTTCTATGTATTTTAATCCCCAAAACGTTAATACCATTGCTAAAAAGTACATAAATGAAACTGGGAAATAATAAATAATATTAATTGGATTATACCCAATATCTTGTGTAAATAATACAAATAGTGCATGTAGTCCCATTGCTATTCCTACAAATACACATATTTTTAAATGACTATATTTTTCTTCTTTTACAGAGCTTTTTTTATAAAAGATGTCGGCAATTCCCCAACCTAAAGCTGTAAGTAGTGCACATACAAACCACATTTCTATCTACCTTCCTTTTCTTTTAGCATATTTTCTACTGCCATCATAATTCCAATTTTTCCATATTCATAAGTTAAACCACCTTGCATATAAGCAGTATATGGTTCACAAAGAGGTCCATCACAGCTAAGTTCAATTGTTGCTCCTGGTGTAAAGCTCCCCCCTGCCATAATTTCTTTATGTGGATATCCTGGCATTTCGTCTGGTACAGGCACTACATAAGATTCAATAGGAGCACCCTTTTGTACGCCTTGGCAGAATTTAATTAGCTTATCTTCTGTTTTTAACTCTATTGTTTGAATAATATCTGCTCTTTTTTCGTCATATCTTGGGCTTACACCTTCAAATCCAAATTTTTCTAACATTCTACTTGCAAATATCATTGTTTTTAATACAGATTTTACAACAGATGGTGCCATAAACATTCCTTTGTAATAAGAAAGTAGTTGATTAAAGTTCGCTCCTAAATCTTTTCCAACACATGGTGCGGTTAACCTTTCTGCAACCATATGTACTAAATCTTTTCTTCCTACTACATATCCACCACTTGTTGCAATTCCTGCTCCTAAGTTTTTCATTAAAGAACTGATAAATATATCTGCTCCTACTTGTGTTGGCTCTTTGTCTTCAACAAATTCCCCATAACAGTTATCTACCATAACAATAACATCTTTATCAATTTCTTTTATTTTAGAAATCACTTTTTCTATTTTATCAATATTTAAGCTCTTTCTTTGAGAATATCCTCTAGAACGTTGTATTTCGATTAGTTTAATATTACCTTGTTTTACTCTTTCTTCAATTTTTTCATAATCAAAATCATTACCTACAAGGTCTATTTGTTCATATTTTATTCCGTGTTTCATTAAAGAATTCTCGCTATCTCCTGAAAGACCAATTACACTTCTTAAAGTATCGTAAGGCTCTCCTGAAATGCTTATCATAGTATCTCCATATTTTAATAATCCAAATAAAGTTATTGTTAGAGCGTGTGTTCCTGACATAATTTGAGGTCTTACTAAGGCATCTTCTGCTCCAAAAATATCAGCATATATTCTTTCTAGTTTTTCTCTTCCTCCATCATAATATCCGTATCCTGTTACTTCATTAAAATCAGTTGTAGAAACCTTGTTTTTTTGAAAAGCTTTTAAAACTTTTATGCTTGATTTCATACAGTTTTCTTCATATTGGTCAAAAATAGGTTTTAATTCTTTTTCGACCTCTGCTGCAACTTCTGTTATTTTGTCGCTAATTTCAAATTCTTCGTACATATCTTCCTCCCATTATTACACTATTTTTTCTATAAAATATCATTATGTTCTAAATTATATCATATCTCCTATAGGTTGGCTATACTATTATAAAACTTATTTGCT
>CATKGX010000141.1 GCA_949747775.1 uncultured Clostridia bacterium | reverse complement strand
CCACGCTCTTTAGTATTTGACCCAAAATACATCATACCAACATTGGAAAAAGCTTTAGATAGAGAGCAAATTCAGCCGATTTTATTATGAAGCTAAGATCTATACTTAATCATGAATAAGAAAAATCCTATCTATATTTGTTATAAGTATAGATAGGATTTGTATTACATGTCTGCTAAAGGATTAGATTCTACTGCATTTCTTACTTGTTCATTATTAACATGTGTATAGATTTCGGTAGTTGAAATGCTTTCATGACCTAAAAGTTCCTGTAGTGCTCTTATATCAACACCCCCATATTGATACATTAAAGTAGCTGCTGTATGTCTTAATTTGTGAGTAGAATATTTGGTAGTATCTAAACCAGCTTTTTTTAGCTCTTTGTCAACAATATATTGAACAGTTCTTTTACTAATTCTTTCACGTCTTTTGCTTAAGAATAATGCATCTTTAGATTTTTTATTATCTAGCTTAATTCCTTCTACTGGTCGTACTTTTAAATAGCTTTCTATTGCATGGATACATGCTTTATTAAGGTATATGGTTCGTTCTTTATTACCTTTACCAATAACATTTAACTTATTCTCAGAAAAGTCAATATCTTTTATATTAATCTCAACAAGTTCTGAAAGACGAAGTCCACAATTTAAGAAAATGGTAATAATAGCATAATCACGTTCTTTATTCATATCGTCATCATCAAGAGTAACATTTAATAATTTTTTGCTGTCGTCTAATGAAAGATATTTTGGCATACGCTTTTCTTTTTTTGGTGTTTCTATGTTTTGGGCTGGGTTTATTTCAATTAGTTTTGCTTTTTGGGCTAAGTAAGAAAAGAAAATACGTAATGTAGATATTTTTCTTGCTCTTGTTGCTGGCTTGCAGTTTTGATTTAGTGCAAGATAAGATAGGAAAGAGAGAATATCTTCAGCCGTGATTTTCTTTACAGTAGCAATATCAATATCTTTAATAACAATCATTTTAAAATCTGTTTCGTTTGTCATTTTAAAGTGTAGTTTGATATATTTAAAAAACATGTTTAAATCATAATTATATTCTTTTACTGAATTAGGGGATTTGTTTAAAATTGTAATAGAATAATCTAGAAAAGAATTAATAAATTCTGGGTTTTGTTCTGTATTTATATTAACCATAATGATAACCTTCTTTGTTAAAATTGTACAAAGATTTTGTGCAATCTTTGTGTTATATATTTTTTTCTACATTTTTTTTGTAAATCCTTTTAGAAATGTCAAAATTAGAGTGTATATGAGTCAGACACGTGCGCTTCCAAAGCTGTGTAAGGTAAAATGAAGTAGTATATTAGAATCAAATTTTGCCATTTACAAAGAAATAGGGATATGATACAATGAGGATGGAGAAAAAAAGATAAAATAAAAAAGGAGGAAACGTATGAAAAAGACAGCGATTATTATTATTTCGACAATCGTTATTATAGCAATTATAGTTGGGGCAATTTTATTCGTAAAATCTAAAGATGGAGGAAAGAAGGAATTGAAACTTCAAACAACAGAGGAAGTACAAAATATGTTAGCTTCTATTTATTCTAGTGGAAAGGTAGAATTGCCAGAATTGGAAACATCAGTAATAGATGTAGCAGATGAGATGCAAGTTAGTAGTTTTACTGGTCTAAAAACAAATGAAAATGTAGAATCATTAGTTGTATCTGTACCTTTTATTAATGCACAAGCTTATTCTCTTGCTGTTGTAAAAGTTAATGAAAATGCAGATG
Source organism: uncultured Clostridia bacterium (assembly GCA_949747775.1). Classification (GTDB taxonomy): domain Bacteria; phylum Bacillota; class Clostridia; order TANB77; family CAG-508; genus CALXVA01. Next base: position 7,841 of record CATKGX010000141.1, on the reverse strand, counting down.
TAGAAAAAATGAAACAAGAAATGTTAAACAATGTAGATATGAGAAAATGGATTTGCGTTTCAGCAGAAAAATTATATATTACCAATTATGAAAATATTATATTTTTAGTAATGTCTAGTGAAGAATGGGCAAAGCCAGTTTATAATGAATTCAAAAGCTTTGTTGAAAATGATATAGGAAAAGAACTAGAAAAATCTGAAACAATTCCAGATGACTTTCCAGCAGAAATGTAGTTCTAAATAAAAACAATTAGTAAAAGCTTCCTTCTTTATTAGGAAGCTTTTATATGAATTAGAAAGTAGGAAAAGATGTTATTTACAAGTATTAGCTTTTTATATTATTTTTTACCAATCATGATTCTTCTTTATTTTATAGTACCAAAGAAGATGCGTAATTTTGTATTATTAATTGGTTCTACGATATTTTATTTTTATGGGGAACCCAAATATATTCTTTTAATGCTAGCTGAAATTTTGATAGCATATATAGGGGCAATTTTAATTGATAAATATAAAAAGAAGAGCTTATTATGGATTACTGTTTCAATACATATTGCTTTACTTTGTGTTTTTAAATATACAGACTTTATGATAGAAAACGTAAATAATGTGCTTGGAACAAATTTATCGCTCTTAAGAATTGCTTTACCAATAGGAATATCTTTTTATACCTTCCAAATTCTAAGTTATGTAATAGATGTTTATAGAGGAAAAGTGAAGGTTCAAAAGAGCTTGTTAAAACTAGGAACATATGTGTCATTATTTCCACAATTAATTGCGGGACCTATTGTAAGATACGAAACAATTGTAGATGAACTAGATAACAGAAAGCATAGTTTTGAAAATTTCTCGTACGGCATACGAAGATTTACCATAGGCCTTGCTAAGAAAGTGTTAATTGCTAATTTACTTGGAGAATTATGTGGTCAATTTACTGGTAGTAATGAAAAAAGTATTGTATTTTATTGGATATTTGCAATTAGCTATACATTACAGATTTATTTTGATTTTTCAGCATATTCTGATATGGCAATTGGACTAGGAAGGATATTCGGTTTTCATTTTTTAGAGAACTTTAATTATCCTTATATTTCAAAAAGCATTACTGAATTTTGGAGAAGATGGCATATATCATTAAGTAGCTGGTTTAAAGACTATGTATATATTCCTCTTGGCGGAAATAGGGAAGGGATTAAGAAACAAACTAGAAATATATTAGTGGTATGGCTACTAACTGGAATATGGCATGGAGCAAGCTGGAATTTTGTTGCATGGGGCTTGTTATTTGGTATTATTTTAATCATAGAAAAAGTATTTTTAGCAAAGTATTTAGAAAAATGGCCTAACTTTTTAAAACGAATATATGTATTGTTAATAGTAATGATAAGTTTCATCATATTTAATGCTGCTGACTTAGCTGAAGCATGGAAAAACATTTCTGGGTTGTGGGGAGCAAATGGAGAAAGCTTTGCCAATGCATATACCCTATATTATTTAAGAAGTTACTTTGTTATATTAATTATAGCAATCATTGGCGCTACACCGTTAATTAAAAATATTTTCTTAAGATTAAAAAAGAATAATAAGGTAAGTAAAATAATGAATGCACTAGAGCCATTATGTGTTATACTATTGCTTTTGGTTGTTACAGCATATTTAGTAGATAATTCATATAATCCATTTTTATATTTTAGGTTTTAGAAGGAGGGAGCAAATGAGTGATAAAATAAAGAATATAGTGGTTACAATATCCTTCTTGTTGGTGATTTTTGTAGTATTATTAGTAAATATTGCAAAGAGAAATACCATTATATCATTATCTGAAAGAAGAGAATTACAGCAGTTTCCTAAACTTTCTATAGATACATTATTGGATGGTAGTTTTTTTGAAGAATTTGAAAAATATACAATGGACCAGTTTGTTCAAAGAGAAGCCTTTAGGGCATTAAAAACAAAAGTAGAGATGGATGTGTTAAAAAAGCAAGACAGTAATCATATTTATCAGTATAACGAAAAATTAATAGAGCAAATCTATCCATTAAACGAAAAATCAATTATCAATACTACGAATAAAATGAGTGAAATTTATAAAAGGTATTTAGACCAAAGTAACAAAATTTATTATACCATAGTTCCAGACAAAAACTATTTTGTAAATGAAAATCATTTGAAGTTAGACTATCACCAATTAAAAGAGACGATGAAGGAAAATTTAAAATGGGCAAACTATATTGAAATATTTGATTGTTTAGAACTATCTAGCTACTATGCAACAGACTCACATTGGAAACAAGAGTGTCTACCAAAACTAGTAAATAGAATCATAGATAGTATGGATATTGCAATAAAAACTCCATATGAAGAAAAGAAAATTGTAGATTTTAAAGGAGTTTATGCAGGTCAATTTCCAATTCCTATTGAAAGTGACGAAATAAAAATATTAACAAATGATGTGATAGAAAATTGCATCGTATACAACTACGAAGCAAATGAAAAAACAAAGATTTATAATATGGAAAAAGTAAATGCACCAGACAAGTACGATATTTACTTATCAGGAGCAACACCATTATTAACCATAGAAAATTCCAAAAATAATAGTGGTAAGGAATTAATTGTTTTTAGGGATTCTTATGGTAGTAGTTTGATTCCTTTACTAGTAGAAGGATATTCTAAAATAACAGTTATTGATACAAGATATATATCGCCCAAAATATTAAACCAATATGTAGATTTTTATAACAAAGACATTCTATTTGTTTATAGCACATTATTAATCAATAACAGTATATCATTAAAATAGAGAATTGGAATAGCAGCAAATAAAAAGGCTAATGGAACTATAAAAAGTTTCATTAGCCTTTAAGATTTTAGCTAGAAAAATTATCTTTCTCTAGCAGTAAAGCAGTAGGAGTATTAGACGGTATAAATATTTTCAATCCAATCAAAATCATGTCCACATAAAGAAAGCGGCATATCTGTTTGTCCAAATCCAATTACTGTTCGTGGACCAGAGTGAAAATCACTGCCACCACCTATCAAAAGATTATGCTGTTTTGCAAATTCATACAAATATTGTCTTTGCTCAAATGTATGAGAAGAATGAAATACCTCTATTCCAGCAGTTTTAGATGTTTTTAAGAGGTTGTCTAAAAATGCCAAAACTTCATTTTGAGTTTCATAAATGTATAAACAAGGATGCGCAACAATAGTAATTCCACCATTAGCTAAAGCCATATCTGCTACGTCAGTCACAAGTGGCAAGTTCTTAGTCGTATCAATATAAAAGTCACTACTTGGGTGAATGCAAAATTTTTTAAAAAATAATTTTGGCATATTGTACACAATAGGGTGTGTTGCATCAAAAAAGGCTTTGTTTTCAGGATATTTTATCAAATCCTTACACAAATACTCAGTAGCAAACATCCCTTCTGGTACCTGCAAATTTTCAGAATGTTTTAAATGATGTTTATCACATTTACTAATTAAAAATTGAAGTTGTTCATCTTGTGGCACCATACCATAATGATATTGGTCAATAAAAGATTGTATATTTTCTGGATGAGGTCCATAGTAAATAAGCTCAATTGGAATATATACACCACTAGACTGGTCTAATACTTTACAAGCAATTTCACATCCTACAAAAACTTTTAAAGCTCCCAATTCCTCTTTAGGAATTGTCTTAAGCTCATTTGAACAATCTAAAATTTTATTATGATCTGTAATGACAATTCGTTTTAACCCTGACTTTTTTGCTAATTCAATAATTTGTCTTAAACTAAAAGAGCCATCTGAATATTTGGTGTGGATATGATGGTCATATTCTGTTTGATAGCCTAATGATAAGAGTCCTTGAGAAGCATCGATGTTTTGCTTGAATAGCATAAATAATTCCTCCTATTGTCTTACTAGAATTGAAAATGAAAAATTCCACTTTCAATATCAATTAACATAAATTCGCTTATTATTGTATAACAAATTCTTAACTGTGTCAAATAGAAGAAATATTTAAAGTAAGAGTTTATCTTACACCGTTTCGGAAGTATACGTACTTGATAGATTATGGAGATTATGCTTTAATAGCTAACAAAATAAAAAAATAAAAAATTTTTGCATAATAGAAGAAATTTGTAAAAAAATGTAGTATAATACAGTACGAAATAAATTAGAGGAGATAGGATTATGAAAATTGTTATTGCTGGTATTGGCAAATTGGGGAAGTATTTAACTAATTTGCTAGTAAAAGAAGATAATGAAATTACATTAGTTGATATCAACTTTTCTGGAAAGGAAAGTCTTATTAATAATGAAGATGTAAATTATGTTGAAGGAAACGCCTTAGATTCTAATATTCTAATAGAAGCTGGAATTAGTGATGCAGATTTATTAATTAGCGTTATGAAAAGCGATTCGGAAAATATGATGTGTTCTCTAATAGGAAAAAAATTAGGAGCTAAACATACAATTGCTCGTATTAGGACACCAGAATATTTCAATTCCGTTAATATTATACGAGATATGTTAGGACTTTCTATGGTAATTAATCCAGAAGCTTTAGCTGCTGCTCAAATAGCACAAGCACTAAGTATTCCAAGTGCACTAGACGCGACTTCATTTTTTAAAGGTAAAATGGAGGTTATTTCGTTACGTATAAAAGAAAATAGTAAATTAAATGAAATGTCTATTGAAGAGTTATCTAAAAAGATTAATAATAAAATTATTGTATGTGCTATTGAAAGAGCAGATACAGTTATTATTCCTAGTGGTGATACAAAACTACTAGTTGGAGATAAAATTCACATAACAGGAAAAAGAAAAGATATTAATATATTTTTAAAGTATGCACAACTAATTAGTAGAAAGACAAAAAAAGTAATTATTGCTGGAGGCTCATCTATAGCTGTGTATTTAAGTCAAATATTAATTGATATGGGAATGCATGTTAAGATTATTGAACGCGATGAACAAAGATGTAAATTCCTTAGTGAGAAAATACCCAATAGCTTAATTATTCATGGTGATATTTCTAACCAGAATATTTTATATGAAGAAGGAATAAAAGAATGTGATGCATTTGTATCATTAACTAGTTTAGACGAAGAGAACATTGTATATTCTATGTTTGCATCATCACTTTGTGTTCCAAAGGTCATTACAAAAGTGAATCATATTAATTTAGACGGAATCATAAAAAAAGCCAATATAGACACGGTAATAGCTTCTCATAAAGTTGCCGCAAACCATGTAGTACAATATATTAGAGCTGTAGAAAATAGTAGAAGAAGTTCGTGCGAAGCAATATATAAATTTGATGATGATGTTTTTGAAATAATAGAATTTAAAGTAAAGGAAGATTTTAAAGGATTAAATACAAAAATAAAAAATTTAAATATAAAAGATAATTTGTTAATTAGTGCAATTCAAAGAGGAAAGAACATTATATATCCAAATGGAGAAGAGGAGATAAAATTGAAAGATAGTATTTTAATTATTGCAAAGAATGGGACATTAAGAAATCTTAATGATTTGGTTAAATAGTATGAAGAATAAAATTATTTATAATTATTTAGGTAAAGTTTTAATTGGACTTGCACTATTATTTATCTTTCCAATAATTGTCTGTTTTATTTATCATGAAACGATAATTCCATTTATAATTCCTCAAATGATTAGCTTAACATTAGGAATATTATTAAGCAAAATTGATGTAAAAAACGATAGAATTTATGCCAAACAAGGATTTCAAATAGTAGCAATTTCGTGGATATTAATATCTATTATTGGTGCATTTCCTATTTATTTGAATCAAGATGCAGGATTTATAGATGCACTATTTGAAACAGTTTCTGGATTTACAACAACAGGTTCAACAATCTTCGATAATGTTGAAAATTTAAATAAAAGTATATTGTTTTGGCGTAGCTTTTCACATTTTATAGGGGGAATGGGGGTTCTTACATTTGTTATAATGATTATACCCCTATCCTCGCAGGGCAAATCAATGCATGTTTTAAAAGCAGAAATGCCAGGACCAACTGTTGGAAAATTAGTTCCTAGTATTAAAAAGACATTAATATATTTGTATACAATTTATTTAGGATTAACAATTACAGAAATAGTATTATTGCTTTTTGGCGGGATGGAGTTTTTTGATAGTTTACTCATTTCTATGGGAACTGCAGGAACAGGAGGATTTTCTGTCCTAAACTCTTCTCTTGCAACATATTCTACATTTTGTAAATGTGTAGTAGCAGTATTTATGTTTTTATTTGGAGTTAACTTTAATTTGTATTTTTTATTCTTTATTGGCGGAATAAAAAATATTTTTAAAAGCGAAGAACTAAGAGTATATATTTTAATATTTATACTTTCTGTTGCTTTTATATTTACGAATACTGTAGGTTTGTTTGCCAATTCATTACAAGCACTTATTGAAGCAACATTTCATGTAAGCTCAATTATTACAAGTACTGGCTATAGTGTGGGAGACATCAACATTTATCCGACATCATGTAGAGCAGTAATGATGCTACTTATGTTAATTAGCGCTTGTGCTGGAAGTACATGTGGTGGATTTAAAGTTTCAAGATTAATTATTATTTTTAAATCTATTAAAAGAGATATTATAAAATTAATTCACCCAAATAGTGTTAGAGCAATTACTTTTGAAGGAAAAAAGCTTTCTGAAGACACTATAAAAAGTACAAGCACGTTTATGTTTTTATATGTAATTTTAATTATTATTATGGTATTTATCGTAAGTTTTGACGGATTTTCCTATGAAAAAACGATGAATGCAGTTTTTACTACTTTTGGAAATGTTGGCTTATGCTTTGATGTAACCAGTTTTTCTGAATTTAGCAATCTTTCTAAAATTACATTCTGCATTGGAATGCTTCTAGGAAGATTAGAAATTTTTCCTATTTTAATATTATTTATGGATAGAAGCAAGGAATGATTTTTATATATGCATTTTCAAAATTGAATAAAGTTATATAAATATAGCTGCAAGACTTTGATAATAGACACCAAAAAACTGCTTCGACGTATGAAGTATATACAAAAATATCATATATAGAAATATATATAAAAAGAAATGTAAAAAAGCATTCACTTTAATAGTGAATGCTTTTTTACTGGATATAGAATCAAGTCTTTCACATATATAGTCAATATTTTCCTACTTTTTATTGTTCATAATATCATTGAAATCAATAAAAATGCTATCAGAAGAAATATCGACTCTTTCACAGTAAGTGATACTTCCTTGGCCGACCATTTGTCCAATTTTATAGCCAATATTATTGAACTTGATAAATACGTAAGTACCATATTCATCATAACATAAAGGTATAAAATTGCGGTTTGTGTATTCCATAATACCTTCGAAAAAGGGATTCAGTTCATCTACTCGTTCAGAATCCTCTTTTGATATCTCATCAGACTGGTAAAGCCAAGTATCGTCTTCAAAAGCAGGATTTGAGATTGTGAAGTTCTCTAACCAGAGTATGTACTCAGGATCAGAGATAAGAGTTTTGACTAACTCCCGTGAACGCATCCATGATTCAACTACTTCGTTTATAAGTTCATCTTGCTGTTCTTGAGTTAAATCGAGATTAAATTCCATAATGTTTACCTCCAAAATTATTCAGAAATACATGTTAACAGGTTACAAAATTAATTATATCATTAAATAGGCTTATTTTCAATACTATGGGGGGCAAAATGAGCAGGGAATAGGGGAATAGGCTATTTTCAATTATTATAGTTGTTCAATAAAAAATTGTGCAAAGTTTAATTTTTATTGAAAAAGCTAAATAACAATTTCTATAATAAATT
>CATKGX010000140.1 GCA_949747775.1 uncultured Clostridia bacterium | reverse complement strand
TTTTGTCATCAACCACATTGAGTTTAATCACAACATTTAAATTATCTTGTTCCAATTTTCCAATAAATAATAGAGTATCTTTATGTTTCAAATCTTCTAGTACCTCATCTGGTTTCAATACCACGCTATCGATATTCTCTATAATTTGTTCATAATCTTTTGTATGATTTGTATATATGTGTAATCTTCTTTCCTCTGTTAAAATAACATCAAAAGTTGCAATTTTATTAGCATATTTGCCAATTCTATTTTTATTTAACTTTCCTATATAATGCAATGGTTCTCCTTTTTATTCTATCTAATATTACCCCATCTTTCTTTTTGCCTTTTCTACATTAATATCTCCAAAAAGCTCTTCTTGCTCTGTTAAAACCTTACTTCTCCTTGATAATTCTAATAAACCAGTAAATGCAGTAACCACTTCTTGTTTATTGCATTTTCTAGTAGAAAACAATTTATTAAATACAAAGCGTTTTTTATGTAATAACTCTTTAAACATTACTTTCACTTTACTCTCTACTGTGTAAGTATCAGTAATTGCAATCTTTTCAATATTTTGTGCATTTTGATTTTGTTTTTGCTCATTTCTTTCTACTAATTTTTGGTAAATTTCAGGTATAATCTCTTTGCTATAATTCACTTCTAACTTTTGTTTTGGAAGTTCAATTTCTTCTGGTAATTTAAAAAATCTTTGAGAGTTTTCTTCCATTACCTCTTTAAATCTTTTGGTAATTTCCTTATACTTTTTATACTCAATAATTCTTCTTAACAGTTCTTCTTCAGTCAATTCTTTTTCATTCTCTTCCTCTGTCTTTGGTAATAGTGATTTTGATTTTAAATATAATAAGGTGGAAGCCATAATAAGAAATTCACTTGCAATTTCTAAATTCATTCTTTCCATTTCATTTAGATATCCAATATACTGTTCTGTAATTTCACTTATTCTAATTTCGCAAATATCCATTTTATTTTTATCAATTAAATGACATAACAAATCAAGAGGACCTTCAAAGTTCTCTATTTTTATTTTATATTTATTTGTCTCTAATGTTAGTACATTTTGCATTCCTTTTATTTCCTCTTTCTGCATTAATAGTTTTCTTTTTTAAAACCTTAAATAGTAACAAATTAATCTCCAAAGGCTTCTTGAATACTTTCTCTCGTATAGCCTTTACGATATAAAAAATTTTCAATTTCTGTTTGTTCCATTTGAGTTTGCTTTTTCATTGCTATTTTCTTTGCACATGTTCTTTCATATTCTTCTAATTGCTCTATGTGTTTGGAAAAATACGTATCTATTATATCACAATCTAAGCCTTTTGCATATAACTTATTTCTAATTTCTTTTAAAGAAAGTGTATTAATGGCTAAAAACTCATTTACTGCCCTTTGAATATATCCTTCGTCATTAATATATCCATTTTCTTTTAAGTTTTCAATTACATCTTCTAGTAAATTAGCATCTGTTGAAGAAGAAGAGAACTTTTGTCTTACTTCTTTTTCAGTTCTCTTCTTATATACTATATATTTTAATACCTTTGTTTTTAGATTATCAAACTCTATTAGCTCCTTATCATCACTTTTGTTTTTTTGCCTAATTTGGGAAACCATTTCTGTTTTTAATGTTTGTACATCGGTCTGATAATTCCCTCTTGCCTTTTGTACTGGCATCTTTTTTTCTCTTTGCATAATGTTAGCAATATAGGCACGAATTTCTTCTCTTGAAGAGTTTTTATTTAACTCTGGCATTTTTTATTTTACTCCTCTTCTGGTTCTTTTTCTTGTTCTGGATCTACTTCTTCATCTCCAAGGCTCTTCTCAAATGCAGTGGCATAATTATCTCTAATTTTAGCTTCTACTTCTTCTGCAATCTTTGGATTATCCATTAAGTAAGATTTAGCATTTTCTCTACCTTGTCCTATTCTATCTCCATTATAGCTAAACCACGAACCGCTTTTATCAATAATCTCTAAGTTAACAGCAATATCTAATAAGTTCCCTTCTTTTGAAATTCCTTTTCCATAGATAATATCAAATTCTGCCTCTCTAAATGGTGGAGCAACTTTGTTCTTTACTACCTTTACTCTTGTGCGGTTTCCAACTACTTCTCCTTCTTGCTTAATAGCTTCAATTCTTCTAATATCTAATCTAACAGATGCATAGAACTTTAAAGCTCTTCCTCCTGGAGTAGTTTCTGGATTTCCAAACATAACACCAACTTTTTCTCTTAATTGGTTAATAAATACAATTACACATTTTGATTTATTAATAACACCTGCTAATTTTCTTAAAGCTTGTGACATTAATCTTGCTTGTAATCCAACATGACTATCTCCCATATCTCCATCAATTTCAGCCTTTGGTACTAATGCTGCAACTGAGTCTACCACAATAATATCTAATGCCCCACTTCTAACTAGTGCTTCTGCAATCTCTAGGGCTTGCTCACCTGTATCTGGTTGTGAAACAATTAGATTGTCGATATCTACTCCTAAATGTTTTGCATATACTGGGTCTAATGCATGTTCTGCATCTATAAATGCTGCTTCTCCTCCCATTTTTTGTGCTTCTGCTATCATATGTAACGCAAGTGTTGTTTTTCCAGAAGACTCTGGACCATATACTTCTACAATTCTTCCTCTTGGAATTCCTCCAATACCAAGTGCAATATCTAAGCTTAGTGCTCCTGTTGGTATTGCTTCTATTTCCATGGCTGTTACATCTCCTAATTTCATAACAGACCCTTTACCAAATTGCTTCTCTATTTGACCTAGTGCCGCTTCTAGTGCTTTCATTTTTTCTGTATTTTGATTACTCATAAATTATTCCTCCTATTTTTTAAACATTTGTTTGTATTGTTATTATATATTAAATTTTTAATTTGTCAAGCTTTTTTTTACTTTTTTTATTGTCTATACCATTTGCTCATATGGTAGTAGCTTGTATAGTTGTTTGGCGTAAATTCACCAATTAATTTCATACTATATACAGCTTTCTTTTTATCTCGATATAAACAAATATATGGTACCTCATTTTCATAAATTTGAATAATCTGTTTATATTTCTCTTTTAATACATTTTCGTCTGTTATTTCTTTTATTTCTTGTAAAATTGATTGAATTTGCTCATTTTCGTAATTGGCAAGATTGTCCTTTCCTAAAAAATAGGAAAGATCTGGACTGTATCCATTATTAATACCAGTAAGAATCATATCAAAATCTTTTTCTTTTAAATAACTTTTATAATTTGAATTAGAAACTTGATATAATGATACTCCTATTCCAACATCTTCTAACTGTTGTTCTATTAACTTGGCTACTTCTACACGTTCTTTATTGCTATTATCCACTACCAAACTTACTCTAAGGGTTCGTGTTGTATAATTTTCTGTCTTTTGCCATCTTCCATATTTATATACCCATCCTGCATCTTCTAAAACCTTCTTTGCTTTACTTATATTATAAGTTGATTTACTTTCCTGATTATATAAATAATTTCCATAATCAATTGGAAAACTAGAAAGATAATATTCGTTATGATACACTGATGAAATTATTTTTTTCTTATCTATTGCATATTCTATTGCTTGTCTTACTTCTTTATTTTGAAGAATTGTGTCTTTACAATTAATTGCAATAAAGTCTAACTGCCTTCCCTTGTAGTCTTTACTAGTATAGCCTATTGTCCCAATATAATCTGCTATTTTTACATTTGATGTACATATCATGTCAATCTTCCCAATTTTGAAGCTATTATATACATCTCCCATTGTAGAGTAAAAATTAATATAAATGTTTTGTATTTTCGTTTGTGTATTTTGATACCAATTATCATTTTGTATTAGCTCCATTGTATCACTTGTTGCTGCTTTTACTTTATACATTCCTGATGCCATTGGTGCAATTCTAGACTTATAAAAGTCTTTTTCCGCCACGAATTGTTTGTTCGATATAATCGGAAATACTAGATTATATTCAAAAAAATCTTCTTCCTTTTGTAAGTTAATTTTAACAGTTTGTCCATCTATTATTTCAATAGAACTGATATTTTGTACATTAGCTGAATAAATAGATTTTCCTGCTTTTAACTTTTCTACTGTAAACTGTATATCTTTTCCTGTTATTGGAGTTCCATCTTCCCATTTTAAACCTGATTTTAGTGTAATAATATATGCTTTTTCGTTTACTTTTGACCATTCTTTTGCCAGTCTTAGTTCTAGCTTATAGTCTTCTGTTAATGCTATTAATGGTTCATATAAAATAGTAGACAAATTAATTACATCTTTATTTTGTGAAATAATTGGATTAATATTGTCAAACTTGGCAATTCCAATTCTCATATTAGTAATTACTTGATTATCTGTTTCTATAACATTAGATTGAACATTTCCTTCTGTTGTTTCTTCTTTATAATAGATTTTATATGTTGCAAAACCTATAATACAAATTACAAACAATATAAAAATATATTTAATGATATTAGATTTCATATTTCCTCCATCTCTTTTTTCATTACTTGTATATCATAACCTATATTACATATTTTTTCAAGAATATTAAATCAAAAGGACACAAGAATTCTACTATTTTCTTGTGCCCCCTATATGAAATTAATTTATTACTATTTTATTTTCTTGTTTCTACAATTAATTTAATTCCTGTACGATCTTCACCTTCTACCTCTACCTCTGCAAATGCTGGGATACAGACTAGGTCTACCCCTGCTGGTGCTACAAACCCTCTTGCTATCGCAATTGCTTTTACAGCTTGATTAAGTGCTCCTGCTCCTATTGCTTGCATCTCTGCTTTGTTAGATTCTTTTACCAAACCTGCTATTGCTCCTGCTACAGAATTTGGATTTGATTTTGATGAGATTTTTAAAATTTCCATTTTTGCCTCCTATATTTTTTTATTTGTTCTAATCACAGACTTATTTATATTACATTTTTTGGAAAATGTCTAGTAATTTTTGGAAAATATAGGAAAAACTCATCGTGTTATTTCTTCATTATTCGACTATTTTCGACAATTAGTCTATTGCTAATCTTATTATCTTCTTTGTCTTACATGTTTCTTCATTTATTTCAAAAATACATCCATGAAAACTAGCATCACCTTCTGCTAATTTATATCTTTCTGGTAATGATGTTACAAATCTTTTTACAGAAGCATCAATATCCATTCCAATTACAGAATGTTTTGGACCTGTCATACCGATATCTGTAATATAGCCTGTTCCATTTTTTGTTACTTCTTCATCTGCTGTTTGCACATGTGTATGTGTACCAAATATAGCAGTTACCTTTCCATCTATATAATATTTCATTGCAATTTTCTCTGCGGTTGCTTCTGCATGAAAGTCTATAAAAATCATGTCCACATCATTTTTTATCTCATCTATTATTTCGTCTATTCTTGTAAATGGATTTTCCGATTGTACATTTACATCTGTTCTTCCAATCAAATTAATAACCGCAATTTTCTTCCCTTTACACTGATAAATACCATAGCCTTTTCCTGGTACTCCCTTCGAGTAATTGGCTGGTCTTAATAATTTTGGATGATCTATAAAAGAAAAAATGTCTTTCTTTCCCCAAGTATGATTTCCCATTGTAATCGCATCTACTTTCATTTTGTCTAATATACTAAAGTCCCTTGTGGTTATCCCCATTCCTCCTGCAACATTTTCTGCATTTACAATTACAAAATCTATATTTTCTGCCTCTATTAAATTCGGCAAAATCTCTCTTAATTTATTTAATCCTGTATTTCCTACTAAATCTCCTACTACTAGTACCTTCATATTCTTCCTCCTCTTTGTCTGCATTAAAGACACATCAAATTGATTCAACTGTTGTTCCTTTTTTCCTGTCTCACTACGATAAAAATGTCACATTGGAAACTGTTCCCAATGCGACATTATCATACTACAAATTATGCAATTAATCAAGTAATTTTAGTCTAGACTTAGTATTCCATCTACTATTGTTACCTTTCTTCCCCAGGCAGACCAAATAGCACTTTCTGCATTATGCTCTTGTATCGCATCTACCTGTATTATTAAATTTGCTATCATGTTACCATATCTATTTTGATAGGTTATTACCGTTCGTCCCTCTTTTTGTGTACTCTCTGACTTCAACTCATCTAATACTCCTGAACTAATTATAAGTTTATCACTAAATATCGCGCTTTGCTCTCCTGATAAAATTGGATATTTATAATATAATACTGTTCTTTCTTCTGTACTTGCATTTTCATCTACTAGCCAATCTGTTCCTAAATTTGTAAGATTTAATTGGATCATTTCTGGATTCAATTCTAGTGATTTTTCTCCTTCTTGTGTTGTAAAATATTTATGAATATTAACCCTCACATACTGATTTGTCTTCCCTACATTACCAATACATAGCCTTTCTTCATATTTTTTTCCAGGAGTTATTATTTTATTGCTTCCCTCACCTGCTAAATTTGCTAATAGCGTGCCTTCTTTCTCATTCCAAGTTTCTTCAGTAGAAAACGCTTTATAAGCTATCGTATTATCATTTTCTATTAAAGCAACTCCTATGTTAGACATTTCAATTCCACTACTCGTTTGTCTACATATTCTTTCACCTGCTATTTGATACTCCATCTGACATTTCGCTATAAGCAAAGTGAATATTACCACAGTAGCAAAAATAGCTCCTACTTTTGCTACTTTTTCTAACATGTTCTTTTTCATTTTATTATATTCCCCTTTCTGTTCCAATTTGTATATGCTCTGCCTTCTTCATTATACATTGCTAAACTTGACTCTCCTACTACAACATAGTTAAAGCCTTCTCCTATATAATCATCTATCTCTATTACTAATTTTTCTGTTCTCTTTGCGTTATTAACTAATGCCTCATTATAATATAAATATCCATCTTCTCCTTTTGTCCACTTCCCTGTTTCACTTTTTATACGATATGTTCTTTTTGAAGGTACACAAATTTTTACTCTAACAAAGCAAGGAGCTGTTCCCATGTTTTGTATAATTATATTATTATTTTCCTTTATTACTTCTGTCTTTAATATATAATTTGGTATTACTATTGTCCCTTCTGCTGATGTATTTGCCGTCCAGTATGCCATAGATTTTGTTTCAAACATCACCATACCAAAAATACAAATCACTACTCCTACTACCATTTTCAAAATATATTCTCTCTTCTTTTTCATCTGTCCATCTTCTCCTTTTTTCTCACTTTACTATTTTTTTATTTTTGTGAGCTTTCTATCAATTTCCCGTTATATACATATGTAAAACTACATTCTAGTTTGTTTTCTTCTTCTCTAATTGTTTTCTCTGTTTCACTACCTGCCTGCAAATCGTAGTTTGGTGAATGATATACTTCCTTTACTTTAACTACTGCTTCTTTTGGAACACTAATTTCTATATTGGTTGTTTTTTCTCCTACATCTGTTATAGGAATTTCTATAACATCATTTCCACATACTATTCCATCTTTTTCTACCACATATTCAAGAACAATTGTAAAATCTCCTAATGTCGCATTAAAGCTTTGTATATCCGTATTCACCTTAAGCTGACATGTTATTCTATTTTCTTCTTCAAGTAAGGAATTTAATAGTGTTCTATCCCTTTCTTGTGCATCTTCATATTCTAGCTTTGCTTTCTTAGCACTTCCTATAATCCCATTATCTTTTAAAGCTCCTATTGAAATAGATGCTAAAATCATTAAAATAATAACTGAAACAATTAATGCAATTAGTGTAATACCTGACCTATTTTTTAATTGTTTAACTAACTGATTCATTTGTTTTCCTCCTCATCATTTCCTATTTATTTTCATACATAAAATAAATAGTCTGTTTTTTGTCCCATACCCTCATTTTACTGAAAAATAATTTGTTTTGCAATACTCTTTTATAAAATGTCATATATTCGTAATATAATTTTTGTATTTATTTTAGAAAAAGAGCAAATTGTAAATTCTTCCATTTTAAACATATACTCTATATAACAAAAATGTCGCATTAGGGACAATCCCCAATGCGACATTTTTTTATTTAGCATATTCTACGACTCTTGTTTCTCTTACTACATTTACTTTAATTTGTCCTGGATATTCCATTTCATCTTCAACGCGTTTTGCTACATCTCTTGCCATTAATACCATTTCTGCATCTGATATTTTTTCAGGTTTTACAATAATTCTTACTTCTCTACCTGCTTGTATTGCAAAAGATTTTTCTACTCCATCAAATGAATCTGCTATATTTTCAAGTGTTTCTAATCTCTTGATATATGTTTCTAAAGTTTCACGTCTTGCTCCTGGTCTTGATGCTGAAATAGCATCTGCTGCTTGTACTAAAACTGCCTCTATTGTTTTTGGCTCTATATCTCCATGATGAGCTCCTACAGCATTTATAACGTTTTCGTTTTCTTTATATTTTTTTAGTACATCTACACCAATTTCTACGTGAGTTCCTTCCATATCATGGTCTAGTGCTTTTCCTATATCATGTAACAATCCAGCTCTTCTTGCAAGTTTAGGATCTAATCCTAGCTCTTCTGCCATAATTCTTGCCAAGTTTGATACTTCTATAGAATGATTTAATACATTTTGTCCATAACTTGTTCTGTATTTCAATTTTCCAATTAATTTTACTAAGTCTGGATGTAATCCTACCACTCCTGTTTCTAAAACAGCTCTTTCTCCTTCTTCTTTGATAACTTGTTCTACTTGTTCTTTTGCCTTTTCAACCATTTCTTCAATTTTTGCTGGATGAATTCTTCCGTCATCAATTAATTTTTCTAGTGCTATTTTGGCTACTTCTCTTCTTAATGGATCAAAACCTGAAATAACAACTGCTTCTGGTGTATCATCAATAATTAGGTCAATTCCTGTTAATGTTTCTAATGTTTTGATGTTTCTTCCTTCTCTACCAATAATTCTTCCTTTCATGTCATCATTTGGAAGTGCTACTATTGATACTGTTGTTTCAGATGTATGGTCTGCAGCACATTTTTGGATAGCATATCCTAAAATTTCTTTTGCATTTTTGTCTGCATCTTCTTTTGCCTTTGCATCTAGCTCTCTAATTAAAGCTGCCTTCTCTGCTGTAATTGTTTTTTCTACCTCAGAAAGTAATTGTTTTTTTGCATTTTCTTGTGTTAATCCAGAAATTCTTTCTAATTCTTGCATTTCCTTTTCTAACAAATTTTCTACTTCTTGTCTTCTTTTTTCTACTGCTTGGTCCTTTGCTATTAACTCTTTTTCTTTTCTTTCTGCTAAATCAATTTTTCTTTCTAAGTTTTCTTCTTTTTGGATAATTCTTGTTTCTTGTCTTTGTACTTCGCCTCTTCTTTCTCTAACCTCTTGATCTAAATCTTTTCTTGCATTCATAATTTCTTCTTTTGCTTTGAAGATTTCTTCTTTTTTCTTGTTTTCTGCTTCTATACGTGCCATTTCAATGATTTTGTTTGCTTCATTTTCTGCACTATGTATTTTAGATTCGGCAGTTTTTTTCCTTACATAAATACCAACAAATGTAAATATAACTGCAGCGATTAGAAAAACGGCGATGTTGATTACTAAATCCATAATCTTATTACACCTCTTCCTATTAAATTTTCAATGTACGATAAATATATATCATTTTTTAATTCCAATAATTAAAAAATATATTTTTCCTTACCTATCTATTTTATATGTATTATGCCAGACTGTCAAGTATTTTTAGTAGTAAATTCTAACAAAACTAGAAAAATCCCAAAATAAAAATTTTATTCGAGATTTTCTAGTTTTTTATACTTATCTTTTTTATTATTTACTCACCAACAGTATATTTCATTGCCCAATAACCTGACAACTGCTTTCCTCCAAAGGTAAATGCTTCTGGAATTTGATACCCTTCTGTTGGAACTGTTTTTGTTGTTTCTATAAATTTTACTGTACTTCTTTGTGTGTCTTGTTCTAGTTTAAATTCATATCTTGGTATCCATACATA
>CATKGX010000139.1 GCA_949747775.1 uncultured Clostridia bacterium | reverse complement strand
TTGACTCTTTTTATTCGCTTTCGCGTTTTTTATTTTGGTAGTTTATACTACCGCTTTATTGGTTTCTCAAAGTTTATTGTTTACTTTTCAATGTACTTTATGTCTTCTTTGTCTGCCGAAGACAATATTTATTTTAGCACAATCTTTTATCTAATGTCAATATGTTTTTTAAATTTTTTTTAATTTTTTTTGATTAATTTTTTCCAGTTCTTTTTGTGCTAAATATTAGTAATAAAAACAGCCTCTCGCGAAGCTGTTTTATATAATAACACCTTTGTTTTAAGATGTCAATACTTTTTTTAAAAATATTACATATTTTTTGTTTTATTTTTTCACAATACCAATTGCCACAATTTTTCCTGTTGTACTTGAATAACCAAAATCTATTATATATCTATTGGCTGGGTGTATTTGCGCTTTAATAGCCTCTATACTTTCACTAGTTATCGCAGTAGTTGGTTCTGTTATAACATTTGCTGCACTTGACATTTGTAATGCTACTTGTAACTCAACATTATTTGTATTAGATGTATTATGTACTTTTACTATATCGCATAAAGATTTTACTGCGTTTCCTTTTTGTTCTCCTTTAAAAGTTGAAAACTTGCTGTTATGTTCTTCTATTATAAAAGCATTTGTATTCTTTTCTGAATTAGTATTGTTGCTATTGTCAATATCATTAGCATCTGTTATTGTTTGATTAGCAGCTTGATTGATATATGTACCTAGCGTAACTCCTCCTACTATACCAAATGAATTTAATATATCTATTCCATTTGCATTAGCAATACTTACTCCTGTTGTGCCTACTATTCGCAATATCTTATATATTCTAGTTGTAAGATTCGTTATATTAGTCATTCCTCCTGTTTCTGTTTGTTGTATTCCAAAGTCAATCCCTAATTGTGCAATTTTATTAGGAAGTATTTGTGCTGCTTTATTTCCTATACTCGTTAAAAACGGTGCCAATTGTTGTTTGGTATAATTATTTACAATAATTGTGTTTGAATTCTTTAGTTCTGCAATTTCTTCTACTTGATTTGCTTTTTGAATACTTTGTGTATATGTAGCACTTATCGTTTCCATGTTTGTTCCATTTGACAACATAGTGGTAGTAACTGTACTTATATTTTTAATAACTTCTCCTTGTACTTTTCCTATTGTTGTATTCGTTGAAAATTGAATTTCTTTATTCTCTATATTAGGAATAAATGTTATATCATTTGTTGTCTCTGTTTCCGCTTCTATCTTTTGTATAATAAGTTGTGCTACTTGTTTCCTTGCACTTGCTTCAGTTGTATTTGTATTAGAGTTTGTTTCTATTGTTATAATAGCATTTTTAATTCCTTCTTTGTTTGGTCTATCAATTGTAATTCTATTTTTTTCTCCCAACAGTAAATTCGTTCGAATCGCTTTACCATTATTTTCATATATTTCTATTTGTATAGTATCTTTTACATCTACTTTTTTGTATTGCTCTGCCATATTATGAATCGCTTCTGCCAATTTTGTAATATCTGTATAGCTACTATCTATTCCTACACTAGACATTTTATTGCTTATCATTACTAATGTTGTATTATCACCCTTTAGTGTTTCTAAACATTTTAGTACGATTTGTTTGCTAAGCTCTGGATCAACTGTTAAACAGTATCCATTTGCCGCATAACTAATTCCTTCTATTGAAATTTGTGTTTTTGCCATTTTGCTATATTTTTCTTTTGGTATATTTTCGAATATTACTTTTGAATAGGTATCTATTAAATGTTGTTTTTCTTCTTTTGTAATTTTTCCTATACGACTGATTGAGTCAAATTCTATCATATCTGGTATATTTTGTATATCTGTATCTGACATTCCCATATTCTTAGCAAATGCTTTTAAGTCTTTATTACGAAATCCAATGTAATGTTCTGTAATGTCATTACATTTTATTGCATACACATCACCACTATTAATATAAGATACTTCTAATAAATCTGAATCTGCATTTTTTAAAGTTACTTTATTATAGTGCCTCTTGGTATTTGCATTATATACAGACATCGTATTTGCTTTTATTTCTTGTGTATTGCTTCCACTTTGAACACTAAGTACCAGTTCACCAGTCCCATTGTATGAATTAGACTTTTTGAATGTCTCTTGTTCATTTAAATTTGCATTTTCGAGCATATCTAAAATTTCACCGTTTTGAATAAAGTATTTTGCAAACAATTCTTGTCCACTTTTAAACGAATCTGTTGTAAAGTATAATATTCCAAAGGTTGTCCCTGCTATTAATAGCAATATAACTGGTATTATAATAAATAATATTTTCTTTTTTCTCATTTTCTTCTCCCTTTGTTTTAAAACATATTTTTGGTTTAGCCTAAACGTTGTTTTACTACTTCATACATAACAATTCCACTTGATACAGAAGCATTTAATGAAGTTATTTTTCCTTTCATAGGAATTTTTACTAAAAAGTCACAATTTTCTTTTACTAATCGGCTCATTCCAAAACCTTCACTTCCAATTACAATAGCAACTGAGCCACGATAATCTTCATCATAATAGTATTTTTGAGTATGCATATCTGTTCCATAAATCCATACTCCGTTATTTTTTAAATATTCAATTGTCTCATTAATGTTGTTTACTCTTGCTATTTTCATATGTTCTACTGCACCTGCTGACACCTTGTTTACGGTGGCATTTACGCTAGCTGCTCTTCTTTTTGGTATAATAATTCCATGTACTCCTGCGGTTTCAGCTGTTCTTATAATAGAACCCAAATTATGCGGGTCTTCTATCCCATCTAGTATTAATATAAAAGGAGGCTCTTTTCGCTGTTTTGCTTCTTCTAAGATATCTTCTACTTCGCAATAGTCAAATGGTGGAACAATAGCAATAACCCCTTGGTTATTTTCTGTTTGTGACATTTGATTTAATTTTGCTTTACTAACTTCAGTAATTAATATTTTTCTTGCCTTTGCCATGTTAATAATTTTATTGATAGAACCATGTTTTTCACCTTCTGTTATAAATACCTTGTTTATATCTCTTCCAGATTCCAGTAATTCTAATACTGAATTTCTTCCTTCTATTTGGTCATCAAATTTTTCTTTCATTCACTTTCTCCTATTTATCATCTAATTTTAATACACTTAAAAATGCTTCTTGTGGTATTTCTACATTTCCAATTTCACGCATTTTCTTTTTGCCACGTTTTTGCTTTTCTAGTAATTTTTTCTTTCTGGTAATGTCTCCTCCATAGCATTTTGCTAAAACGTCTTTTCTCATAGCAGATATTGTTTCTCTTGCAATGACCTTTCCGCCTATAACTGCTTGTATTGGAATAACAAATAATTGTCTTGGTATTACTTCTTTTAATTTTTCTACCATTTTTTTACCACGTTCGTAACTATTATCTTTGTGAACAATAAATGATAGTGCATCAACACCTTCTCCATTAATCCAAATGTCTAATTTTACTAGTTCTGATCTTTTATATTCTTTAAATTCATAATCAAACGAAGCATATCCCTTTGTTTTTGATTTTAATTGATCAAAGAAATCGTAAATAATTTCATTTAATGGAAGTTCATAAATTAGTGTTACTCTATTTTCATCTAAGTATTTCATATCCACATAAATACCACGTCTATTTTGGCAAATATCCATAATATTTCCCACATATTCTTTTGGTGTTAGAATCTCTGCTGTTACCATTGGTTCTTCTATATATGATATTTCTGTTTGAGGTGGTAAGTCAGATGGGTTGTATAGTTCTATCATAGTTCCATCTGTTTTATGAACACGATAAATAACAGATGGTGATGTTGTAATTAAGCTTAAATCGAATTCCCTGTCTAGTCTTTCTTCTATAATTTCTAAATGTAGTAATCCTAAAAAACCACATCTAAATCCAAATCCTAATGCCCCAGATGTTTCTGGTTCATATTCTAATGCTGCATCATTTAATTGTAACTTTTCTAAAGCTACTTTTAGATTTTCATAATCACTACCATCCATTGGATAAATACCACAATATACCATTGGATTTACTTTTTTATATCCAGGTAATGGCTCTTTGGCTTTATTGTTTTGAAGTGTGATTGTATCACCAACACGAATATCAGATAAACTCTTAATACTTGCTGCTATATATCCAACTTCTCCTGCTGATAATTCTTCAGATGGTGCATATGTTCCTGGCTCAAAATGTCCCACTTCTGTTACAGTAAATTTCTTTCCACTTGCCATAAGAACAATTTCATCTCCTACTTTTACCGTTCCATCTTTTACTCTAACATAAGCAATTGCACCTTTATATTCATTATATATTGAATCAAATATTAGGCATTTTAGAGGAGCATTTTCATCTCCACTAGGAGCTGGTAGGTCTGTTACAATTCTTTCTAAGACTTCATCTACATTTAGTCCAGTTTTTGCAGATATACATGGTGCATCTTCTGCTAAAATTCCTATGATATCTTCTATTTCTGCTTTTACTTCGTCTGGTCTTGCATTAGGCAAGTCCACTTTATTAATAACTGGTAGAATTTCTAAGTTGTTATCTAATGCTAAATATACATTGGCAAGTGTTTGTGCTTCTACTCCTTGGCTGCTATCAACTACTAATATTGCTCCATCGCAAGCAGCTAAGCTTCTTGATACTTCATAGTTAAAGTCTACATGTCCCGGGGTATCAATTAAGTTTAGTTCATATTCTTGCCCATCTTTTGCAATATAGTTCATTCTAACCGCTTGAGACTTTATTGTAATTCCTCTTTCACGTTCTATGTCCATATTGTCTAAAACTTGACTTTCCATTTCACGCTTTGAAAGCACACCTGTCATTTCAATTAATCTATCTGCTAAAGTAGACTTTCCATGGTCAATGTGTGCTATAATACTAAAATTTCTAATTCGTTTCTTTTTATCTTGCATACTTCCTCCTGTTTTCATTTGTCTTTACTTACAATTATATTGATTTTTCCGTTTATTGTCAATTGTTCCATTTATATTTTTGTCAATGGCATACATTTTAACATGGGTTCCTTTGACACTAAAATATTTTTGTTGTACAATATTATATATATTTTATGAAAAGGTGATGTTATGAGTATATATATTTCAAGGAATGAACAAGATACAATTCGCTTTGCAAAAGATTTCGCTAAAAAACTTAAAAGAGGCAATATTATTGTTTTATCTGGAGAGCTTGGTTCTGGTAAAACCAAGTTTGTGCAAGGTGTTTTAGAATATTTTGGATTAGCAGAAGAAATTTCTAGTCCTACTTTTACAATTGTAAACGAATATATAAAAGATGATGTGAATATTTATCATTTTGACGTATATCGTTTATCTGATACAGACGAATTTTATGCCATGGGTGGCGAAGAATATTTTGAAAATGGTATTTGCCTAATTGAATGGGGCGAAATGATTGAAGAAATTTTGCCTGAGCACTATACGAAAATTACTTTTCGAAAAAGTGAGGATAATGTAGAGTATAGAGAATTATTAGTTGAAGAAAAATAAATTTATGCAAAAAGCGTCGCTATTTAATTGCGACGCTTTTTGTTTAGAAAGTTGCTATTTTAGTAATTAACTAAGCATTTCCTCTTTTATATACTCTATTGTTGCAGCTATAAAACTATAGCAAAACACCGCCGGAATAATTGAAGCGATGCAAGCAGCAAGCATAGAGTAAGCAGAAAAATCCTTAGTGGCGGCCATCACAAAATTGAAAATGATGATGCCACCAAACAAAATAGCAGCGAGCAGAGCAATGGTAATACTAACGATGTCCTTCAAGGTTTTCATAGTATTCCTCCTTGTAGTATTTTACCTGACGTTCATACTTATGAACATAAGCTCCTTTCTTGAATTTTGCAAATATTT
>CATKGX010000138.1 GCA_949747775.1 uncultured Clostridia bacterium | reverse complement strand
CTCTAGCAGATAGTCCTAATTTTTCAAAGGCTAATTGTAAGATTTGTTTTCCTTCTTTATTTAATTTGCAATATTTTTCAATTAATTTTGGGGTAAGTGTTGCATTAGAATAAATTTTTTCTGATTCATATCGCTCTTGTTGCCTTTTTCTTGCGAAATTAACTCTTTGTTTGATTTGCATAGATGTTTCTATGGATTCGCTACTTTCTAGTTTTGAATATTTTACAGGTGTTACTTCTATTTGAATATCAATTCTGTCTAGTAGTGGTCCGCTTATTTTTCCTATGTATTTCGAAATTTGTTGTGGGCTGCAAGTACACTCTTTTTCTTGCGAGCCAAAAAATCCGCATGGACATGGGTTCATAGAGGCAACAAACATAAAATTGCATGGATAGGTAAGACTTGCGTTGACTCTACTAATCGTAACAACTTTATCTTCTAGCGGCCCTCTTAGTACTTCTAGGGTGTCTTTATTAAATTCTGGTAACTCGTCTAAGAAAAGGACTCCATTATGTGATAAACTGATTTCTCCTGGCTTTGGAATTCTTCCTCCTCCAATTAAGGATACTCCTGATATGGTATGATGTGGCGCTCGGAATGGTCTTCTGGTAATAAGTGCTGTCTCTTTTTCTATTTTCCCAGCAATGCTGTGTATTTTAGTGGTTTCTAGTGCCTCGTCGAATGTTAAATTAGGAAGGATACTTGGGATTCTTCTAGCTAGCATGGTCTTCCCTGAACCTGGCACACCGAATTAGTAAGATATTATGACCTCCTGCTGCTGCAACTTCTAGTGCTCTTTTAATATTTTCTTGTCCTTTTACTTCTGAAAAGTCTAACTCTAGCAGGTTTTGATGATAAAATAGATTTTCTACATTAACTTTGGTTGGTTTGATTTTCTGCTCTTGGTTTAAGTATTTTATTACTTCTTGCAAATGTTTTACACCGTATAATGTCTATTCCATCGACTACTGCTGCTTCTTTGGCATTTTCTGCTGGTAAAATAATTTTTTGCATATTTAATCTTTTTGCTTCTATGCACAT
>CATKGX010000137.1 GCA_949747775.1 uncultured Clostridia bacterium | reverse complement strand
TATGAAACAAATGCAATGATGCAAGAATTTATAGAAAATGAATATGAAATTGTAGAATTTGATGAAGTGGCAGATGTGTATGTGGTAAATACTTGTACAGTAACTAATATGGCAGATAAAAAGTCAAGACAAATGCTTCGTAAAGTAAAAGAATTGAATCAAGAAAGTGTTTTAGTGGCAGTAGGTTGCTATGCACAAGTAGCAAAAGAAGAACTAGAAAAAATACCAGAAATAGATTTAATACTAGGTGTTAATGAGAAAAAGAATTTAATTAGCTATGTGAAAGAATTTCAAAATGCAATAGAAGAAAATAAAATTGCAGAGAAAGAAGCTGTTATATCAGACGTGTTACATCAAAAAGAATTTGTAGACTTTGGTACAGTTACATATACAGAAAAAACAAGAGCTGTTATAAAAGTACAAGATGGATGTGACAGATTTTGTTCATACTGTATTATTCCATATGCAAGAGGAAGAGTAAGGAGTAGAAAACCAGAAAGCATTTTAGAAGAAATTCGTAAAATAGCGGATAAGGGAATTAAAGAAGTAGTCATTACTGGAATTCATATTGCTTCTTATGGAAAAGATTTTAAACAAGAATATAGGTTAATTGATTTATTAGAAGAAATTAATCAAATAGAAGGAATTCAGAGAATTCGTTTAGGCTCTATTGAACCTACATTAATTACAGAAGAATTTACCGAAAGATTATCTAAACTAGAAAAAATATGTGACCATTTTCATTTGTCATTACAAAGTGGATGCAATGATACATTAAAAAGAATGAATCGAAAATATACAATAGAAGAATTTGAAAAAGTAACACAAATTTTAAGAAAAGCATATCCAAAGGTTGCATTAACAACAGATATTATTGTAGGATTTCCAGGAGAAACCGAGCAAGATTTTAAACAAACTTATGAATATTTATCAAAGATTGCATTTTACAAAATGCATATATTTAAGTATTCTCCAAGAAAAGGAACAAAGGCAGCTGTAATGCCGAATCAAGTTGATGGAAGCATAAAAGAAGAAAGAAGTAAAGAGTTAATAAACTTATCTAATGAAAATGAAAAAAGAGATAACGAAACATATATTGGAAAGCAGGTAGAAGTATTATTCGAAGATGAACATATAGAAGGTGATAAGATTTTTGTAAAAGGACATACCACCAATTATATTGTTGTAAAAGTAGAAAAGGAAACTAAAAGAGATATTAGTAATACAATTCAAATAGTAGAGATTATTGGAATAGAAGGAATGGAGCTAATTGGAAAGAGCTTAGGTTATGTTGACAAGTAAATAGCAAATATGACAAAAGACAAAAGAAATATTGACAGAAAACATGCTAGATAGATAAAATTAAATTATCGCATATAGCATGTTTTTTTTGATATATAAAAATGCAAAAGATGGGAAAAAAGTGAACAAAAGAAGTGGGAGGAAAAAGATGAAAGATACAAAAAAATTAGAGCAAGCAAGAGGAATAACGCTAATAGCATTAGTAGTAACAATTGTAATATTAATCATACTAGCAACAATCAGTATTAATTTAATATTAAATGGAGGTTTAATTAATAAAACGGAAAGTGGAGTAGAGTTACATAGAAGAGAAGCAGCGAAAGAGAAACTGTCTATGACATTAGCAAGTGGTGGCTTAGAAAAAAAGATGAATCCAAAGTACAATCAGAATGATTTTTTAGATGGACTCATTCTAAAAGATATATCAAATGCGAAAATATTAGGAGATGTGGTAGTTGTTGATGGATATGGATTTGAAATAGATAGAAGTGTGCCAAAGATAGGAAAATATATAGGAAAAGAAGAAGAACTAGTATTTCCAGAATTAAGATTAGAGAAAGAAATAAGAGAAGATAGTAAAATAGCAGTGATAAAAATAACAACAAAAGAAGAAAAGAATGGAATAAATAAGATAGAAATATTACAAGATGGATTTGTAATAGAAACATATGAATATAGTAATGTAAAAGAAGAGATAAGTGAGAACTATGAAGTAAGCAGAAATGGAAATTATGTAATAAAAGTATATTCAGCATTGTCAAGAACAGAGATGATAGAAATAAGTGAACTTGTAGCAAACATCAAATATAGTCCAAATGGAAGTGAAGAATATAAAAAAGAACACATAGTACAAGTTAGTGTAGATAAAACAGTAGATAAAGTGTTAAGTATTAAATACCAGTGGACCAATACAACAGAAGAACCAGAAGAAAGTAGTTTTATAGAAAGTTGTACAGATGGAGAAAAGATAACGAAAAATGAAGTAACAGGAAGTTGGTATTTGTGGACACTAATAGAAACAGAAGGTGGAAAGAATAGGATAGAAAAAAGTGAAGTATTTAAATTTGATAATGAAGAACCACAAGTAGAACTAACATCAATGCCAACCTCAGAAACATCATTTACATTAACAG
The DNA here is from genome assembly GCA_949747775.1 of uncultured Clostridia bacterium. Classification (GTDB taxonomy): domain Bacteria; phylum Bacillota; class Clostridia; order TANB77; family CAG-508; genus CALXVA01. Next base: position 7,646 of record CATKGX010000137.1, on the reverse strand, counting down.
CAACTGGAGCAGATGAACATTCGGAAATAGAAAAGTATGAATTCTATGTAGGGAATAAGCTAGTTAAGACAATAGAAACAAATGAGGGAACAGCAAGTTTTGAAGTCACAGACAAAGAAATGGGAAAATATGATACTTATATAATAGTAAAAGATAAAGTAGGAAATCAGGTAAAGAAGACATTAGAGGTAAGAACAAAGATGCATGCATGGGAAGAACATGAAGTAATAATTAGTTCATCTTTTTCAACTGTAAGGGATGAAAATCCTTTTGGGTATTTAACAATTTCAAGTGGGTCTGTAACAGATGATTCTTCGTACTCACAAGCATTCTTTCACAATAAAGGCGGCTACTTTTTTACGCATGGGCCTTTGGAGGGATATGATTTGGAGACGGTTCTTTCTAGTAGTACTCTGAAGTACATTTCTGAAGAGCTTGCATATGCTACTGTGAAAGTGGAGCAATGGAATACAACAGGATCATCATATCAGGTAAAATATGCTAAGTATTATGTTCGTATTAAAGAAGAGCGTAATTATTCAATGGGAGAATTTCAGAAAAAGGTCTACCAAAAAGATGAAAACTTTTATCCTAATGATAATAAGAAAGAAATAGATGAAGATGGAGTTAAGAAAATGAAATGGTATAAATATATAGGAATTCAATAGACATGTCATAAAAATATATTGACATAGATATAAAAGATAGAATAGAATAATATTAGTTTTGACATAAGAAAAAAAGAAAGATACAAAGGAACACACCAATACTGTACACATGGTAAAACTACAAAACATGATACATAAAATTTTTGATTATCAGCAATAGGAATACAATGTGACAACACATTGTATTATATAGCAAGAGCTTAATAAAAAATAAAGTGAAAACCTCAAGCATATCTAATATAATATGGATATGCTTGAGGTTAAATATTTGGTAATATTCTAGTCTTCAACTATTGACAATCTAGCCCCATATTGATAAGATAAAGCTAACAATAGGAGAGTTATGCTCTTTAGGAGGAAATATGCTATATCCAAAGGAATATTTAAATAATGTAACAGAAATAACAACTGACTTTTTAAATCAAAATCAATTAAAAGGTGTTATTTTAGATGTTGATAATACTTTAATTGATTTTAACAAAAAGCTACTAGATGGAGTAGAAGAGTGGATAAAAGAGTTAAAAGAAAATGGAATAAAGTTTTGTATTGTATCAAACAGTAATAAAGTAGAAAAAGTAAAAAAAGTAGCAGGCACATTACAAATACCATTTATCTATTTTGCTAAAAAACCATTAAAATCAGGGTTTAAAAAAGCGAAACAGATATTAAAGTTAGAAGCCAAAAACATTGCTGTAGTAGGAGACCAAATTATGACAGATATTATTGGAGCAAATAGATGTAAAATGTTTTCTATTTTAGTAAAACCAATTGAAGAAAAGGACTATTTTATTACAAGAGTGAAAAGACCAATTGAAAAAAGAATCATACAAAAATATCTAAAAAATAAAAATAGTATATAAAGGCAAAAGAAAGGAAGTTGTATTAAAATGTATATCAATGACATACATATATTAACATATGTTTTTATCGGATTTTTAGGGCTGTTTGTTGGTCAATTTATAGACTGGTGTAATCAGCGCTTACCAGAATATAAAAAAGTATTTTCAAAAGAATTTTTTACAGAATATTTAAAAAATTGTAAGCCAAAATATTTATTAATGACAATTGTAGCAGTAGCTTATATTGCTTTATTATATTGTTTTGGATTAAAGCTTGCAACTGTAAAATATGCTGTTCTAATACCAATGCTTATTAGTAGTTTTTGTATTGACTTAAAATTACAAATTATACCCAATAGACTAACGCTTTCAATGTTCGAGTGGGGACTTATTTTTACATTTTTAGGCGTAATCTTAAATGTAAATGTAGGAATTAATCTATTTATAGGCAACATATTAGGAATGGTTGTAGGAGCTGGAATATTCTTACTAATTACATTAATTGGAGGAGCAATTGCAGGAAAAGAAGCAATGGGCTTTGGAGATGTTAAATTAATGGGAGCAATGGGGTTATTCTTCTCATGGCTTGATATGATTTTAATTTCTGTTATGGCATTTTTATTTGCAGCAATTGTAAGTATAGGAGTTTTACTACTTCGCAAGAAAAAGATGGACGAATATATTCCATTTGGTCCATTTATTGTAGCTGCTAGTATGATTTCTATTTATACACCAGTAGCAATGCTATTAAAGGTTTTATTAAAAATATTTTCACTAGGAATGTTTTAAAATTAGAAAACGTTGTTATAAGGGGGACTTTTTATGAATGGTAAACTAGAATGGTTAAGAAATAAAATAAGTCTTCATAATATGCAAGGGATGCTTGTTGCCAATCCAATTAATATAAAATATTTAACAGGACTTGAAGCAGAAGGAACTTTACTGCTTGGTAGAAAAGAAAATTTCTTTTTAACAGATGCAAGGTATATAGAAGAAGTACAATCAACTTTAACAATAAATGATGGAATTATTGTTAATAATATTAGTAACTTAACTTACGATGACTATGAAAACTTTTTTCTGTTTTGCGAAAATGTTGGCTTTGAAGAAAACTATGTAACATATGCTATGTACAAAAAATATTTAGAAAGATATAAAATTCATAATTTAGAAGAAACAGAGTATCTAATAGAAAAAGGGCGTATGATAAAAGACACAGAAGAGATTACAAACATAGAAAAAGCTTGCTATATAACAGATGAATGTTTTAAACATATTTGTGCATACATTAAAATAGGAATGACAGAAAAGCAAATAGCAAATGAAATAGAAAAGTTCTTTAAAAGTAATGGAGCAGAAGAATTAGCGTTTGAAACAATTGTAGCATCTGGAAGCAATTCTTCTAAACCACATGCAGTACCAACAGATAAAAAAATAGAAGCAGGAGAGCCTATTACAATCGATATGGGGTGTCAATATAATGGGTATTGTTCAGATATGACAAGAACAATTTTTGCAGGCTATGTTCCAGTAGAAATAAAGAAAATTTATAATTTGGTGTTAAAAAATCAAACGCAAACATTAAAAGAGATGAAAGATGGAGCAAGCATTAAATTGATTAGTCGCATGGTGGAAAATGATTTTAAAATAAATGGATACGAGTTGGTTCATGCATTAGGACATGGTGTAGGATTAGAAGTTCATGAAATGCCATATATTACAGGAAGAAACGATAATGGCATTTTAAAAGAAAATATGGTAGTAACAAATGAACCAGGAATTTATTTGCCAGGAATATTTGGTGTTAGAATAGAGGACACTGTTTTAATTACAAAATCTGGATGCATAAATTTAACGAAATCTGACAAAAATTATATTGTAGTAGATAAGACTTGAAATAAGGCAGGAATTGTGTTAAAATAGATAATACTTGAAATGAATAAGATTGGAATATAAAGGGAGGAAAATAAAATGGCAGAAGTATATATGGCAGGAGATTTTAGAAACGGAACAACATTTGAAATGGATGGAAATGTATTTAAAGTAGTTGAATTTCAACATGTAAAACCAGGAAAGGGAGCAGCATTTGTTAGAACAAAATTAAAAAATGTAATTACAGGAGCAGTTCTTGAAAAAACATTTAATCCATCAGAGAAATATCCAGGAGCAGAAATCGAAAAAAGAGATATGCAATATTTATACAATGATGGAGATTTATACTATTTCATGGATAATGAAACATATGAACAATTACCATTAAACAAAGAACAAATTGGTGATGGTTTAAAATACTTAAAAGAAAACATGAATGCAAAAATTTTATCATTCAAAGGAAATGTTTTTTCAGTAGAACCACCAATGTTTGTTGAATTAGAAGTTACATATACAGAACCAGGATTTGCAGGAAATACAACAACAACTTCAGGAAAACCAGCAACTTTAGAAAATGGATATGAGTTAATGGTTCCTATGTTTGTTAATATAGGAGATGTTGTTAAAATAGATACTAGAACTGGTGAATATATGGAAAGAGTGTAAAGAGAGGAAGTATAGCTTAATGTCTGATATGAGTGGAAAATACAAACAAATTATAAAAGATTTAGAAGATAATATAAAGGATGAAAAAGAGTTAGAATTTGTTAAAGAAAAATTTGCAGATATGTCGATGTTATTTATGGATATGATTGAAAGAGTGACAAGATTAACAGATAGTAAAATACAAGAAATAGAGCAAAAACAACATGATATTCTAAACAAAATCAATTCAGTACAATCAGCAGTAAGTGGAATTGAAAGTGACATTTACGAAGACGAAGAAAATTACGAATTTGAAATTGTATGTCCATACTGTAATTATGAATTTGCAGCAGATATTGAGGATGAAAGCAAAGAAGAAATTATTTGCCCAGAATGTCATAATACAATCGAATTAGATTGGAACCAAGAAGAGGAAGTAAGTGGATGTTCTGGTAGTTGCTCACATTGTCATTCAGAATGTGTCGCAGAAGAAGAGGAAGAATATCATTTGGATGATGAAGAAAATAATGTAGAAAACGAAGAAGAACCAAATGATGAAGATATGTAAATAAAAAGCAAGTCACTCTACAAAAAGTAGAGTGATTTGTTTTTAGAAAGGAAGTACATAAGTATGAATACAAAATATATTACCACTTTAGAATATGATAAGTTACTAGAAAAAGTAGAAAGATATTGTAAAACATACATCGGAAAAGAAATGTTAAAAAATATGGTTCCACAATTTCAAAAACAAGCAGTTATGCATCTGCTAGAAGAAACAAAGGAAGCAGTTTATTTAATTGTAAAAAAATCAGGAATTCCAATAGGGGAAATACCAAATATTTCTATATGGAATAAAAGATTAGAAAGTGGAAGTGCATTGTCTGCCAAGGGATTACTTGAAGTAGCTACTATTTTAAAAATAACAAGAGAAGTAAAAGAATATTTTTATGAAAATGAAGAAGAAAGTTTGAATGTTACAATACTATTAGACTATTTTTCAGGCTTGTATACGAATAAAAATGTAGAAGACAAAATATTTAAAACGATTATTGATGAAAATACAATTGCAGATAGCGCATCAAGTAAACTACAAGGAATAAGAAGACAAATTAAAAGATTAGAACAAGACATAAGAGAAAAATTAAATGGGATTGTTCATTCTAGTTCTTATTCTAAATATATGATGGAACAAATTGTTACGATTCGTAATGATAGGTTTGTAATACCAGTAAAAGAGGAATATAAAGGACAAATAAAAGGATTTATTCATGATATTTCAAGTAGTGGCTCAACAGTGTTTATAGAACCAATTTCAGTATTTGAGATGAATAATAATATTGCAAGTTTAAAAGTAGAAGAAAGTATTGAAATAGAAAGAATATTGCAGGAACTGTCAAGTATGCTATATGAATATACAATAAATTTAAAAAAAAATGTAGAGATAATAGGAATGCTAGATGTGATATTTGCAAAAGCAAGTTATTCATTAGATACCGAAGGAACATTCCCACAAATAAGTGATGATAAATATGTTAATTTAATGAAAGCACGTCATCCCTTAATTGGAAAAGAAACAGTAGTACCAATTGATGTATCAATTGGAGAAACATATACTACTTTAGTAATTACAGGGCCAAACACAGGTGGAAAAACAGTTACATTAAAAACAGTAGGATTAATTTTATTAATGGCATATTCTGGTATATTTATTCCTTGCAAAGAACAAAGTACAATTTATGTATTTGACCATATTTTTGTAGATATCGGTGATGAGCAAAGTATTAAAGAATCTCTTAGTACATTTTCTTCCCATATGTCAAATATTGTTGAAATTGTAAATACAGCAACATCAAATAGTATGATATTACTAGATGAATTAGGTTCTGGAACTGATCCATTAGAGGGAGCCAATCTAGCAATTAGTATTTTACAGTATTTTCATAAATTGGGTGTTATTACAATTTCTACAACCCATTATCCAGAACTGAAAAATTACTGTTTGTTAACAGATGGATTTGAAAATGCAAGTAGTGAATTTAATATTGAAAAGTTAGAACCTACCTATAAATTACTAATTGGAATACCAGGAAAAAGTAATGCTTTTGCCATTAGTAAAAAACTTGGACTAAAACAAGAAATACTAGATCAAGCCAATTCTTTTATGAAACAAGATGATATTAGTATTGAAGAATTAATGAAAAGTATATATGATAGTAAGATAACAATAGAGAAAGAAAAAGAAAATATACAAAAAAATTCAGTTCAAATAGAGGCTTTAAGAAAAGCATTAGAAAAAGAAAATGCAGATGTTAAAACAAAAGAAAAAGAGCAAATCGAAAAAGCGAAAAAAGAAGCAAGAGAGTTAATTCTTTCAGCGAAAGAAGAAGCCAATCGCATTATTAGAGAATTAGGCAAAATAGAAGCGGATGGACTAAAAGAGGCAAATCATTTACGAAACCGCTTAAACGAACAGCTTCAAAACATCAATGAAACAGGCGAAGAAAGCAATAAGCTAAACTTGGAAATTTTAAAAAGCCTAAATTCAAGAGAACAAATGAAAAAACAGCATAAAACAAAATCTTCTTCAAAAGTTAACTTTACCAAAAACGATACGTTTAAGTCAAAACACATTTCTTCAGAAATTAATGTAATAGGACTTAACATAGATGAAGCCACATTCCTAATAGACAAATATTTGGACGACTGTGCAATTAGCAAGCTATCACCAATTAGAATTGTTCACGGAAAAGGAACAGGCAAACTAAGAGAAGGAGTACACAACTATTTAAAGAAAAATCCACACGTAACATCATTTAGAATAGGCACCTTCGGAGAAGGTGAAATGGGAGTAACCATTGTGGAGTTAAATTAGTAAAATAAGTATGATAAAAATTATTATTATTTAACAATTCTACCTCACACAGCTTTGGAAGAGTACGTACGCGAAGGACGCGCGGGTATTCATGTTTTAAAATCGGAGCTTGTCGGAGATTTTAAAACATGAATGCTACTTTGCAGGACTTATCCCACCCCAATTCTTCCAAAGCGTTACCAATAACACACCAATAACGCAACCATAACAATACAACACAACCAAATCTACTATATACAATAAATTTACTATAATATTTGATTTCCTTCCCACAATATAGTATAATAAATAATGTAACACTCATGGGGATGTATTTGGTTTCGACAGTACTCCAGAAGTGTTAATAGCGAGTAGTGGATGGTTGCTTTGGCCACTTAAAAAAAGCAAAATAAAATATAAACGCTGATAATAGAGAATTAGCATACGCTGCCTAAGCGCGGCGACGTCTTATCTAAACTGCCCACGGTTTAGAATAAGGCGACGACTTAGTGGGAAACGAACTTGTTTTGCGTCATCAAAACAGCGGGTATTTTTCTGACTACCAAAAAGATAAATTTGTTTGTTAATTTACTTTAAGGGAAAATTCTTAACAAACTGCACTCGGAGAAATTAACATGGAAAGAATATTGGACAGGAGTTCGACTCTCCTCATCTCCACCAAATAATAACAATTTACGAATGATATCGTTTATAAGTTGTTTTCTGCATATGAAACTAAAATGTTCTCTTTCTGGAAAGGAGAATATT
>CATKGX010000136.1 GCA_949747775.1 uncultured Clostridia bacterium | reverse complement strand
TATATTATATATTATTTTAAAAATAAATGTTATATTATTCGGCTTTTAGTTCAGATATTTTCGTTGAACATTTATCGCAAATTAATTTTCCCTTATATTCTACTAAGTTCTTTGAGTTTCCACAAAATACACAGTTTGGTTCGTATTTTTTTAGTACAATATTTGAACCCTCTACATATATTTCAATTGGATCTTTTTCAGCGATACCGAATTTATTCCTTAGTTCAATTGGTATAACTACTCTACCAAGTTCATCGACTCTTCTTATGATACCTGTTGATTTCATATTTATCCTCCTTAAACAACAAAATTCGACAAAAAAATCTATAATTATAATAACACAAATCGTGAAAAAAGGCAACCGAAACTTGAAAAAATTTACAATTATTATATAAAAACAGAAATATCTTATACGAAAATAAAAATCCATAATATGAAAATAGAAAATACTAATATAAAAAAGAATAAAAATAGAATAGACGAATAAAATTTATTAAAATTGGAGGGACACTATGCTAAATATTATTTGGCCAGTATTTATTATAATATCGTTTATGTACGCAATTGTTACAGGAAGAGTAAATGAAGTGAATAATGGAATCTTTGAAGCTGTTTCTGATGCAGTTGAATTATCAATTACTTTTTTAGGAACAATTTGTTTGTGGAATGGAATCATGGAAATTGTAAAAAAAACAACACTGATTCAAAAATTAACAAAACTATTAAATCCATTAGTAAAAGTATTGTTTCCAGATTTGAAACATAGCCAAAAAGCGAAAGAAGAGATATCTATGAACATGGTTGCTAACTTATTAGGTTTAGGAAATGCAGCCACACCATTAGGACTAAAGGCAATGAAAACGATGCAAGAAGAAAATTGCAAGAAAGATACACTTTCTAATGCAATGGCAATGTTTATTGTCTTAAATACAGCCTCATTACAATTAATACCGACAAATGTAATTGCGATTAGAACTTCTTTAAATTCAGCAAATCCTACTCAAATTATATTGCCAGTGTGGGGAGCTACTATTATAGCAGCAGTTGTAGGCGTTTTAGCAACAAAATTAATTACAAAAAAGATAAAATAAAAATGGAGAAGGAGAGAATATGGTAAATTATATATCAGCAGCAGCAATACCATTTATCATTTTGGGAATTATAATATATGGATTAATAGAGAAAAACAAAGTATATGATTCTTTTTTAGAAGGAGCAAAAGAAGGAATTGAGATTGTGTTTAAGATGTTTCCCACTTTGGTTGGAATATTCCTTGCAGTAGGAGCATTAAGGAGTTCTGGAGTAATAGAATTGATTGTAAAAATAGTAGAACCAATGACTAAAATGTTAAGTATTCCTAGTGAAATTATGCCACTTGCGTTATTAAGACCGATATCAGGAAGTGCATCAATGGCAGTAGCAGTAGACATTATGAAAAATTATGGAGTGGATACATTTGTAGGACTAATTACATCTACAATTATGGGGTCAACAGAAACTACTTTTTATACAATTGCGATTTATACAAGTGCAGTAGGAATAAAAAAAACAAGAGGAATATTAGTAGCAGCATTGTTAGCCGATTTTGCAGGGATGATAGCATCTGTCATAATTTGGAGAATTATGTCGACAAGTTTTTGTTGACAAATAGGAAAAATGGTATTAAAATAATAAACATCAAATGAATTTATTCAAAAGGAAAAAATATGAAACTAAAATTCTTAATACTTTTTTCTATATTATTCTTTATAGTTTTTCTTAGTAAAAAAATAATCCAAAAAATTGTAATAAAGAAAATAATGAATAAAATAAATGATGTATAAAAAGTTTTTAATCTTGTAGAGGAAAATAAACTTTCAATTATTTTGCCCCCGAAAAGCAAAAAATATTAAAAAATAAAAGAAAGGAAAAATGAAAGTATATTTACCATGAGGTCATGATATTTTATGGGCAAGAATGGTAATCAAAAAGCTTGTAATTGTTTTTCAAATCTAAATATCCCCAGTATTTCTTAAATTTTCCTCTACATTCATATATATTTTAAAACTTATCTGTGATAAGTTTCATGATTAGATATTTTAAAAGCTCTGAAGAGTTGTTCTAATAAAAACAAACGAATTAATTGATGTGGAAAGGTCATTTTCGAAAAACAGATTTGTTCATTTGCCTTGTTTAGCAATTCTTTAGACATACCAAGAGTACCGCCAATCACAAAAGTAATATTGCTGCTATTATTTAATGCAATATTATCTAGTTTTTGAGAGAATTCTTCAGAAGTATATTGCTTTCCTTTTAAATCTAAGCAAATCAAATAACTATCTTTTCTTATGTGTGATAAAATATTATTGCTTTCAGATTGCTTTATATTCTCAGATAATTTCTCACTTAGGTGATTTGGAACTGGTTCATCAGGTAATTCAATTATTGTTAAAGAACAATATTTAGAAAGACGCTTACGATATTCTTGTATAGCATCTCTCAGGTATTGTTCTTTTATTTTTCCAACACAAACAACATCAATATGTAACATAAAATACTCCTTACTTTAAGACGTTAAATCAATCACAGGACTTGGCGAAAATCTAGTAGCCACGTTAATACGAATACGATTTTCATCACATTTATTCTCAATTAATTCATTTACAACAGTTTTATAAGCCAATTCTGGAAAGTTATTTTCCTTACTAAGATGGCCAAGCATAACTTTGCTTAGTCCACTTTTCATCAAATAAGAAACTGTTTTTCCAGCATCCACGTTTGCTAAATGACCATTTGGTCCGGCAATTCTTTGTTTTAAAGGATATGGATATTTTGAACATTTTAAAATATTAGGATCATAATTTGCCTCTAATAAAATAAAAGAGCTATCTTCTAACTTATGAATAATTTGTGAAGTCATATGTCCAATATCTGTTGCAACGCTTATTTTTTTATCTTCATGAAAGATGTTAAATCCACAAGGATTGGCAGCGTCATGGGGAATTTCGAAAGGAGATATTTTTAAATCGCCAATTTCAAAAGTTTCAGATGGCTGAAAATACTTATGGTTTATATCTAACACTTTAGTATTTTGTTCAGGCATAGCATCCCAAGTTTTTGAGTTAGCATAAACAGGGATGTTATATTTTTTAGATAATGTTCCAAGACCTTTTACATGGTCAGAGTGCTCGTGAGTTACTAAGATACCATCTAATTGAGTGACATCTACGTTAAGAAGGGAAAGTGCTTCTGTTATTTTTTTAGCACTTTCGCCTGCATCAATCAATAATTTGGTATTTTCAGTTTGTACAAACAAACTGTTTCCAGAACTTCCACTATATAAGCTACAAAAGTTAAACATATTTTTCTTCCTCTGTTACTTCACAAACTCTTTTAATATTTGCACCAAGCATTCTAAATTTCTCTTCTATATTTTCATAACCTCTATCAATATGTTCAAGATTATATAATTCCGTTTCACCATTTGCTACGATACCAGCAATAATCAAAGCTGCTCCAGCACGTAAATCTGTTGCATATACAGGAGCTGCAGATAATTCTTTTACACCCTCAAAAACAGCAGATTTTCCTTGAGCAGTAATATGAGCTCCCATTTTATTTAATTCACCAGTATATTGAAAACGAGATTCCCAAATACTTTCATTAATAATACTTGTACCATCTGCTAAAGATAAAACCACTCCAATTTGAGGTTGCATATCTGTCGGAAAACCAGGATAAGGAAGTGTTTTAACAGTTGCCTTATTAGGTCTTTTGTTGCACCATACACGTAAAGCATCACCTAAATCTTCAACATTTCCACCAATTTCAAGTATTTTAGCAGTAATGCAATCTAAATGTTCAGGAATACAGTTACGAATAACAACGTCCCCTTTAGATGCAACTGCCGCTAACATAAAAGTGCCAGCCTCTATTTGGTCAGGAACAACTGAATAAGTTCCCTCATTTTTTAAAGATTTAACACCATTAATTTTAATTACGTCAGTTCCAGCGCCACGAATATCTGCTCCCATGGTGTTTAGGAAATTAGCAACATCAACAATATGAGGTTCTTTAGCAGCGTTATCAATAGTTGTAGTTCCTTCAGCTAAGACGCTAGCAAGCATAATATTAATAGTTGCTCCAACAGAAATAACATCCATATAGATGGAAGTACCAATTAATTTTTTAGCTTTTGCAGATATTTTGCCTTGTCCTACTTCTACTTTAGCTCCTAATAGTTCAAATCCCTTTATGTGTTGGTCAATTGGTCTAGCCCCAAGGTTGCAACCCCCAGGCAAACCAACTTCAATATTGCCACACCTGCCTAGCATAGAGCCTATTAAATAATAAGAAGCTCTAAATTTGCTAGTCATATCTAAAGGTGCTGTTGAACAATTAATATGGGTTGTATCAATCGTAATTTCGTGTTCTCCATTCCAAGTGATTTTAGCACCAAATTCTTTTAATATATTACAAATAATTTTTACGTCACTAATGTTAGGTAAATTATTGATTTTGCAAATTCCATTTACTAATAAAGTTGCTGGAAGGATTGCTACTGCTGAATTCTTAGCTCCACCAATTGTTACATCACCTTTTAGTCTAGTTCCGCCTTTTATTACTAATTTTTCCAATGTATTACCCCCAAAAGAATAAGTATTTTTTTATCAAAAAAAAAAAGATAGGTTTAAATCATTAAACACTATCTTATTATATACCATAAAATGAAACAAAATACAATAGCAGGTTTTTATATGATTAATTATTAGCTATTTTTAAATTTTGAAACATTTCAATTAGACTAAATTTAAATTTAATATCAGAGCTTGTTTTATCACTAATAATACTATATTCTTCATCAGTTAAATTGTTTTGCATAATAGATTTGGACTCATCAGGAACAATTCCAGTTGAAACATCTACAAAACAAAGAGGAGGAAACATGACACACCACCAATTTTGCCCACTTGCATTTCCAATTTCTATTCTTAAGGCATCATAAGTTCCAGCAGGTAAAGAAATATCGCCATAATATTTAGTAGGAAAATCAAAATTGCCAATATTAATGTTAACATCATAGTCATAACCATTATCTATGATAGTTTGTTTAGCAATACGATAAAAGTCTTCCTTATGCTTGCTAGCAAGAGAGATAACCTCTTGTTTAGAAGAGCAATTTTCAGAAAGAGAATTCATATATTCTAAAATATGATCTCTAACCTTATATTTTAAATTTTGGTCTTCTGTAGAATCGCTATTAGCAATAACATGTAATCGAAATACACTATTAGCAATGTCCTCAGATACAGTACTTGCATAAGAAGAAGCAGAGACCAGAATAAATAGAAATAGTAAAACCAATATAATACAAGAACGTTTTACTTTGGAATTTTGTATAAAATTTAAATAAGTTTTCATAAAAAACCTCCAATAGAAATTAATGTTATTTACTAAAAATTATTAACAAAATAAAAAATAATATACATTATTGGAAAAAATATTTTAAAATAAAAGTGAGTGTCGAAACTTGACATACGATTTTACTAGAAAACAGCTTGACTTACGGAAATAAAGATGGTAAAATTTACCATAGAAAAAATCAAGGAGGCTTTGATATGGAAAAAATAAAAATAAATACAGAAAAATTATGTGGGTTTTATGTAAGTGACTGGCATTTAGTAACAATGATACTTCCATATATTAATAAAGAATTAAACGAAAAAGCCAATATAACAACAGTTTTAGAAAATAATATAGAAAACAATATTAAGACATTAATAGCAAAATTAAACTTAAAAAATGAAACAGAAATATTACAAATAGATTGGAAGAATAAACAAAAAGTAAAAGAAGAAGAGTTAGAAAAGATGATTAGCAGTAATACAAATATCATTTTAGTTAACGGAAGTAAGGAATACATTGATTTTACAAATCAGAAAATAGAAGAATGGATAAAATGTCATAGTGAAGTAAATACAACATTAAAAATTGTTAATTGCTATGAAGTAACAGAATTTAATAATAGCATAAAAGAAATTTTAGATAGTCATGATAAAATTTTAAACACAGCAGGTGAAAAGTATATATATGAGGTTTTTGAAGGATATTCACCTGTAAAGAAAATATGTTAATATAAAATACTTGCTTTTTTTACAAATTTAATATAAAATAGTCGCATATCATAAAATTAGGAGGTAACCATGAGCGTAAGAAAAGCAGTAATACCAGTAGCAGGTTTTGCAACCAGATTTTTACCAGCATGTAAAAGTGTACCAAAATGTATGCTAACAATTTTAGATAAACCAATCATACAATATTTAGTAGATGAAGCTGTTGCAGCTGGTATAGAAGAAATCTTATTGGTTGTCGGAAGGAAAAAAGAAATTATATTAGACTATTTTTCAGATGATACAGAACTAAAAGAATTCTTAAAAGAAAGAGGAAAAGAAAGTTTTATTCCACAAATAGATAAGCTATCAGGAAAAGCAAAAATTAGCTTTATTGAAGAAGAAGGTGGTGCAAAGGGATTAGGTCATGCAATTTACATGGCAAAAGACTTTGTAGGAAATGAACCATTTGCCATTATGTATGGCGATGTTATTATGCAAGGAGAAAAACCTTGTTTAAAAGAAATTATAGAACAACATGAAAAATTAGGAACTTCAGTAATAGGAGTAGAAAGAGTTGACTGGAAAGACGTTCCTAAATATGGAAATGTGTCAGGAGAAGCAGTTACAGATAAACTATATAAAGTAGAAAAAATGCAAGAAAAGCCAAAGGTAGAAGAAACAAAATCTAACTTGGCAATTTCAGACAGACATGTATTAATGCCTGACCTATTTAAATTCTTAGAAGAAACGAAACCTGGAAAAGGTGGAGAAATTCAAGTAACTGATGCTTATAATAGCATGGTAGGAACCAAAGAAGGTGTATATGCTTATTGCTATGAAGCAGAAAGATTTGACTCAGGCGATAAATTGGGATTTGTAAAAGCATCTATTGACGAAACTTTAAGAAGACCTGAATTAAGAGAAGATTTAATTAAATTCATAAAATCATTAGATTTAAAATAAGAGAATTTTGAGGGTGTGGTAATTACAATAAAATTATTATGCCCCTTTTCCATATTGGAAAAAAGAAAGGAGCCTAAAATGGAAGATCACAAAATAAGATATGAAGAATGGCTAAATAATCCAGTCATAAAAGAAGAAGATAGAAAAGAATTAGAAACAATTAAAAATAATGAAGAAGAAATAAAAGACAGGTTTTATAAAGATTTAGAATTTGGAACAGCTGGTTTAAGAGGTGTTATAGGAATTGGAACAAACAGAATGAACAGATATACAGTAACAAAAGCAACACAGGGTTTGGCCAATTATATTATTAAAAATAAAGGACAGGATAGAGGAGTAGCAATTGCATATGACTGTAGAATTATGTCAGACGAATTTAGTGAGCAAACAGCGTTATGTTTAAATGCAAATGGAATTAAAACCTACCGTTTTGATTCCTTAAGACCAACACCAGAATTATCATATGCTGTAAGAGAATTAGGATGTATTGCGGGAATTGTTATTACAGCAAGTCACAATCCACCAGAATATAATGGATACAAAGTATATTGGGAAGATGGCGCACAAATAGTAGAACCAACAGATAAAGAAATCATTGCAGAAGTAAATGATATTACAGATTACAGTACAATTAAAACAATGGCAAAAGAAGAAGCAATCCAAAAAGGATTATACAATGTAATAGGGAAAGACATTGATGATAAATATATAGCAGAGTTAAAAAAATTAGTTGTCAATCAAGCGGCAATAGATGAAATGCAAAAAGATATTAAAATTGTATATACACCATTACATGGAACAGGGAATTTACCAGTACAAAGAATATTAAAAGAAATTGGATTTGAAAATGTATATATTGTAAAAGAGCAAGAAGAGCCAAATGGAAAATTTCCAACAGTAAGTTATCCAAACCCAGAAGACGAAAAAGCATTTACACTTGCTTTAGAATTAGCACACAAGGTAGATGCAGATGTTATTTTAGCAAATGATCCAGATGCAGATAGATTAGGAGTATATGCAAAAGATACAAAAACAGGTGAATACATTGCATTTAATGGAAATATGACAGGAAACTTAGTAGCAGAATACATATTATCTCAAAAAAAGGAAAGCGGAAAGTTGCCAGAAAATGGAGCTGTTATAAAAACAATTGTATCATCTAATTTAACAGATGCGATTGCTGAAAATTATAATGTTACCTTATTTTCAACATTAACGGGATTTAAAAATATTGCTAAGATTATTAGAGGATTTGAGCAAGATAATAGCTATGACTGTTTATTTTCATATGAAGAAAGCTATGGTTGTATTATAGGAACACATGCCAGAGACAAAGACGGAATTGTAGCAGTTATGACAGTTTGCGAAGCAGCAGCATATTACAAAAAGCAAGGATTAACACTATGGGATCAAATGTTAAAAATATATGAGAAATATGGATATTATAAAGAAAAACAATTTTCTATTGTGTTAAAAGGAGCAGAAGGAGCAGAGCAAATTAAGAAAATGATGGAAAACATGAGAAAAAATCCACCAAAAACAATAGGAAAATATACTGTAAAATCAGTAGGAGATTATAACACGCAAGTAATACACCACAACGAA
Organism: uncultured Clostridia bacterium; assembly: GCA_949747775.1. Lineage (GTDB taxonomy): Bacteria > Bacillota > Clostridia > TANB77 > CAG-508 > CALXVA01. The sequence continues at coordinate 7,174 of CATKGX010000136.1, read as the reverse complement.
ACAGGAGAAGAAAGAAGTACAAATCTTCCAAAATCAAATGTATTGTATTATGAACTAGACAATAATAGTTGGTGCTGTGTACGTCCATCTGGAACAGAACCAAAAATAAAATTCTATATGGGAGTATGTGAAACAAGCTTAGAAAATGCAGATAAAGAATTAGAAATGTTAGAAGAAAAAATTAAAGAAATAGCAGAAGAAGCAAAATAAAAATAAATAGTGTGGAGAAGTTGATTCTCCACACTATTTATTTTATTTCTTTCCACCCATTAATATGAGCCCTTTTAATAGCTCCCATAATATTAGCACGAATACTTGGAATTTTTAAAGAAAACTGATAGATTAATTGTTTCATATCTTCCCTTTTAGAAATTCCATCCATAGGACAAGCTTTAGGCATTACTTCAATTCCACTTCTTTTGATAAAACTACGAATATCTTTTTCAGGTGCATAAATTAATGGACGAATTAAGGTAATTTGAGATCTGTCCATATAACTAATAGGAGCAAAAGTTGAAATATTACCAGCATATAATAAATTAAGAAAAAATGTCTCTAAAACATCATCTTCATTATGGCCAAGAGCTAGTTTGTTACACCCTTGTTCTATAGCAGTGGAATTTAAAATTCCCCTTCTTAAATTAGCACATAAAGAACATGGATTTTTTTCTTTCCTAATGTCAAATACAATTTCTTTAATATTGCTTGAAGCCTCAATATAAGGTACTCCAATTCTTTCACAAGTATTTTTTAAAAAATCAGAATTAAAAAATTCAAAATTTGGATTTACACTAATTGCCACAATCTCAAATTTTTTAGGATAAAATCTCTGAAGAGCCTTTAGTCCCATTAAAAGAGTAATAGAGTCTTTTCCACCAGAAAGACCAACTGCAATTTTATCACCTTCGTCAATCATATGATAATGTTCAATTGCTTTTCTTAAATAACCCAATATTTTTTGCATAATACATTCCTTTTCAAATTAATCATTTTATAATAAATATTATATCATTTGTGTCAAGAAAAATAAAATAGTAAAAATAAGTAAGGGTTAGACTTGAAAAAAAGTAAAAAATAATATAAAATAATCAATATGATTGATATGTGTCTATAGCTCAGTAGGATAGAGCGACCGCCTCCTAAGCGGTAGGCCATCGGTTCGATTCCGGTTAGGCACACCACACCATAATACCCGTGTCTGTGTTGAAATATCAACATAGACGCGGTTTTTTTGTATAAAAATAGATGGTTGGATATGATAAATACAAAATAGGAGTAAGTAATGTGATAGAGCCAGAGCAAAATAAAATAAAATATATGAAAGAAGCGATAAAAGAAGCGAAAAAGGCATATGATAAAGAAGAAATACCAGTAGGAGCAATTATTGTAAAAGATAATAAGATTATAGCAAGAGCACATAACATAAAGGAAGCAAAAAAAGATACAACAAAACATGCAGAAATAATAGCAATTCAAAAAGCTAGTAAGAAATTAGGGGCATGGAGATTAACAGATTGCGAAATGTATGTAACACTAGAACCATGTAGCATGTGTGCAGGAGCACTAATACAATCAAGAATTAAAAAAGTGTATATAGGAACTTTAGATGAAAAAACAGGAGCATGTGGCTCAGTCTTAAATCTTTTAGAAGATTATCCATTTAATCATAAAGTAGAAATTGAAAAAAATGTTATGCAAAAAGAATGTGAAACAGTAATAAAAGAATTTTTTAAAATGCTAAGGGCAAAAAGAAAACAACAATAAAAAACATATCAATTTTGCCAATCGTTATCCCTAAAAGCTTAAAATAGTGTGCCTTGAAAAAGTAAAAATGATATGTTAAAATAAAAATGGCATTTGGAGTGGTATCGAAGTGGTCATAACGAGGCTGACTCGAAATCAGTTAGACGTAGTTCTTACGTCACGTGGGTTCGAATCCCACTCACTCCGCCATAAATTGTATTTTTAATATGTTCTATATTAATCATTTAATTCAAACTTTCCAACATATTTTCCTAAAACCTGTATAGATGTAGTTTTATCATATATTTGTAATTGAAAATCATCATTATTTGAAAGTGGTTCTAATATAGTTAAATCACCTTTCTTAGTAAATCTTTTTAGTGTAGATTCTGTCTGATTAATTAGTAAAACAGCGATTTCTCCATTTTCAACTTTATCTTGTCTGTGAATTAATGCATAAGATCCACTTTTAATAAGCTTATTCATACTTTCTTCAGTAATATGCAAAAAGAAGTATTCTTCAGGACAAACAAGATTAAATAAAGTAGAATTCACAGGAATACGTCCTTCAATGCATGCATCTGCTAGATTACAAGTTAGTGTAGCAGTGCTATAAACAGGGCACATATAATATTGTTCTTGCATTTGAGAGTGTAAAGGAAGACTTGTACTATTTGGTTTTCTGATATCGGACAATCCTATTAAATAATCTATTGTACAATCAAAAAGTTCAGACATTTTTTTCTTTATTTCATCACTAGGTGAATTTGCTCCGTTTTCATAATTAGCTATACTAGACTTAGCATTTAGACCTAAAATAGATGCTAGTTGTTCCTGTGTATAGCCATATTCTTTTCTTAAAGATTTAATACGACTAGAAATTATAGGTTTATGTTCATTCATTTGTATCACCCCTTACATGATATTCTAACACATTGTTCAGAAAAAGTAAACAAGCAAAAAAATTTTTTCTTACAAATCACCTATATACAACAGAAAGAGTGAACTTTTTTTGAAAAAAGCTTGACTTAGAAGAAAAAGGAGATATAATAAGTACAGTAAAACAAAACAAAAAGGAGGAGTAAATGAATCCGTATTCTAAATATGTATATAAAGATGAATTAAAAAGAGAAAGGAAAACGAAAGGACTTTCAATGAAAGATATGGCGCAAATGCTAGGATTTAAAAGCAAAGTAAGCTATTACAATATAGAAAATGGGATTTCCGAGCCTAGAATTTCACATATTAATGGTATTTCAAAAATATTAGGAAAGTCAGCAAAAAATTTTTTTAACTTTAAGGTACAGTAAAACTGAGAAAAAAGGGAGGGGAGAATGTGGAAATGATTTATAGCTGTTGTATTACATTGATTATTATAGCAATTCTATTAAATGATATTTTAGACCGAAAAATGCAAAAACAAATAAGTGAATTGATTCATGAAAATGAAATGTTGTTCAAAGAGACAATTAAGCAAAAACAAATAGAGCTAGAGATAAGAAAAATCTTGGCTTTAGCAGAAAACACACATGAATTTGCGACACACACAGTACAAAAAATAAAAAAGTTAATAGATTGAAAATAGAAAATAAAACAAAACGAATATAAAGGAGAAAACAATGACAAAAGAAGACTTAAAGAATTACAGATATGCACAAAAATGGGTAGAAGAGCAAATTGAGAGGTATCAGGAGCAAAGGACAATCGCACTAAACATTATTCAAAAGATAGATGGATTACCAAAAGCACATAATAAAACAAACTATGCATTAGAGAATTTAATAGACCAATATGAGCAAATGATAGATATTTTAACAGAAGAACAGAAAAAACAAAATGCAATATTAAATCAAATTAGATTCGTAAAAGAGCCCTATAGAAGTATTTTAACGGATAAATATCTAAAAGGATTTTGCTTAGAAGAAATATCTGAAAATATACATTATTCTTATGAAAGAACATGCAAAATGCATGGAAAGGCATTAGAGATGTTTGAAGAATTAAATACAAGTGGTCAGTAAATGTCAAGACATGTCAGTAAAGAACGTGTTATTATGATATCAGGTTGTAAAATAGTAATAAAAATCCTAGATAAAAGAAGAGATTATCAACAATGTTATGAATAAGTGAGTGCGAAAAATACCTAAAAATAAGAAAAAGGCTAACAAAAAGGTTAGCCTAGTACATTTTTAGAGTATCTTCGATAACATAAGAAACTTGCAATACATTATCATTTTCTGCATTTACTGTAAAAGAAGATAAACCATTCTGATTTTTGAAAATAGAAACAGAAATGGTACCAACTTCTTCTCCAAGAGAAACATCATTCTGACAATGTGCAATAAGATTCATAACAACACATCCTTTCTTCTTTTGTATAAAAATGCGACGCGCATAAATATATCATAAATAAAATAAAAAAAGTGTCGAAATATGCTTGTGAATAAAAAATATGCCTTTTTACTGATTGTAGGCATTAAAGAACAACAGAATAATAAAATAACAGTTGGGGCAAAAGCAATGACTGGGATGGGGGAAAAATGAAGAAAAAAGATGTTAATGAAAGGGCAATAAATGAACTTACAGGAACGGAAAGCAAAACGCAAACGTTTGATGAAATGTTAAAGAATAAAGAATATCAAGCAGAGTTTGATAGAAGAATTCAAAAAGCAATAAAAACAGCTAGAGCAAAGTGGCAAACAGAAAATGAAGAGCAGAAAAGTAAAAATGATAAAAGTCTAAAAAAGAGAACGATAACCATAAACTTAAATAAGACACCAATGTCTTTAAAAATTACAATATAAGAAGCTTGTGTGAAAAAAGAAGAATCTAGGAGGCAGTAAAAATATGATAGAAGAATTTACAACAAAGCAGATGTCAGACTTATTATATCAAGATTTATCAGAGATAAAAGATGATAATACAAACAAAACAGAAGCAATTTTTCAAATACCAACGGCAGATAGTATTTTCCCATGCCGTTTCATTCATACTCCATTAGATAGTGTTATAAAATCTCAAAATGCAAAACCAATACTAAAGGATTTCCAAATTATAATACAGCATTGGGCAGAAACGCAAGAAGAATGTATGGAAATGGCGAGTGGCACAGACGAAAAATTACAAAAAAGGAATATATTACGAACTGATACAGAACCAATTGTATATGACAAAACAATCCAAAAGTATCAATTAACAACTAAATACAAAGTTCGTTGGGAAGGGATAACCAACTCTTTTGTATATATAAAATAAAAATAGGAGGAATTTATTATGGCAGGAGAAACACCAGATGTAAGCACTTTAACAAAAGTGTATTATTCAGAAACAAAAACAGGAGAAAGAGTGCAAGTAGCATTTACTGAAGAAATACCAGCATTAGAAGAAGCACCAGAACAAATTACAGCAACAGTCTTAGACTTAGACTATGAAATTGCAAGACCAGGAATTAAAAAAGCAGGTACAATAGAAATACCAATTCTATTTACACATACACAACATAAAAAATTAAGAGAGTTAAAAGGCAAAAACCTTTATTGGTTTTTTGAATTACCTTCTAATACAGCAGAAATAGCAGGTAAACCTCTTGTTAGAAGTCTACAAGGCAATTGCATTCTAACAATGGACGCAATTACAGCAGGAGAATTCTTAAAAGACAAATTAACAATCTATAAAACAAGTGATGTAGAAGAAACAGATGGATTTACAGTAGTAGAATAAAGAGTAAAATAAAGAGCAAGATTTTATTCTTGCTCTCTTTTGCAAAGGAGAGGAAAAATGATATTAGAAACCAAGAATAAAAAAGTAAATTTAGTATTTACAACAAGAAAAATAGTAAATGTATCCAATATTTTAAAAGGAAAGAACTTTGAAGATATATATTTTAAAGCGGTAAATGAGAATGATTTAGATGCATTATCTAAAATGATATTTGCATTTGCAGAAGATGAGTCAGGACTAAAAGCTTTTAAAACAAGCGAAGATGTCTTTGACTTTATAGATGATTATAAGCAAGAAAATGGAAAAACATATCAAGATATTTTTAGTGAAATGGCAGGAATTATCAATGAAGAGGGTTTTTTCAAAACCAAAATGAGCAAAAAGCAGCTTCAAGAGAAAATATCAAATCCTTTATTAGGCATCGATATGAGCGAAGTTATCAAGAGTTCAGCAGAAAAAGCAATCAGCAAGGTAGCACAAGAGGAAGTATTCAAAGGGTATATGGGATAGATGATATAATAGAAGGCATAAAAAAAGCAAATGATTTATCAAATCTAATTTATGCAATGGAAATGCTTTCTTATTATTTTGGATTAATGCCAAGCGAATTTTGGAATATGAGTTATAAAGAAGTAACTAAATTTTGTGAAGCAAATTTGGTTAGGATGCAGGATAATTTTAAAAGAAACATTATTTTACAAGAAGCGGTAACAGATAAAATGATTCAAGCAGATAGTATGAACAAAAAGCCGAAAATAATTCCATTAAGGAAAATATTTAAAGATTTATTTAAAGATGAAAAGGTGAAAAAAATATAACTGATTGGTAAAAGAAATAGGAACCTATTTATTTAATGTAATACAAACGTAATACATACAGAGAACAGAAAATAACATATATTGTAAATATATTAAATAAAGGAGGACAAATTAATGGACGAGGAAAAGCAAGAGAAAAAGCCAATTTATAAAAAATGGTGGTTTTGGGTAATTATTGTTATTGTTGTAGGAGTATTAGCAAGTGCTGGAAATAGTCAAGACGGAAATACAGTTACGCCAGCGGGAACGACAGGAAGCAACAATGAACAAAAGCAAACTGTTGCAACACAACCAGAAGACAAAAAAGATAATGAGAAAAATAACCAAGAAAATACACAAAAAGAAGAACAAAAAGATGAGCAAAATAATAACGCAAATGGAGACGGAAAAGTAAAAGTAGGAGAGTCAATAACAAAAAGTGATGTAAAAGTAACATTTGTATCTACAAAAGACTATACAGGATATAGCCAATATTCAGCACCAAGTAAAGGAAATAAAATTATTAGAGTAGAATTCTCTTTCCAAAACATGTCTAATTCAGATATAACTTTAAGTAGTATGGAATGTTATGCAGATGGGGAGAAATGTGAAGAACACTATTCAGCAGATGACTATAAAACACCAACATTAGAAAATTTGTCAAGTGGCAAGAAGCTTAAAGCGGTTTTATATTTCCAAGTACCAAAAAATGCAAAAGAGACAGTTATAGAATATCAACCAAGTCTATGGTCAAATGAAAAAATAGAGTTTATTGTAAAATAAAAAATAAAGAAAATAAAAACACTTACCTAGGTAGGTGTTTTTATTTATGCAAGAAAGGAGGAATAAAAAAATGAAAGAAGAAATCGAAATAATAGTAACTGCTAGAGTGGAAGAAGTAATAAAACAGTTTA
>CATKGX010000135.1 GCA_949747775.1 uncultured Clostridia bacterium | reverse complement strand
TGCAATTCGTTACAAGATTTTATAAAATTTTCATTTTTTTATTAATTATATTAAAAATAGCAGACACCTTATACTACTTAATCTCCCCTACAACTTACTCGTTGTTCTCTTTATATAATTCTAGTTATATAAAATATCACTAAATTTTTTATTAAGTTTATTTATATCTTTTGAGCTATGATTCATAATGTAATCAATTAGTTTTATTTTTAATTTTTCTCTTTCTTCTTTTGTATAGGCTTTATCTTCCACATATATTCCTGCTTCTTTAAATAGTTGCTTTTCATTTTTTGAATATTCCATTGATAGTTCCTCTTTTCTCTTATATTATTTCATTAAAATTGTACCTCTTATTGTTGGATGTAATAGTTTTATAAAATCTGTAGCATCTTGAACTGAACCTACAATCCTTTTATAATGGATTGGTACTGCTATTTTAGGTTTTATTTCATTTACTAAATATGCTGCCTCTTTAAAATCCATTGTATATGTGCCACCAACTGGAACAAAAGCTACATCACATTTTACTTTTTTATTTTCGTCTGTTACATCTGTATCGCCAGCAATATAATATTTAATACCTTTTATTTCTATGATATATCCTACCCATTCGTTTTCTTTTGGATGAAACTGCTTATTAGTATTATAGGCTGCTATTGTTTCAAATTTAATACTTTCGGTCATATATTGTTTATTAGGTTCAACCGTAACTATATATTCTTGTTTAAATCCAAATTTTAGTACTTTAGTTAATAATTCTTCTGGTACTATAATAACGGTATCATCTTTTCTTACCTTGTCTATATCTTCCTCTGAATAATGGTCGTAATGGTCGTGTGTTATAAATATAATATCTGCATCATTGTAATTTTTATCTATTTCAAACGGATCTATATAAATTATTTTTTCTTTACTAAATTTTATGCTACTATGACATAAAACTTCAATATTTTCTAGCATAATCAGACCTCCTATTTTTATTATAACGGCATTATATCATTAATTAAATTATTTGTAAAAGGATAAATAGAGTCAGATTATTAGAAGCTGAAACCCTGAAATTCTTGAGCAGAAAAATGATGTATTATCCCCATTGCCCCAAAATAATACATCATAACTAGAAACCCCTCATTCCTTCGCTTTCAATTATGATAGTCTAGTATGTAGATTTGATAATCTACTGCAGGTGCTATTTTTTCAAATATTGTGCATCCTTGCCCACACTTTTTACACCTACATATCCTCTTACAAGTTTTGCCTCCTGAAACTCTTTATTTTATTGTGAGTATATGTTAC